>NZ_JYOF01000022.1:0-86283 GCF_000955865.1 Pseudomonas sp. 2(2015)
TGTGATGGATTGGACGCACTAAGCACAAACCGCACTAAAACACTGGCTTGTAGACTCAGCTCAATTTCCTCGTACCATTTCTGTACCACCACACCCTTCGCAAGTGACGTTCCGCAATGTAGAAAGTCCGTCTACATTCGGGGCAGCTAACGGCCCAAAGCGGTCAGTTGTCAGCTCCGATAACTGCCTCAAGTAGCTGGCCTTCGAAGTATTCCGTGTCATCGCGGGGCTCTGTATCCAACCGCCGCCTAGCCTCAGCCAACATTTGAGGAACTGCGATTCGCTGATTCAGAAAAGTAGCGACCATGAGATCTGAAAGCTCTTTAAAGGGCGTGTCCCAGGCATCTCGACAGCGTTGTAGTAACGTTGTCGGCGCCTCTCCTTTCCAAGGGCCAATGATGCTGGTTAGTGTCGTCGGTTGGGCCATTGGCATCTGTTCGTGCTGGTTGGGAAAAGGGATCTTACCGACAGTTCTAACGCAGTGCGAAGCACAGCAATCCGTTGCGACTGAGCGTGATGTTCTTCCAAGCGGCTGCTACAGCCGCTTGAAAATCGGTTTATTGACCGGTGCTCGCGATCATGGGCGGCAAGGCGGCCTTCATCGCAAGACCAGGCCGTTGAAGTGGCAGCCGATGTGATACACACAAAGCCCTCTGCAACGTCCGGCTCGCAACTAGTTCTCGTAGCGTAGGGTGATGGCAACGTTGCGGGGTTCGCCGTAATAGTTTCCGGTGTCTTGACTAAAAATCGCGGTGTAGTACTTCTCGTCGAAAACATTGTTGAGGTTCAATTGAACGCTCAGGTTCTGGTCGATTCGCAAGTTGGCGTTCAGGTCGACAAGGTTGTAGGCACTCTGCGAAATCTCGTTCAGGTACAGCTTGCTCTGATGGTACACGCTGGTCCCCACTCGCCATTGATCCAACTTCCCTGGCAGCTGATAGGTGGTGGCGGCCTTGAACAGTCGCTGTGGCGAATTTTCTGTGCCATAGGCGTCACCCTTGTGGGTACCGGCGATGTATTTTGGATGACTGTAGGTGTAGCCCATCAAGGCATTCCAGCCGGGCATCAACTCGCCTGAAACCTCTGCCTCGAACCCGCGGTTTCGCACTTTCGCACCCTCGGTGTAGCACCGCGAATCACGCGTTGGCCCGCAGACACGTCCAGCATCGGGAACGACCTGCGCAAGGCCTGACTGATCCACCTGGAAGAGCGCCAGGGCGGTATTCAACCTGCCATCGAACAGCTCGTTTTTCACGCCGACTTCGTAGTTACTGCCCGTCGTCGGTTCCAGCAATGTGTTGTCGACGCTGTAGTTGCCCTGCATCTTATAGATCTCGGTATAGCTGGCGTACACCGAGGTGTTGTCATTGACGTCGTAGACGATGCCGCCGTAAGGGATGACCTTGCGATTTTCCTTGAAGCGGTCCGTCTCCCATGGGCCTTGGGTGTCGTAATCGACCCAGCTCAAACGGCTGCCGAGAATGACGTGCAGATCATCGAGCGGATTGAGGCGGGTGGCGGCATATATGCCCTTGTCCTTACGCACATGGCGGCTGGGCGTCAGGCTGCCGACTATGTGCGGTTCAGGGAACTGCGAAGTGTCAAAGTCCAGAATGTCGACAATAGGGTTCACGCTTGATGAGCCTGTCACGTACTGCAACCTGTCGCGCCTCATGTTGGTCCCTATCACCACCTCATGCTTGCCCCCCAGCAGGGTGAATGCGCCGTTAAGCGCCGCGTCGAGATTGATCTGTTCGTCATCGTAACGGGCGCTGTTCGGCCAGTACTGCATCGTCGAATCGGAGTCTTTGCTGTGATACCCAACCTGAGCGAGAAAATCTGCATTGGACCAGATCAGATTGGTGGCGACGGTGAGGTTCCAGTCCTCATTGAAGCTGTGCTTGATATCGGCAAAAACGTTGCGGTTGATCTTGTCCAGGTGGGCCCACTTACCGGCGAACGACTTCGAACGCGAGAAGTTGTAAGAACTGCCATCCAGGTGGGTGGGCAAACCACCCCAGTCGTAGCCGCCGTTGTTGTCCTGCTGGAAAGATGCCCCCACCGCGATCGTGGTCGAATCACTCAAGTCGGCTTCGCCAATGGCGTAGAACAGCTGATTGTCCTTGTCAGCGTAGTCCTGGTAGCTATTTCGACTGTTGTACATCAGGACCGTACGGCCACGCAGGGTGCCCTCTGCGTTCAGGGGGCCGCCAACATCGAGTTGCGTGCGGTAGTTGTCCCACGAGCCAGCACCGAGCTCCGCCTTGAGTTGGTATTCACGCGTCGGTCGCTTGCGCACCATATTTATCGCCGCAGACGGGTTACCTGCCCCTTGCATCAGGCCTGTCGCACCTCGGACAATTTCCACCCGGTCATACATGGCCATGTTGTTCACTGACATGACGTCCATCGAGAAACTTTCCGTGACGCTGCTCGGCAGGCCATCGAACTGCAAGTCGTCGACCTGGAACCCTCGCGAGTAGTAAAGCGCACGCTCTGTGCCGAACCCTTTAACCGTGCTGATGCCTGTCGCTGCCCTTGCAACGTCTTCCAACGACTGCATGTTCTGGTCATCCATCTGTTGCCGAGTGACCACACTGATGGACTGAGGCGTTTCACGCGGCGAAAGCCCCAACCTTGTCGCCGTGTTGGTAAGGCCAGTGGTATAGGCGCCGGTCCCCTCAGTTGTCGAGGCCAGCCTGAGTGCATTCACATCGGTAACGCCCAGCTCCAGCACTGCCGAATCAGTCGATAGCTTGCGCAAGGTCAGCGTCTTGTCATTGACGAACTCATAACCGAAACCACTGCCGCTGAGCAGATGATCGAGCGCCTCATTGACCTTGTAGGGCCCGCTCAACCCAGCGCTGTTCATTCCACTTACCTCGTCGGAATTGAAAATGATGCGCAGGCCGGCTTGATCGGCGAATCGGGTTAGTGCGCTGTCCAGTGGCTGGGCAGCGATATTGAAGAGCTGAGTGACAGCGAAGGCTTCGGAGCCCCTGGCATGAACATCGACCGGTGCCAGCAGTCCGAGCAAGGCAGCCAGTGCCATTGCCTGGCGCAACGAATGCGCACGGGTACGTAAGGAGACATGAAACATGAAAGCAACCTTTCCCTAGAGTTGGCTGCGCGACTTTAATGTGAATGATTCGCGCTTCGTATCTACGACGAAACGACGTGGAGGACCTTGCCAAAGAATTTTCATTTTTTTGCAAGGTGCTCTCCGGGAAGGGATGCTGGCCCTGTATCAGCGCTTGGGCCGCACCAGCGTGAGTAACGGCAACCGAGTGATGCGAAGTGGCTGCGTTTGCTCAAGCGCATTGAGCGCAGCGTGTGGATCCTCCACTTCGAATGTGCCGCTGATACGCCGTGCCGCCAGCGTTTCATCCGTCAGGTAGAGGACGCCTGGGATGTACCGGTCGAGTTCGGCGAGCACCTCACCCAGCGGCCGCGCATTGAAAATCAATTTGCCTCGCTGCCAGGTGGCGACATCCTGCACATCGACTTCCACCGCCATCTGCGGCGCCAGACCCTGGCGATAGGCCGTGGATTGCCCTGCGGGCAGACGCAGGGTCTCCCCGCCCGAACTGAGCTGGACTATCCCTTCGCTCACCTGGACGGTGACTTTGTCGCCGCGCTGATCCACATCGAAACGTGTGCCGATTGCCTGCACATCACCTTGAGCGGCGTGAACGATGAAAGGCCGCGATGAATCCTTGGCAACTTCGAAGAGTGCTTCCCCTTGATACAGCGTGATGCCACGTTGGTTATGGCTGTAATTCACCGACAGCACGGTGTCACCATTCATCCACAGCCGACTGCCGTCTTCAAGGCGCAATTCCCGTCGCTCGCCAGGGTCTGTCACATGATCGGCATAGAGCGCTGACCAGGGGCGTTGCAGCGCTGCACTGAACACCACTATTGCAACACAAGCAGCCATGCCGGCTGCCCATAAAGCGCGTACAGGTTTACGACGTTTCTCGGGGGGCGGAGCAACGAATTGTCGGGCTTTTTGTGTGAGCGGGAACGCGCCCCACAATGCCTCGGCCCTGCTTGCGGCGTGAGCATGGAACGCAGAGCGCTGGCACCAGTTGTCATAGGCCAGGTGATCGGCTGTAGTAGCCCGACCTGAGTGCAGATGCACCAGCATCTCGATGGCCTGGTCTTCCAGATCGGAAGGATCAACACTGTCGGTCATGGGTTCTTCAAGCTTGGAAGTGTGAAGAGGCGTCCGAGTCTGGGGGGGCACGTTCATATAAGGCAAGCGGTTCATCTCCACTGCGTCCGGCTCAGCGAGTCGCGACAATGACGTACAGCTTGAACAATGTACTTCCCCACGGTGCTTTCGGAAACGCCGAGTCTTATGGCGATCTGCGCATGGGTCAGCCCCTCGAGACGGTTGAGCAGTAGCGCCAACCTTGCGTTGGTTGGCAACTTGTCCATGGCGATATCGAGCTGTGCCAAAGCCTCATCTGTGATCAGAGCAGTCTCTGGTGAAGGGCGTGGATCGCATACCTCCAGGGCCTGTGATTCATCGGCATGCAAGGCATTGAGTCGCCCCTCCCGACGCATACGATCAATGGCCAGGTTGCCAGCTATGCGGAACAGAAACGCGCGAGGCTCCTGTATCGGTTCGCCCGCCGGCAGGTTAACCAAACGCAGATAGGTATCCTGGGCCACATCGGCAGCTTGCTCAACGTTACCCAACCGCCGAGCCAGGAACGCCAACAGTTCCGCGTAGTGCTCATGGAAGTTGGTTAGCAGATCAGAGGTGCCAATGCGTGACATGCTCAGCCCTATTTCGGTGAACCGGCCCCGCCGGAGAGCGGCGAATACTACATTAACTGAGAAGCATTATTAAATGGATTAAGAACAGCGGCCCCGTTTTGCAGCGGAGTTCGGCGCAGACACGTCGGTGATTGAAGCCGACAGTCAAACCCAGCCTTAAGGCAATGGCGTCAATTTGATATCATGGCGGTCAGTCGAAGCAAGGAACTGCTCCATGATCTCACGCGCAAAAAAAATCCTCTGCCTGCCTGGCATTCTGCTGCTGGCGGCGGTTTCCTCCCAGGCTGTCGCTGGGCACTTCGTCATTGACATGCAAACCGATGAAGGTCGCAAGCTGGCGAAAACCATCGGCACCGATAAGTACCGCTACGCCTTGTTCAACGAGTTCAGCAAGGACGCGCCGTACAGTGCGATTGCGCTGAGCAACTCGGAGGGTTTCAAGGACGGCGTTGTCGTTTACAACGCTGTCATCAATGCCACGGAACAGGGCGCAAAAATGATCTTCACGCAGTTTGTCGACTGCGGGAAGCTGCAGACCAATGAGGGCTTTATTGAAGTCAACGATCAGCCGATCAAGGTGCTGCATGAGTGCCGCGAGGAAAAACCAGGCACCAAGGTGTCGATCTTCCTGCCGGTCTCCGATGCCGCGCAGCACTATATCTACAACGCCTTCGCCAAGGATGTCCCGGTGAAGGTCAGGATGGATAAACACCCCGTGGTGTTTCCAACCGACGGTTTCCTTGAGGCCTGGAGCGTGAGAAACAAGAAGGCGCTTTGAACTCAAACCCTGCTCACTGTTGCTCAAACTCATAGCCCAAACTGTGCCCATGGCTGACCCACTCCACCACGCCCCGGCGGTTGAGCTTCAAGTCGTCCTTGCCACTGCCCTCGCGCACCGGTGAATGCTCGCCATAGGCGTGAACATTCACCTGCTCGTACAAGGCGCCGTACTTGACCAGGTAATAGGCAATCATCGCGGCACGCGCCTGGGCCAGGACGAAGTTCTGCTCGGGCGAGCCGATGTCATCGGTATGGCCCTCGACAAAGACTTCGGCCTCGGGATGGCTCACCAGGTAGTTGGCCACATAGGCAAGCCTGGCCTGATAAGGCGGCTCGATCGCCGAGCTGTCGGTGTCGAAATACACCACCAGGCCGCCGGCCACATCGGGCTCATCCGACAGCGCTTGCAGGGCGCGCTGGTTGTTGGCATCGGCCTCGGCCGCCGAGACGAACAGCGAGTGTTCGCTGGTGCTTGCAGGGTTGCTGCAGCCTGTCGCCGTCAATACCAACAGCACGGGCAGGAAGCAGCGCAGATAACGGTTCATAGGCCCCTCTTCTCGTCTACAGGATCGCAACTAGCCCGCGCACAACAGGCACACGCCCAGGCATTGGTACACCTTGAGCAACAGGTAGTCCCAGGCCCGGCTGAACCAGCCGCCCTCTTCCACGCTTTCCATCACCACCAGCGGCTTGCTGGCGACGTGTTTTGAGCCCACCTGGAAGTTGACCACGCCTACCACCTGGCCCGCCTGCAACGGCGCGTGAAGTTCGGCGGTGTCGACGATGGCGCTGGCCTGCACCTCGGCCGAGTGCCCGTAGGGCACGCTGATGGTCGCTTGCGCGCCGGCATTGAGCTTGACGGTGCGGGTCTGGCCAAACCACACGCGCTTGCTCATGAACACTTCGTCGGCCTGGATCGGCGTCACCGTCTCGAATGCGCGAAAGCCCCACTTGAGCAGTTTTTCCGACTCCTGAAAGCGCAGCCGATCGGACTTGGCGCCCATCACCACGGCAATCAGGCGGCGCCCGTCACGTTGCGCCGAGGTGACCAGGCTGTAGCCGCCTGCGCTGGAGTTGCCGGTCTTTAAACCGTCGACATCCAGGCTGGTACTCCACAACAGGCGGTTGCGGTTGTATTGCTGAACGTTGTTGAAGGCGAAGGCTTTTTGTTTGTACAGGGCGTACTGCGCCGGCAACTCGGCAATCAGCGCACGGCTGAGTATCGCCATGTCGCGGGCACTGCTGTATTGCCCTTCGGCGGCCAGGCCATGGACGGTCTTGAATTGGCTATTGGTCAGGCCAAGTTTGCCGGCCTGTTCATTCATCAGGTCGACAAAGGCGTGTTCGCTGCCGGCAATGTAAGTGGCCAGGGCAATGCAGGCGTCATTGCCAGACTGCACCACAACCCCGGCATTGAGGTCTTGTACCGAGACCCGGTCGCCGGGCTTGAGAAACATCAACGAAGAACCCTGCAAGTGCGGATTGCCTGCGGCCCAGGCATCGTGCTCGATGGTCACCCGGTCACTGGCGCTGAGTGCGCCGGACTGCAGAGCCTCGCCGATCACATAACTGCTCATGATCTTCACCAGGCTGGCAGGGTCGATGCGCGCATCGGCATTGCCCTGGGCCAGAACTTCGCCACTTTCATAGTCCATCAACATCCACGATTCGGCGGCGACGCCCGGTGCCGCAACAAGGTCTGCAGCACTTACCGTAAAAGACCCACTGGCCACTAACCACGGTGCAAGTAATACACACAACAACCCCTTAACTACTGCTGAACCTTTCATACGCTCCCAAACTCGACTGCCCAACTCATCAGCCACTGCAAATACGCTGATGAAGTATTTGTTCGCGGATTGTGCGTAGGCCTATACTATAAATCAATCAACTATCAAGATATCTGATATGCATAGCATTGATATCGACTCTGTCGACTTGAACTTACTGCGAGTGTTTGTCGCCCTGATCGAAGAAGGCGGTGCCAGTCGCGCGGCGCTGCGCCTGGGGGTGACCCAGCCTGCGGTCAGTGCGGCCCTTGCGCGGCTGCGGGAAATTTACGCCGACCCGTTGTTCGAACGCACCGGCCGTGGCCTGCGCCCGACCCTGCGCGCCAACGAGCTGGCGCCGCTGATTGGCGAGGCCCTCAATCGCTGCCGGCAAGCCTTTGCGTTGTCGGTCGCCGGCAAAGACATCAAGGGCCGGACCATCACCATCGGCCTCTCCGACGACAGCGAAATCGCCCTGGGGCAAAGCCTGGTGGCGCTGATCGATGAACAACTGCACGGCCTGCGCATTCTGTTCCGCCAGACCCACAGCGGCCTGGTGCAGGACATGCTCATGCATCATCAGATCGATATCGCCGTGTCTGCCGGCGGGCTGTCGTCGCCGCTGATTGCCCGCCACCGCCTGGGCCGCGGCAACTACCTGTGCATCGCCGATGCTGACAACAGCATCCCCAGCAGCGCCGAAGACTACGCCCAGAGGCCGCACCTGCTGGTGTCGTCGGGCGGTTTTGTCGGTATCGTCGACGAGGGGCTGAATGCGGCCGGCTACAAGCGCAGCATCCGCGCCTCGACCTCGCACTTTGCCGCAGTGCCGTTTCTGCTGGTGGGCTCGAAGCTGATCACCACGGTGCCCACCCACGCCGCCCGGGCCATGGAACGGGTCAGCACCCTGCAGACCTTTCCCTGCCCGGTGCCGCTGCCCTCCTACGACCTGGAAATCGGCACGCGGGTGGGCAGCAAGCACGACAGCACGCTGCAAACGGTCAAGTCGCTGATCATTCAACTGGTGGACAACACCTTCTGCCTGTCCTGAGGGCGGGCATCGAGCGCCAGTTGCACGCACGCGCGGGCCAGTACCGTGGTCGGGTCGACCACCGCCACCCGGTGCCGGCCCAGGCCCATGGCCGGCGCCGGGCTGAGCACCAGCGGCAGCTCAGTGCAGCCCAGAATCAACACCCCGGCACCCAGCTCGCACAGGTGCTCGGCGACCACCAGCAACTGCTCCTTGCAGATGCCCTCGGTAAACCCGGCCTTGATCCCGCGCGCGCCGTAAATGGCCTCCATCACCAGCGCCTGGTATTCGTGCCCCGGGGTGATCAGCTGCAAGCCGGCCGCCCGCGCGGCCTCATGATAGACAGCGCTTTGCAACGTGCCCGAGGTGGCCAGCAGCCCCACTGGCGTGCTCGCGCCATGCTGCTCGACGATGCAGGCGATGGTCTCGTCGAGCATGTTGACGATCGGCACCTCAAGGTGCGGCTGGATACGCGCTACGAACGCATGAGCGGTGTTGCACGGGATGGCGATGGCATCGGCACCGGCGTCCGCCAGGCGCAGGCAGGTGGCGTAGAGGGCAATGGTCGGATCGGTTTCAGCCCTGAGCAGGTTCGCGGTGCGGTCGGGAATCTGCGGGTTGTGCTCGACCACCATTTTGATGTGGTCCTGATCCTTGCCGGCAGGCGTGTTGGCCACGACCTTATCCATGAAGTCCACCGTTGCCGCCGGCCCCACGCCGCCGACGACGCCGAGCTTGAACGGCGCCTCGGCGCGCCGGTAGTGCTCGCTGGCGGCGAAGTCGGCATAGATCGCATTGCTGTCGAGCATGGCAATGCCGCTACGCTGCAAGGCCGCGCAGACCAGGGCCAGTTCGGTCATGCCCGGTACGATGACGGCCGCACCCTGCGCCTGCAGCGCGCCAGCCAGGCGCTGTACGGCCTCGAGCGGCGCGCCGTCGAGCCCGCCGTGCTTGATGCCAGCCTCGCCGTACACCGCCGCCATCAAGGCTGCCTGCTCGGCCGCCGGCGGGTAGCTGAGGCGGTAGTCGCCGCCCAGGTAGCGCTCGAACAGCCCGGACCCGCGAACCACATCCGAGGCCAGCACGCCGAGCACCGTCCCCGGCGCATACCGGCCGGCAATGTGCTGCTTGAGCGCCGCCATCATGTCGAGAATACGCAGGCTCAGTTGCTCCTGGATCTCGCCAAGGAAGGTATGGCTGGCGAAGCACGGCAGCATCACCGTCTCGATACCGCGGGCCTCGAACGCCTTGCACAGTTCATAGACATAGAACTTGCGCGAGGCGACGCTGGCCCCGGCGTATAGGGGCAACGCGGCGTCGCTGAAAGCCTGCTGCTCCAGCAGCAGGTGGCAGTTGAACTGCTCGGCCAGCACCTGGCGCGAGCGGGTCAGCTTGTAGAACAGGTCTGCCCCGGCCAGCGCCCCCAAGCCGCCGATCACGCCGATTTTGCGTACCGCGACAGCTTCATCCGATTGCACTTTTGTCTTCATTGCCTTGACCTGTTGGTGGCTTGCGTCGGGTTCACAGTGATTCGCAGACTTCACCCTGCACCGCCAACGTTGGGCTCTCTTTGATAAGCCGGGCCGGCAGCGCCAGGATCAGCGCGCCAGCGCCGACCACCAGCAAGCCGGCGAACAGGTACAGGCCGATATCCAGGCTGCCGGTGCTGGCCTTGACCAGCCCCAGCACCGTTGGGCTGGTGAAGCCGCCAAACAGCGCCAGGGAGTTGATCAGGGCAATGCCGCCGGCAGCTGATTCACTGCCCAGGTAACGGGTGGGGATGGTCCAGAACAACGGCATCGAGGCATACAGCCCGACCGCCGCCACGCTCAGGGTCACCAGGCCCAGCACCAGGTTGCCCGGCACCAGGGTGCAGGCGATCAACGCGCAGGCGGCCACTAGCATGCAGCTTGCCAGGTGCCAGCGGCGCTCGCCGACGGCATCGGAATGCCTGCCGATGACGATCATGCCCACGGCGCTGGCGATGTAGGGCACCGCCGTCAGCAGGCCAATATGGAAAGGGTCGTCGACGCCGTAGCTTTTGATCATCCCCGGCAGCCAGAAACCGAGAATGTAGAGCCCGGCCATTACCGAGAAATACACCAGCGCCAGGGCATAGATGCGCGGGTCGCGCACCACCGCACCGAGTGCGTGGCTTGTGCTGCCGGTGGGCGTGCCAACCTCTGCGGCGATGCGCTGGCGCTCTTCGCGGCTCAGCCACGTTGCCTGCTCGGGCCGGTCGATCAGCAGGAAGCCAGCCAGAATACCGAGGATGACCGCCGGCGCCCCTTCGAGCAGGAACATCCACTGCCAGCCGTGCAAATCATGCACGCCTTCCATGGCGCGAATGATCCAGCCTGACAGCGGCCCGCCGAGAATGCCGGCGATGGCAATGGCCGACATGAACACGGCGATCACGCTGCCGCGCATGCGCACCGGAAACCAGTAGGTCAGGTAAAGGATGATGCCCGGGAAGAACCCGGCTTCGAACACCCCGAGGAAAAACCGCGCCAGGTAGAACTGCAAAGGCGTCTGCACAAACATCATGCAAGACGACACCAGCCCCCAGGAAATCATGATGCGCATGATGGTCTTGCGCGCACCGATGCGGGTCAGCAGCAGGTTGCTGGGCACTTCAAACAGCACATAACCGAGGAAAAACACCCCGGCGCCGAGCCCGTAGACCGCATCGCTGAAGTTCAGGTCCTGCTGCATGCGCAACGCGGCGAAACCGATATTGACCCGGTCCAGGTAAGAAACGATGTAGCTGACAAACAGCAGCGGCAATATCTTCCAGGCGATCTTGCGGTACAGCAGGTGCGAACCAGTATTCATTTCTGACAAGCCTCTAGTATTTTTCTTATTGGTGTAGGGCAACGCAAAGCGCAGAAACTTCAAAGCAACGATCAACCGCAGAGCGTGTCGGAGTCGACAGGCACCTGGCCTCAGGACGAAGCCAGGTGTACAGCAACATCAGGGCAACCGGCGCACGCGCGCCCTGCCCACTTCGGGTTATTGCTGGAACTTCACCGAGCTTTTCGCCCGTTCATCAACCAGCAAGGTGAAGACATCCGGGCGCGAATAGTGGCCGACCACATCAAAGTCATACCGCGCTTTGACCAGCTCGGCCGAATCGATCTGCGCCACCAGCAAACCGGGGCCGTGCTTCAATGGCCCGGCAATCACCTCGCCCATGGGGCCGATGATCACGCTGTTGCCCTGCATCAGCGGTCGGTCGTCATCCCAGTGCGGCAGGCTGGTGCCCAGGTCGCGTGGCGACGGCTGGTACTGGCAGGCGCTGACCAGAAAACAGCGCCCTTCGTGGGCGATATGGCGCATGGAGATTTGCCAGTTGTCGCGCTCGTCCACCGTCGGCGCGCACCACACCTCGATGCCTTTGGCGTACATCGCCGTGCGCAGCAGCGGCATGTGGTTTTCCCAGCAGATTGCCGCGCCGATCTTGCCCACCGGGGTATCGATCACCGGCAAGGTCGAGCCGTCGCCCTGGCCCCAGATCAGCCGTTCGCTGCCGGTCGGCATGAGCTTGCGGTGGTTGGCCACCAGGCCCTGCTCCGGCGAGAAGAACAGCGCCGAACAGAACAACGAGCTGCCACTGCGCTCGATGACACCGACCACCAGGTGCGCGCCGGTACGTTGCGCGAGGGCTGCGAGTTCGGCGGTTTCGGCGCCCGGCACATCGATGGCATTGGCAAAATAGCGCTCAAAGGCCTCGCGGCCTTCCGGCAGGCGATAGCCCATGTAGGTGCCGAAGATTTCGCCTTTCGGGTAGCCGCCCAACAGGGCTTCGGGCATGACCACCAGCTGGGCGCCAGCGGCCTTTATTTCAGCCTCGTAGGCAAGAATCGCCTCCAGGGTTGGTTGTTTGCCGTCGGGGTGCGAACCCAGTTGCAGTGCTGCCACAGTAGAGAGGGTCATGGGTCGTTATTCTTGGGTGATGGAGGGTGTGTGCATGCTCCTCTGGGCGTTGATATCGAGCAATCCGTCAATACTTAAATCTGATATCAACTGTACTGATATCAGCACTTGAGCCAGGCAACCCAATCAATCCATCGCTTTTAGCGATGGAACCTATTTTTCAAATAAGCAAAAAAGCGATGACAATAGCTTCACCGAAACACACCTTCAGGTGACGTCATGAAACTGCAAGCCTCCCAGAAATCCTTTGCTGAACGCATCGTCCACGCCGTCGGCTTCGAACTGATCGCCGTGCTGATCTGCGCGCCGATCGGCGCCTGGCTGCTGAACCGCTCGATGCTGGAAATGGGCGCGCTGGCGGTGATGCTGTCGACCGTGGCGATGATCTGGAACATGCTCTACAACGCGGCGTTCGACCGTCTCTGGCCGGTCAGCCGGGTCGCGCGTACGGTCAAGGTCCGTGCCCTTCACGCCGGCGGCTTTGAAACTGGCTTTGTGCTGATCGGCGTGCCGATCGCAGCGCTGATGCTCGACGTGTCGCTGGTGCAGGCGTTCTTGCTGGAGATCGGTTTCTTCGCCTTCATGCTGCCCTACACCATGGCCTACAACTGGGCCTACGACCTGCTGCGCCAGCGCCTGCTGAGCGCACCGGCAAGCGTAGTGCGGGTGCAATAATCGCGTGAGTAACGCCGGGCCCCTCTTTAGCATCGAGCTAAATAGTGGCATTCTGCACCCCATGGATATCTACGCGATTCGCAAGCACAACCTGCTGCAGTTGCTCGGCACCCAACGCAAGGCCAGCTGTGCCGAGCGCTGGGGCATGAGCCCGGCGCACCTGAGCCAGATCCTGTCGCTGCGCACAGAAAAAAACCTCGGCGATGAAGTGGCCCGGCGCATCGAGCAGGCCGAGCGCCTGCCTGCCGGCTGGATGGATGTGCTACAGGGCGAGGCTGGTGTACCGGCCAGCGGCGAGTTCGTCAGCATCGCCCACTTCGACATCCGCGGTTCGATGGGCAACGGCAACACGCCACCGGCCCATGTCGAAGTAATCCGCGACCTGACCGTGCACCTGGACTGGCTGCGTGGCCAGGGCATCAGTTTTTCTGCCGCGCACAACCTGGCAATCATCAGCGGCGATGGCGACAGCATGGCCGGCACCTTCAACGACGGCGACCCGCTGCTGGTCGACCGTGGCATTCACGAGGTGCGCAGCGATGCCATCTACGTGTTCAGCCTCGACGGCGACTTGTTCGTCAAACGCCTGCAACGCCTGACCGATGGCGCCTTGCGGATGATTGCCGACAATCCGCTGTACCCGCCGGTATTGATCGAAGGCGCGGCGCTGGAAAAACTGCACATTCATGGCCGGGTGCTACTAGTTTGGAACGCACGAAGAGTATGATGGCAAAACAACCGACCGCTCTGGTCGGTTAATGGACACTAGACAACAGCAGTAGGATGTAGCGATTCCAGCAACGGATTGCTCGACCGAATCCGTGTGACTGAGATCGAATCATGAGCGGTAATCTGTGGGTGTGGGAAGAAGAAGAGCTGCTGGCAATGCGCAGGGCATTTGCCGCACTCAAGGCCGGGCAACCCCAGGCAGAGCGGGTGTCGCAGCGGCGCATGGCCGCCGAGATGGGCGTCAGCGTCACCACCCTGAATGCCTATATGACCGGCAAGCGGGCGCTGGACGTCAAGTTCGCGCTGATGTTCGAACGCCTCACCGGTATCCCCACGCGCAGCTACAGCCCGCGCCTGGCTGACGAGATCGCAAGCCACCGGCACCATCACAAACCTGCGGTCTAGAGCCTGCGCGCCATTGAACGCTGAGCCTCGCTTGGCCTCGTGAAATTTATCTGGTAGTTTTTCATGAAAAAATACCAATAAAAATTCATGAGGTCCGTCGTGTTCAAGCAATCCGCCCAGCATGTCGCCAGCTATTACGCCCAGACCTACCCCACCGCCATCCCTCTGCGCCCTACCCTGCAGGAACGCCTGGACACCGAGGTGCTGATCATTGGCGCCGGCTTCAGCGGCCTGCACACCGCCCTGCGCCTGGCGCTCGCCGGCAAGCGGGTGACCCTGGTGGAAGCCAGCCGGGTGGCCTGGGCGGCGTCCGGGCGCAACGGCGGGCAGGCGTTGCTGGGGTGGTCGTGCGACATGCCGCCGCTGGAAAAGGCCCTTGGCCAGGAACGCGCACGGCGCCTGTGGGACAGCATGCGCTGGGCCGCCAGCGAGCTGCGTGAATTGCCCGAGCGCCACGGTTTTACCGTCGATTACCAGCGTGGCAGCCTGTGGGCGGCGGTGCTACCGCGACGGGTGGCCATGCTCCACGAAGCCAGGCACGAAGCCGAAACTAAATGGGGCTATGACCAGTTGCGGGTGATCGAGCGCGACGAATTGCCCGAATGGATCGGCAGCCCACGCTACCAGGCCGCGCTGTACGATGCCGAAGGCGCCCACCTCAACCCGCTGAAACTGGCCCAGGGCCTGGCCAACGCCCTCGAAGCGGCCGGCGGGCGGATCTTCGAGCAAAGCCGGGTGCTCAGCTACCGCGATACCCCGGCAGGCTTTGTCGCCCGCACTGAAAAAGGCGAAATCCGCAGCGACGTGCTGGTGCTGGCCTGCAACGCCTACATCGACCAGCTTGACCGACCACTGTCGCAGCGCCTGCTGCCGGTGGGCTCCTATCAGGTGGCCACCGCGCCCCTGGACCCGGCCCTGGCCCGTTCGCTACTGCCGCGCAACAGCTGCGTGATCGACAACCAGTTCGTCCCCGACTACTTCCGCCTGACCCCGGACCAGCGCCTGCTGTTCGGCGGCGGCTGTACCTACCTGGGCGGCATTCCCAAGGACGTTGCCGCTGCCACCCGCCCGGTGCTGGAACGGGCCTTCCCGCAGCTACAGGGCGTGGCGATCGACTACGCCTGGGGCGGGCATATCGATTGCAGCCTGCGCCGCACCCCGGACATCGGCCGTCAGGGCCAGCGCTACTGGCTGCAGGGCTTCTCCGGGCATGGCGTGCTGCCGACCCTGGCCGGCGCCCGCGCGGTGAGTGATGCGATCCTTGGCAACCACGATTTGCTGGCGTTGTACCAGGCCATCGACAACGGCCGCTTCCCCGGTGGCGACCTGCTCGCCGCGCCGCTGGAAGCTGCCGGCAAAGCCTGGTACCGCCTGCGCGACACTATTTGAGAGAGCCCCTTTATGGACATGCAGGAAGAAATCGAAAGCCTGGCGATCCTTATTCGCGACCTGCGCAAGCACCGCAACCTGACCCTCGGCGAGCTGGCCGAACGCATCGACCGCTCGGTGGGCTTTCTGTCCCAGGTCGAGCGCGGCCTGTCGCGCCCGACCGTGGCCGACCTCACCGCCATCAGCGAAACCCTGTGCGTGCCGACCACCTACTTCTACAACCTGAGCAAGCCGCGGCAAGTCGACTGGGTCACCCGCCCCGGCGAACGGCGCACCCTGTATTACGCCGCCGGAGTCACCGACGTGCTGGTCTCGCCCAAGCTCAACGGCGGTTTCTCGATGCTTGAAAGCCACCTGGCGCCCGGCGCCAGCAGCGGTGACGGGCACCTGGACGACAGCTCCGAGCAAGGCGGGTTTGTCCTCGAAGGCGAGTTGAGCCTGTGGCTCGATGACGCCCCAGAGCCGGTCACCCTGCAGGCCAACGACAGCTTCCAGTTGCCGGCGCACAGCCAGTTCCGCTACGCCAACCTGACCGAACACAGTACCCGGGTGCTCTGGGTATTCCGTTGAAACCAAGCGCAGGATCGCACGTGATGACAACAATAAAAGACTGCCCTGATGTGCTTAGTGAAGTACGCGCATTTCGCGCTGAGCATCCTCAGGTGCGTTATGTCGACCTGATCAGCCTGGACATCCCCGGGCACTTTTATGGCAAGCGCTACCCGATCGACATGCTCGAAAAAGTCGCCGCCGGCAGCGCCCTGAAACTGCCGCAGAACTGCGTGCTGCTGGGTGTTCAGGGCGGCCTGCACCCGATCGGCGACTACTGCTTCAACGACGGCGACCCGGACGCGCCACGGCGGCTGATCCCCGGCACCCTCAAGCCGGTGCGCTGGGAGAACCAGCCGCTGGGGCAGATGCTGATCAGCTCTGACGGCACCGCCGCGCCCATTGAGTTCGAGCCCCGAGAAGTGCTGGCGCGGGTGCTGCAACGCCTGGAACGGCGCGGCATTCGCCCGGTGGTGGCCTTCGAGCTTGAGTTCTACCTGTTCGACCGCGCGCTCAAAGACGGCCTGCCGCAGTTCCCCCGCGACCCGTTCAGCGGCGATGCCGATGACCAGCCGAACATGCACATCGAGCGCCTGTCGCGCTATTCCGACGTGCTGCGGGACATGGTCGAGGCCGCCAACGAGCAAGGCGTGGACGCCAACGTCATTACCGCAGAACTGGGCCCTGGGCAGTTCGAGATCAACTTCGGCCACTGCGACGACGGCCTGCGCGCCGCCGACTGGGCCGCCCTGTTCGCCCGCAGCACCCGTGGCGTGGCGCTCAAGCACGGCATGCGCGCCAGCTTCATGAGCAAGCCCTACCTCGACGCGCCAGGCAGCGGCATGCACGTGCATGTCAGCCTTTACGACCAGCAGGGCAACAACCTGCTGGCTGCCGACAACCAGCGCCCGCTGCGCCATGCCGTGGCTGGCTGCCTGGAACTGCTGG
Organism: Pseudomonas sp. 2(2015); assembly: GCF_000955865.1. Taxonomy (NCBI): domain Bacteria; kingdom Pseudomonadati; phylum Pseudomonadota; class Gammaproteobacteria; order Pseudomonadales; family Pseudomonadaceae; genus Pseudomonas; species Pseudomonas sp. 2(2015). Next base: position 16,999 of record NZ_JYOF01000022.1, read on the forward strand.
CGCAGTGCATGCCGATCTTTGCCGCCAACCACAACGCGATGCGCCGCTACGGCGCCATGGTCAACGCTGCGAGCCGCGCCAGCTGGGGCTTTGAAGACCGCGACGCGTGCATTCGCATCCCCGAATCGGACCCACGCAACCTGCGCATCGAACACCGTCTGGCCGGCGCCGACGCCAACCCATACCTGGTGCTGGCAGCGATTTTAAGTGGCATGGAACACGGTTTGGAGGCCGGCAAAGAGCCGATTGCGCCGCTCAACGAAGACCGCAGCAGCGGCATCGACTTTCCCAAGGACATGCTCGCGGCGGTGGCGGCCATGCGTCATCACCCGGTGGTCAATGAGCGGTTGGGCAGTGAGTTCGTCATGGTCTATTGCGAGAACAAGAGGCAGGACCACCTGGCGTTCATGCATGAAGTAAGTGCGCGGGAGTATCGCTGGTTTCTTTAACGACTGAGGGCAAAACCCTTGCTGGCTGTACCGGCCTCATCGCTGGCAAGCCAGCTCCCACAGGGTGCGGTGTATACAGATCCATTGTGGGAGCCGGACTTGCCGGCGATCGAGCGCGAAGCGGTCGTAATTTATTTAGCCATTGACGCCACTTTAGCTTGCAGCTAAATATTAGCTCAAGCCCACATCCATTTCAGAGAGGGCCCACACCGAAAACCGAAGGAGAAACCCATGAGCGTCAACATTGACCGCCTAACAATCACCACCCCGGTACCCAAGTCCACCAGCGACCCCACCGCCCTGGAACTGACCGGCGCCCAGGCCCTGGCGCAGTTGCCGAAAATCATCGCCAGGCTCGACGACGGCTCGGTCCGCTTCACCGCCCCAACCAAGGGCGCCTCAAGCAAAAGCACCCACCGCACCCGCTGCGAATGGAAAGAACCGACCTACTGGTCGCTCGCCAGCGCCAGCAAACACCACAACCACCAGAGCATGACCCTGAGCAAGGTCAACGCGGCGCAGAAGGTGGTGATCTCGCAACTGCACGTCAAAGACGACGACAGCCCGGTGGTCAAGGTGTTCTGGAACAAGGGCAAGCTCACTTACGGCTTTCGCCGAAGCTACAACCAGAGCGCCCCGGCCAGCGTCACCCTGCTGGCCAATGTGCCGCTGGGCACCGCGTTCGAGATCATTCTCGATGTCACCGCCAAGGGCGTGGTGACCCTCGCTGCCACCTGCAAGGGCAGCACCGCCAGCAGCGGACCATTGCAGATGGATGCCAGCTGGAACAGCCGCACCTTCAACTTCCACGGCGGCGTCTACAACCAGGTTGATTACAGTGACGACACGCCGGCCAGCGACGGCTCGGTCTGCATCATCAGCGCGCTGGCGCTGGGTCACCATTAAGCCCTGAGCCCTCTGCCAGGCACTGCTCAAGCCACTGGCAAAAGCTCACAGTCAAGGCCTCCCCTTCACTGTTACGGTGCACCAGCCACGCCCACTTGGGCCCGCGCACGGTCTGCTCGGTCAGCGCCACCAGGTTGCCTTGCGCACGCGCCTGCCCGGCCAGCAAGCCACTCACCAGGGCAATGCCCAAGCCCTGGCTGGCAGCGTCAAGCAACTGCCCGGGGTCGGAAAAATTCAGGCCCTGCAGCTTCTGCCCCACAGCCTCGCCACCCTGGGTGTGCCAGTAGCTCCAGTCCATTTCCCGCTCGCCATGCAGGGTGGTCCGCCGCGCCACGTCGAGCTCCAGCAGGCGCGGGTGACAGGCCGGGTACAGCCGATCCTGAAGCAGCACGCGAAAGCTGCAATCGGCCTGGGCGCTGATGTCGTCACGCACGGCAATGTCGATGGTCTGGGTGGTCATGTCGGGGATTTCATCGCTGGTGAAGAGCCACAGGTCCACCTCCGGGTGCAGCCGATGAAAGTCGCCCAGGTGCGGCACCAGCCAGTGCCGGGCGAATGCCGGCGTGGTGTTGACCACCAGTTGGTTGGGCTTGCGGTACTGCTCCAGGCGACGGATACCGACGGTCAGTTGCTGCAGCATCACCTGGGTGGTGCTGAGCAGGTCGTGGCCGGCATCGGTAAGCGACACGCTGCGCCCTTCGCGAAAGAACAGCGGTTGCTCCAGGTAGTTTTCCAGGCTGCGGATCTGCTGGCTGATCGCCGATTGGGTCAGGTGCAGCTCTTCGGCAGCCTTGTGAAAACTGCCCAGGCGCGCCGCCGCTTCAAAGCCGCGCAGCGTGTTCAGAGGTGGCCAGTGTTTCAGCATGATTGATAAGCCCAGCTAATCATATATCGGCAAAATCCATCGTTTGTTCAGGTGCAGAACCCAGTTATAGCATGGACACCCCGGCAACCTTGCTGAAAACAATTACTTAACTGAAGGGTATTGCAATGCACAACGACAGCGCCAACAACAACGGCTGGTTCATGCCCGCCGAATGGGCTCGCCACGCTGCCACCTGGATGGTCTGGCCGCACAACCAGGCCCTGTGGGAGTCGACCTGGGGCGTCACCCTGGCCGCTGTGCAGGTGGATTTCGCCCGGGTCGCCAATGCCATCGCCCGCTTCGAGCCGGTAAAGATGGTCGTCGACCCCAGCGCCGTCAGCCAGGCCCGGGCGCTGTGCGGGGCCAACATCGAGCTGATCGAAATCGCCGTCAACGACAGCTGGTGCCGCGACTCCGGCCCAAGCTTCATCTGCCACCCGCAGCAAGGTCTGGCCGGGATCAGCTGGCGCTTCAATGCCTGGGGCGGCAAGTCGGCCCATGACCTTGACGAAGGCCTGGCCCGGCGTGTGCTCAATGACCTGGGCCTGCCGTGCTTCGGCAGCTTTTTGGCCAATGAAGGCGGCGCGATTCATGTCGATGGCGACGGCACGCTGATCACCACCGAATCGGTCCTGCTCAACCCCAACCGCAACCCGGGCCTGGGCAAGCAAGACATGGAAGAAATCTTCGTCCGTCTGCTGGGGGTGAACAAGGTCATCTGGCTGCCGGGCGACCCGGACTACGTCACTGGCGACATGACCGATGGCCACGTCGACGGCGTTTGCGCGTTTGCCCGGCCGGGCGTGCTGCTGGTCGATGCCACCGAAGATCAAACCTCGGTCTACGCCCAGGTGGCGAAGGAGAACCGCCGCGCCCTGGAACTGGCGACCGACGCCCGTGGCCGCAGTTTCGAGCTGATCGACCTGTACGAAGCTTCCGCTGCGGTCGACACCGATGCCGAAGTGTTCTGCGCCTCCTACACCAACTTCTACCTGTGCAACGACGCGGTGATCATGCCCGCCTACGGTATCGACGCCGACCAGCAGGCCGCCGCCACCCTGCAGCAGGCCTTCCCCGGCCGCAGCGTGGTACCGGTGCAAATCAACCAGCTGGCCCATGGCGGTGGCGGCGTGCATTGCATCACCCAACAGCAACCGGCCTGGCCCCTGAAAGGAGCCAAGCCATGAGCGCGCTGAGCGTCGCCAGCCTGCAGCTGGCCTGCAGCTGGAACCTTGAAGACAACCTCGATAACGCCGAGCGGCTGGTGCGCGAGGCGGCGGCGGCCGGGGCCAGGCTGATCCTGCTGCCCGAGCTGTTCGCTACGCCCTACTTCTGCATCGAGCAATGCCACGAGCACCTGGCCCTGGCGCAACCTTATGACAACAGCCCGCTGTTGCAGCGCTTTGCCGCCCTGGCGGCGGAACTGAACGTGGTATTGCCGCTGAGCTGGTTCGAGCAGGCCGGCAATGCCTACTTCAATTCGCTGACCGTCGCCGATGCCGACGGGCGCTTGCTCGGCGTCTACCGCAAGACCCACATCCCCAACGCCATCGGCTACCAGGAGAAGGAATACTTCAGCCCCGGCGATACCGGTTTCAAGGTCTGGGACACCGCCGTCGGGCGCCTGGGCGTGGGCATCTGCTGGGACCAGTGGTTCCCCGAGACCGCCCGCTGCCTGGCCTTGCAAGGTGCAGAAATCCTCTTGTTTCCCACCGCCATCGGCTCCGAGCCCGGCGCTGCGGCGCTGGATTCGCGCGACCATTGGCAACTGACCCAGCGCGGCCACGCCGCCGCCAACATCCTCCCGGTGATCACCGCCAACCGCACCGGCGTTGAAGTGGCGCGCAGCGATGCCGAGCTGCACATGCGTTTTTATGGATCGTCGTTCATCACCGACCACAAGGGCCGCCTGCTGGCCGAAGCCGATCGCGACAGCCCTTGCATGCTGCTGGCCGAGCTGGACCTGGCGCACATGCGCGAAGAGCGCCTGACCTGGGGCATCTACCGCGACCGCCGCCCGGAAATGTACGCCACCCTGTTGAGCCTGGACGGCCGTCACCCACACAGCACCTGGAGGCATGGCGCATGAACAGCCTGAAAACCCTGCTCGCCCTTTCCCTGGCCCTGGGCTGCAGCCTGGCCAACGCCGAAGACAAAGTGCTGCGCCTGTACAACTGGGCCGATTACTTTGCCGAAGACACCCTCAAGGATTTCACCGCCCAGACCGGCATCAAGGTCATTTATGACGTCATGGACAGCAGCGAAACCCTCGAGGCCAAGCTGCTCTCGGGCAACAGCGGCTACGACCTGATTTTCCCCGGCGACACCGTGGCCGAACGCCTGGCCCGCGCCGGCGCCCTGCAAAAGCTCGACCCGGCCAAACTCGAACACCTGGCAGACATCGAGCCCGGCCTGCAGCGCCTGCACCAGCGCTACCCCAACTCGCGCGAGAGCACCGTGCCCTACACCTGGGGCAGCATCGGCCTGACCTACAACCGCGCGGCCATCGAGCAGCGCATCGCCAATGCCCCGGTCAACAGCCTCGACCTGCTGTTCAAGCCAGAAAACGCCGCGTTGCTGGCCGACTGCGGCATCTCGATGATCGACTCGCCCGACGAAGTGCTGGCGGTGGTGCTGCACTACCTGGGCAAGGACCCACGCAGCGGCAAGGCCGATGATTTGCTCGCCGCCCGGCAGATGCTCGGGGCGATCAAGCCGTACATCCGCAAGTTCCAGTCGCAGCCGGTGACCCAGCTGGTCAATGGTGACACCTGCATTTCCCTCGGTTACAGCGGCGACATGATCCAGGCCCAGCGCACCGCCGATGCCGCCGGTAAAAAGGTCGAGTTCCGCTACCACATCCCGGTGGAAGGCACGACCATCTGGATGGACAGCATGGCCATTCCCGCCGATGCCGCCCACCCGGAATACGCCTACGCTTTTATCAACTTCGTCATGCAGCCGCAGCAGATGGCCGCCATCAGTTCGTTCACCGGCTACCCCACCTCCAGCGCCAAGGCACGGCCGCTGGTCGAGCCGCAGATGCGTGATAACCCGGACATTTACGTCAGCGACGATACCTACGCGCGGCTGATCCCGGGCAAGGACATTACCCAGAAAGACATGCGCGCGCGCATGCGTACCTGGACCACCCTCAAGACTTCCTCGGCCCATTGAGCCGTCACTACGAGAGCCACACCGATGACACCCCGTCGTACCTTTCTCAAGCATCTGTCAGTCGCCGCCGGCATTGCCGGCCTGGGCCTGGGCCCGTTGCGCCTGGCCATGGCCGCTGACCAGCGCTGGTTCATGCCCGAAGAAGACCAGGCCCAGCGGCGGATCTTCCTGGCGTTTGCCGCCGCCGAAAATGTCTGGGAAGACCAGGCGGACGCGGTCAACAGCTGCATCGCACAACTGGCCCGGACCATCGCCCGCTACCAGCCGGTCAGCGTACTCTGCCGCCCCGAAGACCTGGCCGATGCACGCGAGCAATGTGGCAGCGACAACATCGAGTTCCTGCCCATGGCGCTGGACGACATCTGGATCCGCGATTACGGCGGCTGCTTCGTCATCGACGACGACGGCAACAGCGCGCTGATGGACTTCAACTTCAACGGCTGGGGCAACAAGCAACGCCACCGCAACGACAGCCGCGTGGCGGCAACGCTGAGCGAAACCCTGAACGTGCCCTACCTGCAAAGCGAGCTGACCGGCGAAGGCGGCGGCATCGAAGTGGACGGCCACGGCACGGCGATCATCACCGAAAGCTGCTGGGTCAATGCCAACCGCAACCCCGACTGGAGCCGCAGCGATGTCGAGGCCGAGCTTAAAGCCAACCTTGGCCTGCGCAAGATCATCTGGCTGCCGGGCATCAAGGGTCAGGACATTACCGATGCCCACGTCGACTTCTACGCGCGCTTCGTCGAGCCGGGGGTGGTGATCGCCAACCTCGACAACGACCCGGACTCCTACGATTACCGGGTCACCCGCAAGCACCTGGAAATCCTCAAGCAGGCCACCGACGCCGACGGCCGCCGCTTGACCGTGCACCTGCTGCCGCCACCAGGCAAATTGCGCAGCAACCGCTTTACCCGCGACAACCCGGAGTTTGCCGCCGGTTACATCAACTACCTGCCGATCAATGGCGCGGTGATTGCCCCGCAGTTTGGCGACCCGAAAGCTGACCAGTACTGCAAGCAGTTGCTGGCCAAGTTGTACCCGGGGCGGACCATCGAGCAGGTCGATATCGACCCGATTGCTGCGGGCGGCGGCGGAATTCATTGCGTCAGCAAGAACAGGCCGGCGACTGATTAGCCCCGAGCAAACGACTTAGCTTAATCGGCGATAAGAAACACCGTTATAAACGCCAAGTTCCAATCTGATTAATTATCATCAGACCTGACCTTTACAAACCAATAAAAAGCGCTATTGTTCTCTTCGCCAGGGACTGGCAATTTGATGTCATTGAGCCTTGGCATTAAACCCCACGACAAGGATGAGCGAAAATGGGCAGAAGCAATAGTGTCAACAAACTGTTGGAAGAAGAGAAAAAGAACCGTGAACGGCTTGAGCAGATCTCCAGGGACTTGATCACCCAACAGAAAAATGCTGAATCCGAATTACAGGCAGACCAGATTCAATTTTATACAAACAGCCAACGCACCTGGAAGTATTCTTCCTACGTCACCGGGGCGAATTCAGATTTCCAGCTTTCAGACACCTGGAGCCTTGAGAATCTGAAGAAAATAATCGATCAGATCACCAATGCAGTCGTCGGCACGGTCACCGGTACCATCACCGGTCTGCCGGAAGGTACCACGGCCTCGCCTGATGCAACCAAAACCAACGCCAGCGGTGGTTTGACCGAAGACACTCGGCTAATGATCGCCGCCAACTGCCTTAACCTGCTGTCGGGCCTGATCAACTCGTTCGGCCACTCAAGCAAGATTCAGGTGAGCACTGCAAAAAGTAGCGTACCGCTCGGCCAAGGCTTGAGAATTTTTGCATCGGTTGCCTGCAATGTGTCTCAGGAGCGAAGTTTCTTCAATAACAAAATCATGAGCTGCTACCGCTATTGCTACAACGTCAACTATTCACTCGACGAGTTCTCCGAGCAAGCCGAAAGAACATTGGTTGCACAGTACGAGTTGACCCTCAACGCACTGAACACCGCGGCAAAACTCAACTATGACAACTTCGTTTCAAAACAGATCGATATTCGCCAATACATGGAGACCGCCGACTACATTGAAGAAAAAACCGTGCAAGTCGTTGCCAAGATCGAAGCATTAAAACGTAAAGATGGTGACCTTGCCGGTATTTCCACGCTGTACCAAAAACAACTGGCATTCCTTCAAGGTTGCAAGGTCGAGTTTGGCTTTGACAGCAAGGTTTCGACACATATTCAAGGGCAGGTGGATAAATTCTCCGGTGATTCGAAAGTTGCACTAGGCAAACGTTAATCCACGCAGTATTTGCCCTGCCGGCGCAATGCCGGCAGGGCAAAGCGGTGCCCGATACCATGATCGGGCAGTTGCTTGCAGGCCTGTTTGACAACCTCTCATACCAGGCCCGAACATGAGCCCCTCGAGCACACCAGGAGGTTCATCGCATGAGCAAGGCACCCTACGTCCCGCCTCGGGTCTGGCAGCACGACGCGCCGTCGGGCGGCGAGTTCGCCAACATCAACCGCCCGGTGGCCGGCCCGACCCACGACAAGGCCCTGCCGCTGGGCAAGCAGCCGCTGCAACTGTACTCCCTGGCCACGCCCAATGGCGTCAAGGTCACCATCCTCCTCGAAGAGCTGCTGGCCCTCGGGCATGCCGGCGCCGAGTACGACGCCTGGCTGATTCGCATCAGCGAGGGTGAGCAGTTCTCCAGCGGTTTCGTCGAGATCAACCCCAACTCGAAGATCCCCGCCCTGCTCGACCGCAGCGTGCAACCGCCGGTGCGGGTGTTCGAGTCGGGTTCGATCCTGCTCTACCTTGCAGAAAAATTCGCCGAGTTCCTGCCCCGCGACCCAGCGGGTCGAACCGAAACCCTCAACTGGCTGTTCTGGCAGATGGGCGCAGCGCCCTACCTGGGCGGCGGCTTCGGCCACTTCTATGCCTACGCGCCAGAAAAATTCGAATACCCGATCAACCGCTTCAGCATGGAAACCAAGCGCCAACTGGATGTGCTCGACCAGCGCCTGGCGCAAAGCGCGTACCTGGCCGGCGACAGCTACACCATCGCCGATATCGCCGTCTGGTCCTGGTACGGCCAACTGGCGCTGGGCAGGCTGTATTCGGCGGGCGAGTTCCTCAGCGTGCAGGACTACACCCACGTGCAACGCTGGGCGCAAGCCATTGCCGAGCGCCCGGCGGTCGTCCGCGGCCTACGGGTCAACCGCACCTGGGGCGATGAAGCCAGCCAGGTGCCCGAGCGGCATTCGGCGCAGGACCTGGACTGAGGCAACAGTATTCGACGTCAAACGCGAGTACTGTGCGACAAACACTGGCAGGGACAGCCATTGTGCTCCACTGTCAGGTCAAGCAAACGACCCTGAAGCGAGATAACTGAAGAACATGAAGTTCACCACACGCACCGCAATCATCACCCTTGGCGCCTCTGCTCTCCTGGCGGGCTGCAACAACGAACCTGAGTACAAGGTCACCGGCACCAACGCCAACGAAATAAGCCAGTACAACCAGCAGCGCGAAAGCGCCGCCGCTTACCTGACCAAAGTTCAGGCTTATGTCGCTGAGATCAAGGCCATGGAAGCGCTTCCGGTTGGCCCTGCCCTGCCTGCGCAACACCAGAAGATGCAAGCACTTAAAGTCGAAGGCGACGGAGTTGGTTCAATTGTTTCTCCGCTTTCTCACTGCCGAGCAAGCGGCTACGCAGCCTCGGAATACTGGCAAACCGTAGCAGGCATGATCACGACTCAGCCCCCTTCCGCTGCCCTTGAAAGCTTTGCCAGCGAGGTCCAGCAATGCCAGCAGCAACTGCAAAACCCGCCCAAGGCCATCACCTACATTGAAGGGCCTGCCGATAAGCAACCAGCTTACCCGGGCTGCCTGGAAATCATGGCACTGGGTGAGGAAGACGGCGATACCCGGACATGGAGCTGCCCTACCGAATCCATGCCTTCGACATGAGCCTTTAACGCCCACAGGCGGCGCTCAGACCTCAAACAAGCGCCGTCCACTACAAGAATCAAGGGCTAATCAAATCCAGGATGGAGCACTACAAATCACTGTTACAGGCGCTGTTCTTCTTCGCGCTGACCTTCGGCCTTGGCTATCTGTCGATACGCCGCATGCGCAAGCTGCGCGAGGCCGTCGACAGCGAATTCGAAGCGGCGCTGCGCCGCCTGCACATCGATCACCACGAAGTGCTGCTCGACCGCACCCAGCGCCAGTATCACCCGGAGATGACCCAGGTGCACCGGATACTGCGCGATGACCAAGGCCAGCACTACCTGTACGTGCACATCAGCGGCTCGCCCGGGGTCCTCCAGCCACTGAGCCGCGAGCGGGCGCTGCTGGCCCTGGGCAACAAGGCCTAAGGCATCAGCCTGGCGACGCTCGGCACCGGGATGTAACACGGCTGGAAGCTGGGCTGGCAGTAATAGGCCATGGTCACCGGCGCCGGCAGCGGGCGGGTCAGCAAGGCGCTATAGACAGCGCCAAAGGCGCAGACGGTCAAGGCAAGGCAAATTGTTCTTGTTATTTTCATGGCCATTCCACCACAGGTGAGGAAAAGACGTTGTGCGCTCAAGACTAGAAACTGCTGCGACAACCTGCTTCGTCCAAACGGACTAGGCCGCCGCCATTCAGCCCAGCGCCCGGCGCAGGTCGGCCGCGGCCCCGGCCAAGGCCAGGGCGGCGCCCTCGACAAACGCGCTCATGCTGATAAAGCCATGCACCATGCCCTCGCAACGCTCCAGGCGGGTGGCCACACCTGCTTGTTGCAAACGTTGGGCAAAGGCTTCGCCTTCGTCGCGCAATGGGTCGTACTCGGCGGTGATCAGGGTGGTGGCGGGTAAACCCTCCAGTGACTCGGCGAGCAGCGGCGAGGCCAGTGGCTCCTCGACCTGCTCGGGCTGTTGCAGGTAGCTGCGCCAGAACCAGGCCATCATCGCCCGCGACAACAGATAGCCTTCGCCATACATCTGGTACGACGGGGTGTCGCAGCGGCCATCGGTGACCGGGTAGAACAGGCACTGGTAGCGAATCTGCGGGCCCTGGCGCTCTGCGGCCAGGCGGCTGACGGCGATCGCCAGGTTGGCCCCGGCGCTGTCGCCGGCCACGGCCAGGCGGCTGCCGTCGACGCCCAGGCTGGCGGCATGTTCGACCAGCCAGCAGGTGGCGGCATAGCAATCGAGCGGCGCCGCCGGAAAGCGCGCCTCCGGTGCCAGCCGGTAGGCGACCGACACCACCACCGCGCCAGTGGCGCTGGCCAGTGCCCGGCACAGGTGGTCATGGGTATCGAGGGTGCCGATGACAAAGCCGCCACCGTGGAAGAACACCAGCAGCGCCAGGTTGTCTTGCGCCAGCGGCCGGTACAGGCGGGCATCCAGCTCGCCAGCGGCGCCCGCCACGCGCAGGTCGCGCACTTCGGCCATCTGCGCGCCAGGGATCGGCGGCAACAGGTGGTCGGCATATTGCCGATACTGCACGGCATCGAGCCGGTGGTAGTCGGGCTCCCCCTGGACGCTGAACTGTTCGAGCACGGCGGCGATCTGTTTATCGAGCGGCATGGGCGTCTCCTTCGGCGATCATCTGGAACTGCGGGTTGGTTTCTTCAAGGATGCTGCGCAGGCGCAACTCCAGGGCGGGCTTGAAGTCTTTGTGCGGGAAGATCCAGAAACGCCGCTCGGCCAGCGCGGCAAACACCTGGGCGGCCAGTTCGCGGGGCGTCATGCCCTGACGAATGTGCTCGTCGAGCACGGCGCTGAAAGTGGCGTCGGCCTGCTCGCGGGCCTGGTTGGAGGCCATGATGTCACTGGCCACCGGCCCCGGGCAGAGCACCGACACCGAGACCTGCGCGCCGAGCATGTCCAGCTCGTATTTGAGGGTTTCGGATAACGCCACCACCGCCTGCTTGGTGACGTTGTAGGGCGCCATCAACGGACTGCTGAGCAAGCCGGCGAGCGACGCGGTGTTGATCACCTGGGCCGGGTGGCCCTGCTCGAGCATCAGCGGCACAAAGCTGCGGATGCCATTGATCACCCCTTGCAGGTTGATGGCGAGCATGCGCTGCCACTGCTCGTGGCTGATCTGCCAGCTGTAGCCGGTCTGCATCACCCCGGCATTGTTGAACAGCAGGTCGACCCGCTGAAAATGCGCCAGGGCGACATCACGCAGGCGCTCGACCTGGGCCACATCGCTGACGTCGGTCAGCTGGGCAATGGCCTGCACGCCCTGGCCTTGCAGTTGCGCGCTCAGCGCCTGCAAACCCGGGCCATCGACATCGGCCAGTACCAGCTGCATGCCCAGCCCTGCCGCATGCTCGGCCAGGCCCCGGCCGATCCCGCTGGCGGCGCCGGTAATCACCGCCACCCGCCCCTGCTCATTGCTCATTGCGTTCTCCTGCTGCTGGCTTGATTGCGCCAGTAGAGCCGTCAGCCCACGGCCGGCCATCGTCCGTTCAGACGATGCCTGCTGATACAGGGGCGGCAGAATCACTCGCACAGCACACCCCGTGATACCCCGGAGAACAATAAGATGAGCACCCTGCACCGCATTGAAGCCAAGCTGCTGGAAGACCGTTACGCCCGTGGTTGGCACTGCCTGGGCCTGGCCGCGCACTACCGCGACGGCAAGGCCCACCGCCTGGACGTGTTTGGCACCCGCCTGGTGGCGTTCCAGGGTGAAGACGGCCAGCTGAACATTCTCGACGGCTTTTGCCCGCACATGGGCGCCGACCTGAGCACCGGCTGCATCGAAGGCAACTCGATCCGCTGCCCGTTCCACAGCTGGCGCTGGGGCGCCGATGGCGTGTGCGACGACATTCCCTACGCCAAGCGCATTCCACCGCGGGCCAAGGTCAAGCGCTGGCCGATCATGGAAGAAAACCAGCTGCTGTTCGTCTGGAACGACCCGCAAGGCAACCCGCCGATTGCCGAGCAGGTGATCCCGCGCATCGACGCCTGCTTCAGTGACCAGTGGGCCGCCTGGGAAGTGGCCGAACTGCAGATCGACACCAACTGCCGCGAGCTGATCGACAACGTCGCCGACATGGCCCACTTCGGCACCGTGCATGGCGCGCCGGTGGCCGAGTTCAGCAACGTCTTCGCAGGCCACCTGGCCACCCAGGTCATGCGTGCGCGCAGCGAGCGGCTGTCTGGCGACAGCGAGCTGAGCACGGTGGCCACCTACTTCGGCCCGGCCTACCAGATCACCGAAATGACCGGGGCGATGAACGGCCAGCCGATCCATTCGATCCTGCTCAACTGCCATGTGCCGATCGACCTCAACAGCTTCACCCTGCGCTACGGCGTGCTGGTGAAAAAGATCCCCGGCCTGAGCGAGGAGCAGAACCAGGCCATGGCCAAGGCCTACGTGCAGCAGGCCCAGGCGGCTTTCTACGAAGACGTGGCGATCTGGCACAGCAAGACCCGGGTCGACAATCCGCTGCTGTGCGACGGCGACGGCCCGGTGTACCAGCTGCGGCGCTGGTATGAGCAGTTCTATACCGACGTCGACCTGCTGCCTGCCGAAACCGCCGACAGCAAGCGTTTCGTGGTGCTTGACGGCGAGCGCGCCTGAGCCTTGCCGAGCGCTTTGGACAGGCGTGCGCTACGCCTGTCCGGATGCGTGTACGGAGCGTTGCGTGCACGCGTTAACGCCGACTATTCTCTGCCATCGCCAACGCTAATAATAAAAAATGGTAGTTCCCTATGCAGCCGTGCCTCACCCTCGAGTCATTCAGCGACTTGCTCGGTCACCTCTATCAAGGGCCGATGGAGAACATTCCCTGGGTCACCTTCCTCAACCAGCTCAACCTGCAGCTACAGAGCAAATACGTCACCTTCATTCTGCGCCCGCCCAGCGCCCACGTTGACGGCCTGATGGTCAACACCACCGGCAGTTCGAGCGAAACCACCGCCTCGTACAACAAGCACTTCTTTGCCCTCGACCCGTTCGTCGACCTGCCTAACCGCGAAGTGGTGACCCTCGCCAGCTACGTCTCCAACGACGAGCTGTTGCAATCGGAGTTCTACAAGAACTTCCTTGAACCCGTGGACGTGTTCCATATCCTCGGGGCCGACATCAATACCGGCGACGGCGCCCAATGCCGTATCCGCATCAGCCGCGGGCGCTATGAGCAGGCCTTCGGCGACCAGGAAAAAACCCTGCTGGCGCGCTTCATCCCGCACCTGGAGCGCTCGATCAAACTGCACATGCAGCTCAACCGCATCGAGACCGAACGCAACCTCTACGCCGGCGCCGTCGACCAGCTGGCGGTGGGCACCATCATCCTCGACGAAACCGGCAAGGTGCTGCAGACCAACCAGGTTGCCGAGCGGCTGATCCAGGAAAAGGACGGCATAAAGCTGGTCAACGACGGCCTGCAGGTCGGCACCGCACGCGACACCCAGGAGTTCCGCCGGCTGGTCAAGCAATCACTGCTGTCGCAAAAAAGCAGCAACCCCTCGGTGGTCGAGGCCATGCGCGTACAACGCCCGTCCGGGCGCGCCGACCTTGGCATCATCGTGCGCTCGGTGCCGCTGTCGACCTGGAGCGAAGGCAAGCAATGCCCGACCGTGGTGATCTTCATCAGCGACCCCGAGCAGCAATCCTCGGCGCCGCAGGAGATCGTGCGGGCGCTGTTCGATTTCACCCCGGCCGAAACCCAGCTGGCGATGCTGCTGGCCAACGGCCTGACCCTGGACGAAGCCTCGGAGGAACTGGGCATCAGCCGCAACACTTCGCGGGCGCACCTGCGTTCGACCTTTTCCAAGACCGGCGTGACCCGCCAGACCATGCTCGTGCGCTTGATCTTGCGCAGCGTGGCGACCCTCGGCTGAAGCACCCGCCCTCGTCCGCTTGGACGATGGCGGGTTGCCGGGCACAGCGCACAGTGCAGGTATCCACCCGCCGCCAGGGGCCTGCACATGCGCAACTGTCCGACCATCCTCAAGACCGAACTGCTGGCCCAAAGCAGTCATTTCCAGATCGAAGCCCTGCACCTGCAGTTCAGCAACGGCCAGCGGCGCATCTACGAACGCTTGCGCGGCACCGGCTACCGCTCGGTGATGCTGGTGGCGATGCCCGACCCCGAGCACGTGCTGCTGGTGCGCGAGTACGCGGTGGGCGTAGAGGGCACCATCCTCGGCCTGCCCAAGGGCGGTGCCGAGGCGCATGAAAGCTACCTGCAGGCGGCCCAGCGCGAGCTGTGCGAAGAAGTCGGCCTGAGGGCGGCGCGGCTGACCGAGCTGGGCGAACTGACCTTGGCGCCCGGGCATTTGTGTCATCGTTATCGGGTGGTGCTGGCCCAGGACCTGAGCCCCTGTGCTCTGCAAGGTGACGAGCCGGAGCCGCTGGAATGCATCAAGGTGCCGCTGGCGCAGATCCCGGCACGGGTGGCCAGTGGCGAGTTGCATGAGGCCCGGGCCATTGCCGCGTTGTTCATGGCCATGGGAGCGCTGGCTCAACTGCGATGAGGCCGCTGCACTCGATCGCGGGTCAAGCCCGCTCCCACAGAATTGTGCGGGACCTGTGGGAGCGGGCTTGACCCGCGATGAAGCCAGCGCGCACCTCAGGTCGGCATCACCCCTCGCGCCCGCGACATTGTCAGGGCCAGGTCTTCGATCATGTCTTCCTGACCGCCCACCGTGCCGCGCCGCCCCAGCTCCACCAGCAGGTCGCGGGCAGCAATGCCGTACTTGAGCTCGGCACGCTTGGCAAACAGCAAGAACGAGCTGTACACCCCGGCATAGCCCAGGGTCAGGGCATCGCGGTCAAGGCGGATCGGTTGGTCCATCATCGGCACCACCAGGTCCTCGGCGACGTCCATGATCCGGTACAGGTCAACGCCGCTGCTCACGCCCATGCGCTCCAGCACGGCGACGAACACTTCCAGCGGCGTGTTGCCCGCCCCCGCCCCCAACCCGGCCACCGAGCCATCGATGCGCACGGCGCCAGCCTCGATGGCCGCCAGCGAATTGGCAATCGCCATGCCCAGGTTGTGATGGCCATGAAAACCGACTTCGGTGCTGGCGCTTAAACCTGCCCGCAATACGCCAATCTTCTCGCTGACTTCAGTCGGCAGCATGTAGCCCGCCGAATCGGTGCAGTAGATGCAATTGGCGCCGTAGCTTTCCATCAGCCGCGCCTGTTCCAGCAGCTTTTGCGCGCTGACCCTGTGCGCCATCATCAGAAAGCCGACGGTATCCAGGCCCATCTTCGCCGCCATGCCGATGTGCTGGCCGGAAACATCCGCCTCGGTGCAGTGGGTGGCCACGCGGATGGTCGAGACGCCATGCTCATGGGCCATTTTCAGGTGATCGAGGGTGCCGATCCCCGGCAGCAGCAAGGCCGATACCTTGGCCTGCTTGAGGGTGGGAATTACCGCGGCGAAGTATTCCTCATCGCTGTGGGCGGCAAAGCCGTAGTTCAGCGACGCGCCACCCAGGCCATCGCCATGGGTGATTTCAATCAGCGGCACGCCGGCGGCATCCAGGCCGCTGGCCACCGCGATCATCTGTTCCAGGCTGATCTGGTGACGCTTGGCGTGCATCCCGTCGCGCAGGCTCATGTCGTGCAGACGGACGCTTTTACCTTGCAGATTCATGGCAGTTCTCCACTCAACGGACGGGCAGTTGCAGGGTGCCCTTGTGGGCTTCTTCGGCAAACATCTCGGCGGTGCGCAAACCGGCAGCGGTCATGATGTCGAGGTTGCCGGCAGACTTGGGCAGGAAGTCGCCGAGGCCTTCGACCTCGATGAAGATCGACACCTTGCGGCCATCGAAAATCGGCCCGTTGATCAGGGTGTAGCCGGGCACGTAACGCTGCACCTCCTTGACCATGCTCAACACCGAGGCGCGAATGGCCTCGCGGTCGGGCTCTTCGTCGGTCAGGCAGTGGATGGTGTCGCGCATCATCAGCGGCGGTTCGGCCGGGTTGATGACGATGATCGCCTTGCCACGCCGGGCACCGCCGATCTGCTCGACGGCACCGGCGGTGGTGCGGGTGAACTCGTCGATGTTCTGCCGGGTGCCCGGGCCCACCGAGCCGGACGACACCGTGGCGACGATTTCGCCATAGGCCACCGACTGGATGCGCGACACCGCCGCGACCATGGGGATGGTCGCCTGGCCGCCGCAGGTGACCATGTTGACGTTCATCGCCAGGCTCGCCGCGTGCTGCTTGAGGTTGACCGGCGGCACGCAGAACGGGCCGATGGCCGCCGGCGTGAGGTCGACCATGATCACCCCCAACTCGTTGAGCTTGCGGCTGTTATGCGCATGCACATAGGCCGAGGTGGCATCGAAGGCGATGCGGATATCGTCGTCGAGGACATGTGGCAATAATCCGTCCAGGCCGTCGGCGGTGGTCTTCACCCCCAGCTCGCGAGCGCGCTTGAGGCCTTCGGACTGCGGGTCGACGCCGACCATCCACACCGGTTCGATCCACTCGGAGCGGCACATTTTCATCAGCAAGTCGGTGCCGATGTTGCCCGGCCCGATAATCGCCGCTTTCAGTTTTTTGCTCATTCGCTTGAACCTCGCACGTCACGCACAGAACGACACCCGGGCGCTGCCCAGGCCGTCGATGGTCAGGGCAAACTGGTCGCCGGCCCGTGCAGGCTCCAGCGGCACCAGCGAGCCGGAAAGGATGATTTCCCCGGCCTTGAACGGGATGCCGAAGGCGCCCAGGGTGTTGGCCAGCCAGGCCACCGCGGTCAGCGGGTTGCCTTGCACCGCCGAGCCGAGGCCTTGGCTGATCAGCTCGCCGTTCTTGAACACCTGCATGCGCAGGTTCGGCAGGTCGAGCCGGCGCGGATCGACCTGGCTGTCGCCGAGCACGAACACCCCGCAGGAGGCGTTGTCGGCGACGGTGTCCTGGATGCGGATGCGCCAGTCCTGGATGCGCGAATCGACAATCTCGAAACACGGCATCACGTACTCGGTGGCGGCCAGCACATCGGCCTCGGTGACGCCGGGGCCGACCAGGTCATGCTTGAGCTTGAAGGCGATCTCGCCTTCGGCGCGCGGCTGGATCAGGCGGTTGGCGCCGAGGGAAATCTGCGCGCCATCGGCAAAGGCCATCTGCTCGGTGATAAAACCGAAATCCGGCTGGTGCACATTAAGCATGCGCTGCACCGCCGCCGAGGTGACGCCGATCTTCTTGCCGACGATGCGGTCACCCGCCGCCACCCGCCGCTCGATGCTGTAGAGCGAGATATGGTAGGCATCCTCGATGCTGATGGTCTCCCAGCGCTCGCTCAAGGGCGCCAGGGTGCTGGCGCTGCACAGGGCCTGGTACAGCTCTTCGCCATACTGGCGACGCAATTGCTCGCTCATGCCCGTGCCTCCCCAAGGAACGCCAGGCATTCACGGTTGAACAGCTCGCGGTGCTCGACCATCACCCAGTGTCCGCATTCGCTGAGCAGCACAAAGCGGATCCGCCTGCAGGCTGCAAGCAGGGTCTGCGCGCCGGAGGCCGGGCAGAACTTGTCGTTGATACCCCAAAAACCAAGAATCGGGCATTGCAGTTCAGGCAAGCGTGAGGTCAGGTTCGGCACCTGCATGCTGGTCAGCACGCAGGCCGGTTGCTGGCCCACCACCGCCACGCGCTCGGCCACGGTTTCATCGCTGATCAGCGCCGGGTCGAACAACTGCAGGCTGAGCAGGCGGCGCATGCCGGCGGCATCGTTGAGCTCGCCGTTGGCAAAGGCCGCGCCCATCTTCTGGATGCCTTCCATTTGCAGGTAGTACTGCTCCTTGTCCATCAGCCCGCCAGGGGCCATGAGCACCAGGCGGCTGACCCGCCGCGGCTGGTCCAGCGCCAGCTTGATGGCAATGGCGCCACCCAGGGAATTGCCGACCAGCACGCAGCGCTGGATATCCAGGGCATCGAGCAGGCCGCTGAGGGCGCTGACGAAAAAGTCCAGGCTGTAGACCGTTTGCGGCTTGCTCGAAGCGCCGTAGCCGGGCAGGTCGGGGACGATCACCCGGTAGCCGGCCGCGGCGAATGCCGGGTAGTTCTGTTTGAAGTTGCTGTGCCCGCTGGCACCCGGGCCGCTGCCGTGGATGAACACCACCGCCTCGCCCGTGCCAACGTCCTGGTAATGCAGCTGCAGACCATCGGCCAGCGTTACCACGTGCCCTTGCGCGGATGCGCCCATGAGCTGTCCTCCCGGCTTGTTGTTGTACCGGGATTATTCAGAGCGGCCAGGGCGCCAACATCGTCCGTCAGGACTACTAGTCCCTTCGGACGTTGGCCCCTGCCCGTGCGCTGCCTAGCATCGAGCTCATTACAGTGGCGAACACGAGGCAGGCATGCACGACCCTATGGATTTTCGCGGCAAGGTGGTACTGGTGACCGGTGGTGGCAAGGGTGTGGGCCGCGGCATCAGCCGGCGCTTTCTTGAATGCGGCGCCGAGGTGGTGATCTGCGGGCGCCAGGCGCCTGCGACACTGCCGGCCAGCGGCGGGCGCGAGGCGCTGTTCCTGGCCTGCGATGTGCGTGACATCGAGCAGGCCCAGCAGATGATGACGGCTATAGTCGAGCGCTTCGGGCGCCTCGATGTACTGGTCAACAACGCCGGCGGCGCGCCCTATGCCGAAGCCGCCAGCGCTTCGCCGCGCTTCAGCGAATCGATCATCCGCCTCAACCTGCTGGCGCCGCTGAACCTCAGCCAGCTGGCCAACCGCATCATGCAGGCCCAGGCCGAGGGCGGCAGCATCATCAACATCTGCAGCGTCAGCGCCACCCGCCCTTCCCCCGGCACCGCCGCCTACGGCGCGGCCAAGGCCGGCTTGCTCAACCTGAGCCGCTCGCTGGCGGTGGAGTGGGCACCCAAGGTGCGGGTCAACGCTGTCACCGCCGGGCTGATCCTCACCGAGCAGGCGGCCCTGCACTATGGCGATGAAAGCGACCTGGCCGAGGTGGCCGCGACCATCCCCCTGCAACGCCTGGCCAGCCCCGAAGACATTGGCGACAGTTGCCTGTACCTGGCCTCATCGCTGGCCCGTTATGTCAGTGGCGCCGACATTGCCGTGCATGGCGGTGGCGAGCGCCCGGCGTTCCTCGACGCGGCAAAATCGCCGTAAGCGCTCCCCCTGCGCAAGGCCACACCCTGGCGGGTGTGAGCCTTGCTTGCGCGCTATTGCGGCTCGCGCACGCTGAGGTTGACCTCGCTCCAGTAGGCTTGCATGGTCTGGATCCGGCCGTGCTCATCAAAACGGTTCATTCTCAAGCCACCTCGAACAATGCAGCGGCACCCATGCCGCCGCCAATACACATGCTCACCACCACGTAACGTACGCCGCGTCGCTTGCCCTCGATCAAGGCGTGGCCAACCATGCGCGCCCCCGACATGCCGAACGGGTGACCGATGGCAATCGCCCCGCCATTGACGTTCAGGCGCTGGTTGTCGATGCCTAAGGTATCGCGGCAGTACAGGACCTGGCTGGCGAAGGCTTCGTTGAGTTCCCACAGGCCGATGTCCTCGACTTTCAGGCCGTGGCGCTTGAGCAGTTTGGCAATCGCGTAGACCGGGCCGATGCCCATCTCGTCGGCATTGCAACCGGCCACCGCCAGGCCGCGATAGATGCCCAGCGGCGCCAGGCCGCGCTGCTCGGCGAGCTTGGCGCTCATCAATACCGAGGCCGAAGCGCCGTCAGACAGCTGCGAGGCGTTGCCGGCGGTAATGAAGCGCCCGGCCTCGGTCCACTGCCCGCCCTGCCATACAGGCTCCAGTGCAGCGAGGCTGGCCAGGCTGGTGTCGGCGCGATTGCATTCGTCGTGCAGCAAGGTCACGGTCTCGTAACGGGTCTCGCCGCTGGCCTTGTCGATGATCGCCTTGCGCGTGCTCAGCGGCGTCAGCTCCAGGTCGAACAGGCCCGCGGCTTGCGCCTGGGCAGTGCGCAACTGGCTTTGCAGGGCATAGGCATCCTGCTCGTGACGCGTCACGCCATAGCGCTGGGCGACGATCTCGCCGGTTTCGATCATCGGGATATAGGCCTGCGGGTCGCGCTCAAGCACGGCGCCGGACTGGTTGCGGTAGAGGTTCTTGTGCTTGTTCTGCACCAGCGAGATCGACTCCAGGCCGCCGGCGACGGCGATGTCGATTTCGTTGCAGATAATGCCCTTGGCCGCCAGGGCAATGCTCATCAGCCCCGAGGCGCATTGGCGCTCCACGGCCATCCCGGCTACCGACGGCGGCAGGCCGCCGGCAATCGCACACAAGCGCCCGAGGTTGTAGGCCTGGGTGCCCTGCTGGGCGGCGGCGCCGATGATCACATCGTCGACCTGCCCGGCCTCGATCCCCGCGCGCCGCACGGCCTCGCGCACCACATGGCCGCCGAGGGCCGGAGCTTCGGTGTCGTTGAAGGCACCGCGAAAAGCCTTGCCGATCGGCGTGCGCGCGGTTGAAACAATAACGGCTTCATTCATGTTCACATGCTCCGATGCCTGGACTCAGGCGGGGTAATAACGGCTGATGGTGTCGACCACGCAACCCGGGCGCTGCTGGCCCTCGATCTCGACGCTGACGCGGATCAGCGCCTGCACGCTGCCTTTGACCTGCTCGGCGCTGATCAGCTGGGCGTGGCCGCGCACCCGCGAACCCACCGGCACCACGCTGGGAAACCGCACGCGCTCGCAGCCGTAGTTGACGCCCATGGCGATGCCGCGCACCTCGACGATCTGCGGCAGGAACAGGTTGACCAGCGCCAGGCTCAGGTAACCGTGGGCGATGCAGGCCCCAAACGGGCCGCTGGCGGCGCGTTGCGGGTCGACATGAATCCACTGGTGATCGCCACTGGCCTCGGCGAACAGGTCGATGCGCGCCTGGTCGATGAGCAGCCAGTCGCTGACCCCCAGGACTTCACCGACGGCGTCTTGCAGCGCGTGCGGGGTTTCGAATAGGCGCGTCATGCTCAGGCCCTCTGGCTGGAAACCGACAGCACTTCGCCGGTCATGTACGAGCTGTAGTCGCTGGCCAGGAACATCATCACGTTGGCCACCTCCCAGACTTCGGCGGCGCGGCCGAAGGCTTCGTTGGCCGCCAGTTGCTCGAGCACTGCCTGGGGCGCCGAGCGGGCGAGAAAATCATGCAGGGCAATGCTCGGGCTGACCGCATTGATGCGGATACCGTGACTGGCCGCCTCGACCGCCGCGCAACGGGTCAGGGCCATGACCCCGGCCTTGGCTGCGGCGTAGTGCGACTGCTCCTTCTGGGCCCGCCAGCCAAGCACCGAGGCGTTGTTGACGATCACCCCGGCGCGCCGGGCCATCATCTTCGGCAGCATGGCGCGAGTCATACGCATGGTGCCGGTGAGGGTAACGTCGAGGACCCGCTGCCATTCCTCGTCGGGCATTTCCACCAGCGCCCGCGAGCCACCGAGGCCGGCGTTGTTGATCAGCACGTCGACGCCGTGCAGGTCGCGCTCGGCGCAGCTCACCAGGTGCTGCACCTGGGCTTCGTCGGTGACGTTGCAGAGCACGCCGAAGACCTCGGCAAGCCCGGTGGCCTCGCGGATCTTGCTCACTGCCTCAAGCAGGCGGCCTTGGTGGATATCACTGATCATCAGGGCCCGGCAGCCCTCTTCGGCGGCGCGCAAGGCAGCGGAAAAACCGATCCCGGAACCTGCCGCCGCAGTGATCAGCACGGACTTGCCGCGCAACAGGCCATGGCCCGCTACATAGTTGGGGGTGGACATCGACTAACTCCTTGGGTCAGGGACGCAGGCGCGGTTCTTTGGGCATGCCCAGGGCGCGCTCGGCAATGATGTTGCGCTGGATCTCGTTGCTGCCGCCGTACAGGGTGTCGGCGCGGCTGAACAGGTACAGCGATTGCAGCCGGGTCAGCTGGTAGGGCGCGGCCTCGAGCAGTTCGGCCTCGGGCCCGAGCACGTCCATGGCCAGCTTGCCGAGGTTGGCGTGCCAGCTGGACCAGAACAGCTTGTAGATGGTCGCCTCCTTGCGCAGCGCGCCGTCCTGGGCGCCGGAAAGCATGCGCAGCGAGTTGAAGCGCATGATCCGCAAGCCGCACCAGGCTTCGGCCAGGCGCTGGCGCAGCAGCGGGTAGCGGGCTGCGCCGTTGGCCTTGGCGATGGCGATGATCTCGTTCAGTTCGTTGGCAAACTGCATCTGCTGGCCGAGGGTCGAAACCCCGCGCTCAAAGCCGAGCAAGGCCATGGCGATCTTCCAGCCATCGCCAGGCGACCCGATGAGGTTGGCGGCGTCGGTGCGGGCGTTGTCGAAGAACACTTCGTTGAATTCCGAAGTGCCGGTCATCTGCTCGATCGGCCGCACGCTGATGCCGGCCTGGGCCATCGGCACCAGCAGGAACGACAGGCCGCGATGGCCGACGCTGCCAGGCTCGGTACGGGCGATCACAAAGCACCAGTCCGACTCATGGGCCAGCGAAGTCCAGACCTTCTGGCCGTTGATCACCCAGCTGCCGCCCTCAAGGCTGGCGCGGGTCTTGACGTTGGCAAGGTCAGAGCCTGCACCCGGTTCCGAGTAGCCCTGGCACCAGAACTGCGTGCCGCTGACGATAGCGGGCAGCAGGCGGCGCTTTTGCTCGTCGTTGCCGAAGGCGGCGATGGTCGGCCCGGCCAGGCCTTCGCCGATATGGCCCATGCGCCCGGGGCCGCCAGCACGGGCGTATTCTTCGTGGAAGATCACCTGCTGGCTGATCGACAGGCCCCGGCCACCATGCTCCGGCGCCCAGCCAACGCAAGTCCAGCGGCCCTCGGCCAGCTTGCGCTCCCAGGCTTTGCGCTGCTGCGGGAACATGTGCTCATCACCCGGGCCGCCGCGAAAACGCAGGGGCTCGAACTCGCCGCAGAGGTTGGCGGCCAGCCAGCCGGCGACCTCCTGGCGAAACTGCTCGTCCTGTTCACTGAAACTGAGCTTCATGGTTGCTCTCCGATGATCAGCGTGGCGATCTGCTGCAGATGCCAGGCCGGCGCGCCGAGGTAGCTCTCGCTGGCGCGGGCACGCTTGAAATACAGGTGCGGGTCGTATTCCCAGGTAAAGCCGACGCCGCCATGCAGCTGGATCGACTCCGCCGCACAGTGAAAATAGCTGTGCGAGCACTGCGCCTTGGCCAGGGCGGCGGCCAGCGGCAGCTCGGCGGCCACCTGCGGGTCGCCGTCGGGGTCGAGCACTTCCTGGGCGACACAGGCGGCGTAGTAACTGGCCGAGCGCGCGCATTCGACCTGCAGCATCATGTCGGCGGCGCGGTGCTTTAGCGCCTGGAAGCTGGCGATCGGGCGGCCGAACTGCTGGCGCTCCTGCATGTAGGCAACGCTCAGGTCGAGCACCTGCTGGGCGCCGCCGACCTGCTCGGCGGCAAGCCCGATGCAGGCCAGTTGCAGCACCTTGTGCAAGGTCGGCCAGGCGTTGCCGACCTCGCCCAGCAGCGCCTCGGGGCCCAGGTACACGCGGTTGAACTCAAGGCGCGCCAGGCGTCGGGTCTGGTCCATGGTCGGCAGCCACTGGCGCTCGATACCGTCACGGTCGGCCTCGACGGCGAACAGGCTGATGCCAGATTCACCGCTGCTGCCGGGCGTGCGCGCGGCGACGATCAACAGCCCGGCGCTGTCGCCATCGATCACCTGGCCGAACAGGCCATCGACGACAAAGCCCTGGCCTTCGGCGCTGGCGCTGGCCTGGATATCCTCCGCGGCCCAGCCGCTGCCGCGGGTGAAGGCCAGGGTGGCGGTAAGACGGCCCTCGGCGATAGGCGCAAGCCAGGTGCTTTTCTGCGCCTGGTTGCCGGCCAGCAGCAAAGCGGGTGTGGCCAGGCAGGCGGTGGCGAAAAACGGCGAACAGAACAGCCGCCGGCCCATCTGTTCGAGCAGGATGTTCAGCTCGACAAAGCCCAGGCCCAGGCCGCCGTAGGCTTCGGGGATGTGGATCGCCGGCCAGTACATCTCAGTGCACAGGCGCTGCCAGAGTGCCGGGTCATAGCCTTTGTCGCTGACCATGGCCGCGCGCACGGCGGCGCAATGGGAGACATCGGCGAGAAAGCCCTCGGCCGAAGTACGGATCATTTCCTGCTCGTCGCTGAATGCAAATTCCATCGCGGCGCCTTTTACTCGTCTGGCGGAAGTACCGGCGAGTGTGGCCAGATGTGCGGGCGACAGAATCGTTTGCCTCGCCTAGTCCGGATGGCCGATGCGCCTGGGGTGCGGCCGATCGCGGGTCAAGTCGGGTCGCCGCACCGCCGCTCCCACAGGATTGGCAGTGCCTTCAAGACGGGTAACGCAAAAAAGCCGCGCCATCCTCACGGATGGCGCGGCCCGCCTAAGCGGCGCACAACCTCAATCAACTGCCATAGACTTTCTGCGCCGGCAGCGCCTCGGCCAGCAGTTGCTGCACCGCCGCACCCACCTCAGCCAGCGCCCAGCGGCCCTGGTTGTCCACCTGGGGCCCGCGCCGCCAGCCATCGGCAATCGACAGCTTGCCACCCTCGACTTCGAACATCTGCCCGGTCACCGCCTGGGACGCCGCCGACCCCAACCACACCACCAGCGGCGCGACGTTCTCCGGGGCAAAGTAGTCAAAGCCCTGCTCCGGGCGCTTCATCACCTCGGCAAACACCGCTTCGGTCATGCCGGTACGCGCCGCCGGGGCCAGGGCGTTGGCGGTAATGCCGTAGCGCCCAAGCTCCGCCGCCTGCACCAGGGTCAGCGAGGCGATCCCGCCCTTGGCCGCGGTATAGTTGGCCTGGCCAATCGAGCCCTGCAAACCGGCGCCGGAGCTGGTGTTGATGATCCGCGCAGTGAGCCTGGCGCCGCCCTTGGCCTGCTCGCGCCAATAGCGCACGGCATGGCTGGCCAGGCAGAAGTGGCCCTTGAGGTGCACGGCCATCACCGCATCCCAGTCGGCCTCGGTGAGGCTGGCGAACATGCGGTCGCGGCAGATGCCGGCGTTGTTGACCAGCACATCCAGGCCACCAAAGGTCTCGATGGCCTGGCGCACGATCAGCCCGGCGTCGTCATAGCGGGTGATGTCGTCGCTGTTGGCCACGGCCACGCCGCCTGCCGCCTGGATCTGTTCGACCACGGCCTGGGCCGCATCGCGGTTGATGTCGTTGACCAGCACTTTCGCGCCTTCGCTGGCAAAAGCCTGGGCATAGGCGCGGCCGAGCCCGCCGCCGGCGCCGGTGATGATCACTACGCGGTTCTCGCAGCTGTGCATTGTCGCTCTCCCCTGTGTGGTTGCTGGCGCCTAAAGGCGCTCGATAATGGTCACGTTGGCCTGGCCGCCGCCTTCGCACATGGTCTGCAGGCCATAGCGCCCGCCACTGCGCTCCAGCTCATGGAGCAGGCTGCACATCAGCCGCGTGCCGGTGGCGCCCAGCGGGTGGCCGAGGGCGATGGCGCCGCCGTTGACGTTGGTCTGCGCATGGGGGTAGCCGGTCTCCTTGAGCCAGGCCATGGCCACCGAAGCAAAAGCTTCGTTGATTTCCACCCGGTCGATGTCAGCCAGGGTCATGCCGGCACGCTTGAGCGCATGGGCAGTGGCCGGGATCGGTGCGGTGAGCATCCATACCGGGTCGTCGCCGCGCACGCTGAGGTGATGGATGCGCGCCCGCGGCGTCAGGCCGTAGCGCTTCAAGGCCGCCTCCGAGACGATCAACAGCGCACTGGCGGCGTCGCAGGTCTGGCTCGACACCGCCGCCGTGACCCGCTCGCAGCCAAACAGGTATTCCAGCTCGGCCATTTTCGCCAGGCTGGTGTGGCGCGGGGTTTCGTCGTGCTCGACCCCTGCCAGCGGCACGATCTCGCGCTCGAAGTACCCCTGCTCGATGGCATGCAGGGCCCGCCGATGGGACTCCAGCGCATAGACTTCCAGCTCGGCGCGGCTCAGCCGCCAGTGTTCGGCAATCATCTGCGCCGCGCGAAACTGGGTCGGTGGCTGCGCGCCGTAACGCCGCACCCAGCCTGTCGAGCCGCTGAACGGGTCGCTAAAGCCCAGGGGTTCGGCGGCGGTCATGGCCGAGGAAATCGGGATCTGGGTCATGGTTTGCACGCCACCGGCGATCACCACGTCCTGGGTGCCGCTCATCACCGCCTGCGCGGCAAAGTGCACGGCCTGCTGGGACGAGCCGCACTGGCGGTCGATGGTGGTGCCGGGCACCACTTGCGAAAGGCCGGCCGCCAGCCAGCTGGTACGGGCGATGTCGCCGGCCAGCGGGCCGATGGTGTCGACACAGCCGAAGATCACGTCGTCGTAGTCGTCTTCGGGAATGCCGTTGCGCTCGACCAGCGCGCGCAGCACATGGGCGCCCAGGTCGGCGGCGTGGATCTGGCTCAGGCCGCCCTTGCGCCGCCCGGTGGGGGTGCGCAGGGCGTCGACGATATAGGCTTCAGGCATGCTCTACCTCAACAGGAAACAGGATCAGAAGGTGCTGCCGGCGCCAATCGCCAGGCCGCTTTCGAACAGCGCGGTACGCACCCGCGCCTTGTGCAGGCCGCGGTCGCCCCAGCATTTGTCCAGGGCCCAGGCACGCTTCATGAACAGCTGCAGGTCGACCTCCCAGGTGTAACCCATGGCGCCATGCACCTGAATGGCGTTCTTCGCCGCCAGCGCCGCTGCTTCGGCGCAGGCGAGCTTGGCGTGCGACACTTGCACGGCCTGGCCCGGCAGGTTGTGGGCGACGGCATGGGCGGCGCGGTACAGCGGGCCCTTGGCGAATTCGATGTGCACCGCGACGTTGGCCATCAGGTGCTTGACCGCCTGGAACGAGCCCACCGGCTTGCCGAACTGCTTGCGCTCGAAGCTGTAGTCCACCGCCAGGTCGACCATGCGCTTGGCCAGCCCCAGCAGTTGCGCAGCATTGCCCAGGGCGCCGCGGTTGAAGGCATCAGCCCACAGCTGCCGCCCTGGCTCAGCGCTGGCAACACAAGTAGACGCACTCGGCGTCCACTGCACCTGGAACAACTGGCGGCTGGGGTCGACCGACACATTGCGGGTCAGGCTGACTGCGCTGCGCTCCACGGCATGCACCTCGTCGCCATGGGCCAGCAACAGCAGCCCGGCCACATGCGCATCGCTGACCAGCGGGTTGCCCGGCTCGGCCACCGCCAGGCGCGCCTGGCCCTCGGCAACCTGCGCCAGCCAATGCTGGCGGCGCGGCGCGTCGACACCCGCGAGCAGCGGCACGCCCACCAGCATGGTCTCGACCAGCGGTTCGGGCAGCCCGGCGTAACCGCACTCCTGGGCCAGGAGGATGAAATCCAGCGCGTTCATGCCCATGCCACCGCAGGTTTGCGGCACGGTGATGGCGCTCAGGCCCAGGTCTACCAGTTGCCCCCACAGCGCATCGCAGCGCCCGCTGTCGCTTTGCCACAGTTCACGCAGGCGTTCCGGGGGCACTTCGTTGAGCAAAAAACTGCGCACGTTGTCCTGGAACAGCAATTGATCGCTGCTGAAACTAAAGTCCATGGTCTGCTCCTCAGGCGCGGGGCATGCCGAGCATGCGCTCGGCGATGATGTTGCGCTGGATCTCGTTGGTGCCGGCATAGATCGGCCCGGCCTGGGCAAACAGGAAGCCATCCAGCCACTGGCCGACATCGCCGGCGGCTGGTGCCTCGGGCAGCAGTTCGGCGCGCAGGCCAAGGATGCTCAGGGCGGTTTCGTGCATGCGCTGGTCGAGCTCCGACCAGAAGATCTTGTTGGTCGAGGATTCCGGGCCGATCTTGCCGCCCTTGCCCAGTTTCGAGGCGCTCATGTAGGTCGCCAGGGTGTAGGCCTCGGCGTCCAGCCAGGCGCGCATCACCGCCTCGGCAATCGCCGGGTCGCGGTCGGCAGCTTCACGGTTGTCCAGGTACAACTGCACCAGGCGCCGGGCGGTTTCCTGGAAGCGCGCCGGCGAGCGCAGCATCAATCCGCGCTCGAAACCTGCGGTGGACATCGCCACGTGCCAGCCCATGCCCTCGCCGCCCAGGGCGTTCTCTACCGGCACCTTGACGTCGTCGAAGAAGATCTCGGCAAAGCCCGGCAAGCCATTGAGCTGTGCAATTGGCCGTACGCTGATGCCGGGGCTGTCGAGCGGCAACAGGATGAAGGTCAGGCCGTGGTGGCGCTGGGAATCGGGGTCGGTGCGAAAGATGCCGAACAGCCAGTCGGCCCAGACCGCGCGGGTCGACCAGGTTTTCTGGCCGTTGATCACATAGTGGTCGCCAACCCGCTCGGCGCGGGAGCGGATCGCCGCCATGTCGGAACCTGCGCCCGGCTCCGACCAGCCCTGGGCCCAGATGTCCTGGCCGGTGGCCATGCGCGGCAGAAAGCGCGCTTTCTGCGCTTCGCTGCCGTATTCCATCAGGGTCGGGCCGAGCAGAAAGATGCCGTTCTGGTTGACCCGTGCCGGCGCACCGGCGCGGTAGTACTCTTCTTCGAAAATCAGCCATTCGATCAGGTCGCAACCGCGCCCGCCGAGTTCGGTCGGCCAGGTGACCATGCCCCAGCGGCCTTCATTGAGGCGGGCCTCCCAGGCCCGGTGCTGGGCAAAACCGAGTTCGGTGTCGAACGATTGCAACGCTTGCGCCGGTACGTTGGCCGCGAGCCAGGCCCGGGCCTCGGCACGCAAGGCCTGTTGCGCCGGTGTGTAAGTCAGGTCCATCGCAGTACCTTCAGCCGTTGAAGTGGGCATCGCGTTTCTCGACGAACGAGTCACGCGCTTCCTGGGAATCCTGGGTGCGGTAGGCTTCGAGGGTGAAGCCCTGCTCCCAGCGGTATTTGTCTTCGAGATTGCCGTCCTCGATGCCGTTGAGCGCCTCCTTGGCCAGGGCGATCATCGCCGGGCTCTTGGCGGCAATGCTGCGGGCGATCTGCAGCGCGGTGTCGCGCAACGCCTCACGCTTGACCACCCGCTCGACGGCGCCCAGGCGGTAGGCCTCGGCGGCATCGATCATCTCGCCGGTGAAGTACATGTGACGGACCTTCTGCACCGGGAACAGGCGCTGCAGGTGGGCACCGCCACCCATGGCGCCACGGTCCACCTCGGGCACGCCAAAGCGTGCGCAGTCGGCGGCGACGACGATGTCGGCAGCGCCGCAGATACCGATGCCGCCACCGAGGACAAAGCCGTGCACGGCAACGATCACCGGTTTCGGGTTGCGGTGGATGGCCTTGAAGCTGTCGTAGTTGCCCTTGTTGACCGCGACGATCAGGTTGCCGTCGGCGGCCAGTTCCTTGATATCGACCCCGGCGCAAAAACCACGGCCTTCGGCGCGGATGACGATCACCCGCACCTGCGCATCGCAGCCCAGCGCTTCAATGGCGCTGGCGATTGCCGCCCAGCCCTGGCAGTCGAAAGCATTCACCGGTGGCCGGTCGAAGACCAGCTCGGCAATGCCGTTGTCGATACTGACGCTAAATGTGCTCATGCCCTTCCCCTTCATGAAATACGGCGGCTCAGTTCGCCCAGGCGCGCTTGCGCGTCACCGACGATCTGCGCGATCAGTTCGGCGCAGCTGGGCAGGCTGTGAATGTTCGCTGCCACTTGCCCGGCCGGCAGTACGCCCTCGGCGGGTAAGCCGTCGACCATGGCCTTCTGGATCACCATCGGCGCGTTGGCGGCCATCAGTGCCTGCGCCGCGCTCAGCTCGCCGCTGCCGCGCATCTTCAGCGCGCTGGCGAGCAACTGCGCCAGGCTGGTGCCGCTGTGGCGGCGGTAGGCCAGGCCACTTTTGAGCGCCAGTAACCAGCGCTTGAGGCCACCGCTGGCTTCCAGCGCATCGAGCAGTTCGTTGCGGATCATCCGTTGCGGCATGCCGTCGATGGCGCGGCTTACGATCACTGCCGCCGGGTCGTTGACTGCCAGGTAGCGGGCCAGGGTCGCACTCGGCACCGGGCTTTCGGCGCTCATCAAAAAGCGTGTGCCCATGGCGATGCCGGCGGCGCCATAGGCCAGGGCGGCGACCAGGCCCTGACCGTCCTTGAAGCCGCCAGCGGCGACCACCGGCACCTTGAGCGCCTCGACCACCTGGCCGAGCAGCAGCGAAGTCGGCACCGCGCCGGTATGCCCGCCGCCCTCGCCGCCCTGGATGGTCACCGCGTCGGCGCCCATTTCCACCGCCTTTTGCGCATGCTTGAGGGCGCCAACGGTGGGGATGCAGACCACGCCGGCATCTTTCAGCCGGGCGATCATCTGCTTGCCCGGCGAACGGCTGTAGCTGACCGCCTTGACCTTGTGCCGAAGCACCAGCTCGACGATGTCGGCGGCATTGGCCTGGTACATGTGAAAATTGACCCCGAACGGCTGGTCGCTAAGGCGCCGGGTTTCGACGATCGCCGCTTCCATGCGCGCCGGCTCGATGGTCGCGCCGGCAAGAAAACCGAAGCCGCCGGCGTTACCGGTGGCCGCCACCAGGCGCGGTTCGGCGACCCAGCCCATGGCGGTCTGGATGATCGGGTAGCGACAGCCCAACAGTTCGGTGAGCGGCGTTTGCAGGCAGACCGTCATGCTTACACCCCCTCCGGCTTGCGCTGGGCACTGGCCATGGCGCGGGCGTCGTAACCACCCAGGCGGTCGCCGGACACCAGCTCGTTGTGGGCGTGAGCGAAGTGATGCAGGCCAAAGACCATGTCCATGGTCGCGCGCTTGCCCATCAAATCCTCGGCGTTGTTCACCGCCTGCTTGCTCAGCTGCAGGCCCAGGCGCGGCATTTGCGCGATGCGCTCGGCGATGGCCAGGGTTTCCGGCTCCAGGGCCTCGCGCGCCACCACCCGGTTGACCATGCCCATCTGGTAGGCCCGCGGCGCCGGCATCGGCGTGCCCATGAACAGGAATTCCTTGGCGATCCGCGGGTTGAGCTCATGCACGTGGGCAAAGTATTCGACCCCGGGGATGCCCATGCGCACCACCGGATCAGTGAAGTAGGCATCCTCGCTGGCGACGATCAGGTCACAGACCCAGGCCAGCATCAGGCCGCCGGCAATGCACGCGCCCTGGACCATGGCGATGGTCGGCTTGGGCATCTCGCGCCAGCGCCGGCACATGCCCAGGTACACCTCCTGCTCGCGGGCATAGAGAAACTCGCCGCCCGGTTTGTCGACGTGGTCGTACCACAGGCTGACGCGCTCGAAGCTCTGGTTGACGTCGCGCTCCGGGGTGCCGATGTCGTGACCGGCGGAAAAATGCCGGCCGGCCCCGCACAGCACGATGACCTTGACCGCGTCGTCGGCGCAGGCCCGGCGAAACGCCGCGTCCAGCGCGTAGGTCATGCGCGAGTTCTGCGCATTGTGGTACTGCGGGCGGTTCATGGTGACCATGGCCACCGCGCCACGGACCTCGTACAGCACCACCTCGGCCTGGTTGTTATTGTTCTGTTCGCTCATCGATTGCTACTCCGGCAAGGCGTACTGCCCGGGCCTGGCTCAACGCAGGTTGCGCTGGCCGGCGGGGTTGTCTTTCAACTGGCTGGCCCGCAGGTTGTGCGGATCGAGGCGCCGGATCAGCTGCAACTGCGCCTCGCTGGGCGCGGCAGTAACCGGGCAATCGGCGTCCACCTGCAAGGCGAAGCCGGTGTTGTCCTGCACCTCATCGGCACTCACCCCCGGGTGCAGCGAGCGGATCCGCACCTGGTGCTGCGGGCCGTGGAAATCGAGCACGCACAGGTCAGTGACGATCAGGCGGATATCCACCTCGTCCAGCGCCCAGCCACGGGCCAGGCGCGCGGGGTTGTAGCCGATCGAGGAGACCATATCGACCTCGCCTTCGACGAACACCCGGCGGTTGTGGCTGGGCACGAAGAACGAGTTGGCATGGCTGATCGAGTTGCCCGGCAGGCCGCGCACCCCGAGCATCTGCGCCTTGGGCCGGGCGTAGTCGCCGATGCACGAGAGGTTGGCCTGGCCGAAGCGGTCGATCTGGATCGGGCCGACCAGGGCATGGCGCTTGCCGCCCCAGACGTTGTCGAAAATCCGTGCAAAACCCATCCAGCTGTCGCGCTTGGGTTGATAGCCGTTGCGTGCGCCGAGAGGCACAGGTTCCGCGACCATGTAGGCTTCGGAATCGGTCATCAGCAACTGCGGGTTGCTGGTCAGCATGCTCAGGGAGGCGGCCAGGCGCGGGATCACCCCGATGCCGGTGGCCAGGACTTCACCGTCGTCGCGCCAGGCCTCGGAGGCGGCGCAGATCATCAGTTCGGCGAGGCTGTACGTCGTAGCTGGCGTGGTCATAGAAAACTCGCTTAGAAAACCGGCAGGGGAAGCTGGCGGATGGCGCCCAGGCCACCGACCTGTTCCAGGTACTGCTCGTGGGAGCAGGCGACAAATTGCTCGACATAGGTCTGCCAGCCCTCCTCGGCCTGGGCCGAGGCGGTGTAGGCCTTGAAATGCGGCACATCGAAACCGTACAGCGGCGCGCATGACGAGGGGTGCGCACCGCCCGGCACATGGGCCACGGCGGTGGTCAGGTTGCGCTCCCAGAACACCTGGTGCGCGCGCTCCGGCGCACTATGGAAGTAGTCGCTGTCGACCAGCTGATCGCAGGTCACGTAGCTGTGGCGGGCGGCGCGCACGAACAGGTCGTCCATGTAGTGGTCGGGGCCGCTGATCTGGCAGACCCCGCGGGCATCGGCACGGTCGACGTGAATCAGCGCCGCGTCGAGGTCAAGCGCCGGCATCGCCACCCAGTCCTTGCCGTCGGCATAGGGCGAGGCCACCAGTTTGATCTGCGGATTGTGGCGCAGCACATCGGTGCCCAGGCCAACCGCCGTGGGAATGAACGGCACGCCCATGGCCGCCGCGCGCAGGCCAAGCAGGAGCATGCCTTCGTCGATCTCCATGACCTCGATGGCGGCGTCCTGGCGGGCCTTGCGAAAGTACGGCTCGAGCGGAATGAAATCGAGCGAGACGAAGGCGAATACCAGCTTCTTCACCTTGCCCGCGGCGCAAAGCATGCCGACATCGGCACCGCCGTAGGCGACCACGGTCAGGTCCTTGAGGTCGGAACGCAGGATCTCGCGGATCAGCGCCATGGGCTTGCGCCGCGGGCCCCAGCCCCCGATGCCGAGGGTCATGCCGTCGCGCAGCTGGCCGACCATCTGCGCCGTGGTCATTTGTTTGTCCATCATCGTTGTCCTCATGGGCGGCCGACACTGAAGTCGTGGCCCCAGTGGCTGACCACCGTGCTTTCGAAGGGGGTGTGCTGGTTCCAGTCGACCACCAGGCCGTCACAGCCGTACTCCAGGTCAAAGCCTGAAGGGGTTTTCATGTAGAACGAGACCATCTGGTCGTTGGTGTGCTGGCCGAGGGTGGCCGAGAGCTTGACGCCGTGGGCGTGCATGCGGTCCAGGGCGCGGCCGACCTCGTCGAGGCCGTCGACCTCGACCATCATGTGCACACAGCCATGGGGCACCGGGCATTCGAAGATCGCCAGGGAGTGGTGACGGCCATTGTTGCAGTGCAGAAAATGAATGCGCTTTTCCGGCTCGCCCGGGTCAGGGGTGAAGCGCACTTTCATCAGGTCCGAGAGGCCAAAGCCCATGACCCGCTGATAAAAATCGCGGCAGCGCTCAAAGGTTGGCGCCGGCAGCACCACGTGGCCCATGCCCAGCTCATGGGTGACAAAGCCCTTGACTGCCACCGGCGAGACAAAGCGGGCGAAATCCTGGCGCGGGCCCCAGAACAGTTCGTGGCGGTTGCCGTCCGGGTCGCAGAACTGCGCCACCGCCTGGACCTTGCGCAGCTCGGCCTGGGCGGCATTGCCGCGCTCGACGGCGATATCGGCCTGCTGCAGCTCGGCGATTGCCTGCTCGAAGGCGGCCTCGCCGGCCAGCTCCCAGCCACAGGCGCCGAAGCTGTCCTGGTCGC
This sequence comes from Pseudomonas sp. 2(2015), assembly GCF_000955865.1. Taxonomy (NCBI): domain Bacteria; kingdom Pseudomonadati; phylum Pseudomonadota; class Gammaproteobacteria; order Pseudomonadales; family Pseudomonadaceae; genus Pseudomonas; species Pseudomonas sp. 2(2015). The sequence continues at coordinate 51,216 of NZ_JYOF01000022.1, forward strand.
TGTGCAGCACCAGGATGCGGTACGGGCGATCGTCCATTTTCAGGTACAGCCGGGCGCTGTCAGCGCCCTCGCCGGCCACCATCATGCCCAGCACCTGGGTTGCGTAATGACGCCATTGCGCCAGGTCGGTGGACAGCAGGGTGACGTAACCCAGGCCGCGGATATCCATGCTTGTTGTCCTCGCGTTGATCGACGTGTTGAGCGCTATTCAAGCCCGCTGCACAAGGCCGGGCATCGTCTGTTGGGACTAGCGCTATCGGGTGAATTTCGGGGGTCTGTGGGAGCAGGCTTGACCCGCGATGCTTTCACCTCACTGCTTGCGAAAATGCGGAATCACCTTCTCGCCGATGTTGCGCAGGGTCTCCAGCTGCGCCCATTGCGGCACCGTGCCCATCTGGCAGATGAACAGGATCTCGTCGGCGCCGGCATCAATCAGGCGTTGCACGTAACCGATGCAGTCCTCGACCGTGCCGTAGGCATGGTTGGGGTTCATCATCGCCATGGTCGGGTCGGAGAAGTCGACGCTGACTTCCTCGGAGGCAAAGCGCGACTTGATCACTGCCTGGCCGTTGCCGTCGACGTAGGTGTCGTCTTTCCACTTTTGCGGGTCTGGCCGCTCGCCGCCGCCGTACCAGTAGCCCAGCGACTCCATGAAGTAGCGCTGGCCACGGATGCCGATGCGCCGCGCCAGTTCGTTGTCGTCGAGGACGATGGCCGGGCACAGCGCGGCGATGTGGCGGTTGGGGCGAAAGCCGACCTGCTGCTTGGCGTCACGGTTGTCCCAGGCCTGGTGGTACACCTCGACCTTCTTGGCGATTTCCTCCGGGCCACCGAAACCCAGCACCAGCGCGCCCATGCCACGCCCGCCGGCGTTCTTCAGCGATTCGGTGTTGGTGCAGGCCAGGTACATCGGCGGGTGCGGGTCCTGGTACGGCTTGGGGTGGATCGGCCGCTTGGGGATCTGCACGAAGTCGCCGTGGTGCTCGATCTCGTCCTGGACGAAAATTTTCGGGATCAGGTACATGGCTTCATCGATCTGCGGCTGCAGGGTCGCCAGGTCGTAGCCGAAGGTGCCGGCCTCCTGCTGGGTACCGCCCTTGCCCACGCCGAAATGCACCCGGCCCTTGGATAGCAGGTCGAGGGTAGCGATGCGCTCGGCGACCTTGACCGGGTGGTTCATCGCCGGCGGCAGGCACACCACGCCATGGCCGATGCCGATGCGCTCGGTCTTGCCGGCGACAAAGGCGAGCATGGTTTCTGGCGCCGACATGTGCGAGTAATTGCTCAGGGCGGTGTGTTCCACGCACCAGAAGGTGTCGAAACCGAGCTGGTCGGCCAGTACTGCCTGCTCGACGGTGTCATCGAAGATCTTGCGGTCGCCTTCGCGGCTGGAGTCCACCGTCTGTGCTTCGTAAATCAATGAGAATTTCATGCTTGATCCTTGTTCTTGTTAACGGCTCGGTCGGCGCCAGGGACCCGCGCCTTGCCACCATGCTCGGGGATCGCCACGCCGCTCGAATCCCGCAAACGGACTAGCCGGTTTCTGTGATCTGGCGCTTCAGAGGAAGAAGTCGCTGCTGTCCTGGCCCATGCTCACGCCGCCCAGGTTCCAGGCGTACTTGGCCGGGTTGTTGGCAACGTGGGCGCGGCCGGTATGAATGTCGCGAAAGGCGCGGTTGATGGCGTGGCTGCGAAAGATCGTCGAGGCGCCGCTGTTGAACATCAGCTCGGCCACCGCCTTGGCGCACTTGTCGGCGACCAGCGCCGAGTCGTAGCGCATCTTCACCCGCGTCTGCATGGCCAGGGCGTCGCCGGCCTCGGCGGCCTTGAGCATGAAATCGAAGTTGCGCAGCAGCACCGTGCGGCACTCGTCGACGCAGACCATGGCATTGGCCAGGGCGGTTTGCGCCGCCGGGTCCTGGAGCATCTTGCGCCCGTCATTGACCCCGACCCGGCTGCGGTTGTGCTCGACGAACAGATCGATCGCGCCCTGCAGGGCGCCAATGGCCGACGACGACACCGCGCGCACGAAGATCTGCCCGAACGGCAGGCGGAACAACGGCGCGCTGTTGACCGCGTTACCCGGGCTGTACTGCATGAAACCGTCAGCAGCGCGGTGGGTGCGGTACTCCGGGACGAAGGCATCGCTCACCTGGATGTCGTGGGAGCCGGTCGCCTCCAGGCCCATGACATTCCAGTTGTCGATGATCTGGTAGTCGCTGCGCGGCACCAGGAAGGTCCGGTAGTCCGGCGCCCCGCCCGCCTCTTGCGGCGGCACCAGGGCGCCAAGGAAGGCCCACTGGCAATGCTTGCTGCCCGACGAAAAGCCCCAGCGGCCGCTGAGCTTGAAGCCACCCTCGACCCGCTCGACCTTGCCCACCGGCATATAGGACGACGAAATCAGCACGCTGGAATCCTGGCCCCAGACATCCTCGGCGGCGCGGTCGTCGAACAGCGCCAGTTGCCAGTTGTGAATGGCCACCACCCCCAGCACCCAGGCCGAGGACATGCAGCCTTCGGCGAGGGTCATCTGCACCTCGAAAAAGTCCCGTGGCTGCAGCTCGTAGCCTTGCCAGCGCGCCGGCTGAAGGATGCGGAAAAACCCGGCGTCGTGGAAATCGCGCAGGGTTTCTTCCGGTAGCTGGCCACGTTGCGCGGCATGGGCGGCACGTTCACGCAGGATCGGCACCAGCTCGCGGGCGCGCTGGGCCAGACGCTGGCGTATCAGGTCGTGATTGAGCATGTTGTTGTTCTCCTCTGATCACCCCGTCCGCCGGGGCGCGCGTGCAGCAGAGGCGCAACGGCCTCTGCCCCGGCATTCAAGCAAGGCGCCCGACGGCCAACATCCCTCAAACGGACCATGCCGCGACGGCGTGGCTCGACTTGGGTTTGTACGAAAAGTCGCCGAGCGGCGATCAGGCAAGGCGAAAACAGGCGAGGAACGGCCGGGGTCGCGCACGACTTTACGAGTTGTAAATGAGCATTCCGAGCCTGTTTTCAACGAAGCATGATCGTCGCGCAGGCACTTTCCGTACAAACCCTAGTCCCCTCGGACGATGTTGGGCCTTGCACCGATTGCAAGAATTCATCGCACTCCAAGCCAACCAGAGGCCGTGCGATGAACAACAACACTCTCAAAGCCGACATGCTCCAGGCCATGCGCCGCCTGGCCAAGTCCGTGACCATCATCAGTACCAGCAACGGCACCCAGCGCTTCGCCATGGCCGCCACTGCGGTCGACTCGCTGAGCACCGAGCCGCCGTCGCTGCTGATCTGCGTCAACACCAGCGCCTCACCGCATGCCGCCCTGGCGGACGGCGCCGACTTCTGCGTGAACATCCTCGGCGTCGAGCAACAAGACCTGGCGCACCTGTGCAGCGGCGCGATCAAGGGCGAGGCACGCTTCGAGCGCGGCAACTGGCAGACCAGCGAAGAAGGCATTCCGTTTCTGGCCGACGCGCAGTCGTCGATCCTCTGCCGCCAGGACGGGCGCATGACCTATGGCACCCACACCATTTTCATTGGCCGCATCCTGCGCATCCGCACCAGCGCCAGCATCACCCCGCTGGTCTATCTGGATGGCAGCTACACCACCACCGCAGCGCCCGCGCGCATGATCGCGGCAGCGGGCTGAGGCCGGGCCATGAACAGCCTGAGCGCATTGGCGCCGCTGCGGGTGGAGCATGCGGGAGAGCTGCACTGGCACGCCGCGGCCGAGCTGCTGGTGGTCGGCTTTGGCGGCGCCGGGGTCTGCGCCGCCATCGAGGCCGCCAGCAGCGGCCTCAGTGTGCTGGCCCTGGACCGCTTCGCCGGTGGCGGCGCCACGGCGCTCAGCGGTGGCGTGGTCTATGCCGGTGGCGGCACGCCCTACCAGCAGCGCGCCGGCTACCCGGACAACAGCGAGGCGATGTTCAACTATTTGCGCCAGGAAGTCGGCGAGGCGGTATCGGCCGACACCCTGCGCGACTTCTGCGAGCGCAGTGTCGAGCAACTGGCCTGGCTGGAGCGCCACGGCGTGGCCTTCGAAGCCAGCGTGCCGCCACAGAAAACCTCCTACCCCAGCGACCGTTACTACCTCTACTACTCGGGCAACGAAGCGGTGCCGGCCTACGCCGCGCAAGCCACACCCGCCCCTCGCGGGCACCGCGCCAAAGGCCCGGGCATGTCCGGTGCCAGCCTGTTTGCGCCGCTGCGCGCCAGCGCCCTGAAGCTCGGCGTGCGCCTGCGCAGCCAGTGTGAAGTGCGCCAGTTGGTGATCGACAACCACGACCGGGTGCTCGGTGTGGTGGCCTGGCAACTGCCTGCCGATAGCCGCGCCGCCCGCCGCCATGCACGCCTGGCGCGCTGGGTCAGCGTCCTGCAGATGTACGCCCCGGCGCTGGCCGAGGTGCTGCGCAAGCGCCTGCGGCAGATCGAGCAGCGCCATGCCGTGCGCACCCTGATTCGCGCCGAAAAAGGCCTGCTGCTCAGCTGTGGCGGTTTTATTTTCAACCGCGAGCTGGTGGCCCGGCACGCGCCGCAGTACCTGGCCGGCCTGCCGCTGGGCAGCAGCGCCTGCGATGGCAGCGGCTTGCTCCTGGGCCAGAGCGCAGGCGCCAGCCTGGCGCGGATGGACAAGATCAGCGCCTGGCGCTTTATCAGCCCGCCGCTGGCCTGGGCCCGCGGCATGATCGTCAACGGCCTGGGCCTGCGCTACTGCAATGAAGAGGTGTACGGCGCCACCCTCGGCCACGCCATGGTTGAAGAACAGCGCGGCAAGGCCATCCTGATTCTCAACCGCGCCCTGGTGCGCCAGGCGCTCAAGCAGGTCGGCCCGGGCAAGGTGTGGAACTTCCAGCGTTTGCCGGTGCTGCTCAACCTGCTGTTCAACGCCAAACGCGGCAACAGCCTGGAACAGCTGGCCGAACGCTGCGCCTTGCCCGCCGGCAACCTGCGCCAGAGCGTGGCGCAGTACAGCAGCGCGGCCCGAAGCGACATCGCCGACCCGCTGGGCAAGTCGGCGGCGATGCTCTGCCCGCTGGACAGCGGCCCCTGGTATGCCCTCGACCTGTCCTATGACAGCCGCCTGTTCCCCTGCCCGGCCCTGACCCTGGGCGGCCTGCGCGTCGACGAGCGCAGCGGCGCGGTGCTCGACCTGCACGGCGCGCCGATCGCCGGGCTGTACAGCGCCGGGCGCAATGCCGTGGGCGTGGCCTCCAACCTGTATGTCTCCGGCCTGTCCCTGGCCGACTGCATTTACTCCGGGCGGCGCGCTGCGGCGCATATCGCCGCGCACGCCGCCCGCAACCCCGCACCATCAGGAGAACAACCATGCAACGTGTAGAAGGCAAAGTCTGCATCGTCACCGGCGCCGCCAGCGGTATCGGCCGCGAGGACGCCCTGCTGCTGGCCAGCCAGGGCGCCCGGGTGGTGCTTACCGACCTCAATGAACAGGCCGGTCGCGAAGTCGCCGCGCAGATCGGCAGCAAGGCGCTGTTCATCCGCCACGACATCGCCAGTGAAAGCGACTGGCAGCAGGTGGTCAAGACCACCCTGGAGCACTTCGGGCGCCTCGATGTGCTGGTCAACAACGCCGCCATCCTGGTGGCCGGCACCATCGAGGACACCTCGCTGGAAACCTGGCAGAAGGTCCAGAAGATCAACGGCGACGGCTATTTTCTCGGCTGCAAATATGCCATTGAAGCCATGAAGGACAGCGGCGGTGGCTCGATCGTCAATATGTCCTCGGTGGCCGCCCTGGGCGCCATGCCGATGTTCTGCGCCTATTCGGCCTCCAAGGGCGCGGTGGCGGCGATGACCCGCTCCATCGCCCTGCACTGCAAGCAGCAGGGGTATCGCATCCGCTGCAACAGCGTGCACCCGGACGGCGTCAACACGCCGATGACCCAGGCCCTGGCCGGTGGCCAGCCGATCGACCAGGCGCTGCTCGACCAGGACCCGATGAACCGCATGTGCGCGCCGCGCGATATCGCCAACGTGGTGCTGTTTCTGGCCAGCGACGAATCGAACTTCGTCAACGGCGCCGAACTGCGGGTGGACAACGCGCAATTGATCAGCGGCATTTGAGGCGAAGATGAACATGGGCATGCAAGCGCTTGGGCAGGACTCGCTGGTGTCGGCCAGCGGCAGCTATCGGCTGCAGGTTTGCGCGGTGATCGACGAAACCGCCGATGCGCGCTCGCTGGTCCTGGAGGTGCCGGCGCAACTGCGCGAGCGCTTTCGCTACAAGCCGGGGCAGTTCCTGAGCTTTCGCGTGCCCTGTGCCGGCAAACTGCTGACCCGCTGCTACTCCATGGCCAGCTCGCCGCTGTGCGATGCCCGGCCCAAGGTGACCATCAAGCGGGTTGCCGACGGGCGGGTGTCGAACTGGATGAACCAGCAGGTGCAGGTCGGCGACTGGCTCGAAGTGCTGCCACCGGCCGGGCACTTCTGCCTGGATGAACGCCTGGCCACTGATCCTTCGCGGCCACTGGTGCTGTTTGCCGGGGGCTCGGGCATCACTCCGGTGATCTCGATCCTCAAGTCGGTGCTGCACAGCGGCGCTCGATCCATCAGGCTGGTGTATGCCAACCGCGACGAAGCCTCGGTGATCTTTCGCGACGAACTGCGCCAGCTGAGCCAGGAGCACCCGCAGCGCCTGCAGGTGATCCACCTGCTCGATTCACTGCAGGGCTTTTTGCGCGACGCCCAGGTCCAGCAACTGGTCGGCGAAATGCGCGGCGGCGACTACTTCATCTGCGGCCCGGGGCCGTTCATGGACACCGTCGAGCGCAGCCTGCTGGCCCTGGGCGAAGCTGCCGCGTGCATCCATGTCGAGCGCTTCGTCTCGCCGCCCGACCCGGATCAACTCGCCGCGCAAGAGGCCGTTGCCCGCGCCGTCAGCAGCGACTCGGCCTGTGAGCTGCTGCTGGTCGAGCTCGATGGCGAGCAACACGAAATCCGTTGCCAGCCTGGCGATACCCTGCTGCAAAGCTGCCGGGCGGCGGGCCTGGACGTGCCGTCTTCGTGCGAAGAAGGCTTTTGCGGGGCCTGCATGTGTACGGTGCTCGAGGGTGAAACGCATCTTTCGCGCAACGATGTGCTCAGCGCCCGCGAGCTGGAGGAAGGCTGGACCCTGGCCTGCCAGAGCCGGCCACTGGGCGCGCGGGTGCGCTTGCGCTTCCCCGGCTGAGGGCCGGTGCCCGCTAGTCTCATCGGACGATCACTGCGGCCCCGACTGCGGTTAGACTCGGCGCCAGCAGCCCCACAACAATAAGACAGAGGTTCAGTTATGGCTCGTTTGCACAACAAGGTCGCCGTGGTTACCGGCGGCGCATCGGGTATCGGCCTGGCGTGCGTGCGTCGCTTCATTGCCGAGGGCGCCGAGGTCGTCGGCCTGGACATTGGCGAGGCGCCGGCGGACTTCCCCGGCCTGTTCATGAGCCTGGACGTGCGCGATGAATCCCGCGTGCAGCAGGTGATGAGCGAAATCATCAGCCGCTTCGGGCGTATCGATGTGCTGGTCAATGCCGCCGGCGTCGCCGACCAGGGCAGCGTGACCCAGACCAGCACCGCCAACTGGCAGCGGGTGCTGGACATCAACCTCACCGGCAGCATGCTCACCAGCAAGCACGTGCTGGCGCAGATGGAGGCCCAGCGCAGCGGCTCGATCATCAACATCGGTTCGATCTTCGGCCTGCAGGGCTGCGACGGCAACGTTGCCTACAACGTCTCCAAGGGCGGCATCAACCAGCTGACCCGCTCGATGGCCATCGACTACGGCTACGCCAACATCCGCGTCAACGGCCTGTGCCCGGGCCTGATCGAAACGCCGATGACCAGCATGGTCCGCGAACAGCAGGCATTCCACGCCTTCTTCGCTTCGCAGCACATGCTCAACCGTTCCGGGCAGCCGGACGAAGTGGCCAACGTCGCGCTGTTTCTTGCCTCTGACGAAGCGTCGTTCGTCAGCGGCCAGATGATTGCCGTGGACGGCGGTTTCTCCGCTGGCCGCCGCTTCGCCCCGCCTAGCGCCTGACCCGCTGTGCCGGGCAGCCTGCCCGGCGCTTTCCCTGCTCATTCATCCTCAGCCTGAGGAGGCATCATGCTGCCTGTCGAAAACGCTCAGACCATCGCCCAGCTGTTCGCCCGCGCCGCCCGGGACTACGGCGACAGCCCGGCCATCGAAGACGGCGGGCAGCGCATCAGCTACCGCCAGCTCGAGCTGTTGCGCCAGCAGGCCGCCCGCGCCCTGCTCGCCCTGGACGTGCAAGTGGCCGACCGGGTGGCAGTGTGGGCGCCCAACCTGTGGGAATGGATCGTTGCCGCCGGCGCCCTGCAGAGCATCGGCGCCACCCTGGTGCCGTTGAACACACGGATGAAAAGCAGCGAGGCCGGGCACATCCTGCGCGAGAGCGGCACCTGCGTGCTGTTTTGCATCAGCCGCTTTCTGGATAACGACTACCCGGCCATGCTCGCCGACCAAACCCTGCCGGCCCTGCGCCAGGTGATCAGCCTGCGCCCGGCAGAGCCGCGCCACGGCGGCCTGGCCTGGGAGGCGTTCATGGCCCTCGCCGAGCAGGTGCCGCAGGCGCTGTTGCAGACCCGCGAGCAGCAGGTCGGGCCGCAGACCCTGTCCGACCTGTTGTTTACCTCCGGTACTTCCGGCAAGCCCAAGGGCGTGATGACCGCCCACGGCCAGAATCTGCAGGTGGTGCGCGACTGGAGCGAGATCGTCGGCCTGCGCCGGGGCGATCGCTACCTGATCGTCAACCCGTTCTTCCATTCCTTTGGCTACAAGGCCGGCTGGCTGGCAGCGCTGATGCGCGGCTGTACCATCATCCCGCAGCAGGTGTTCGAGGTGCAGGCGCTGCTCGACTGCGTGCAGCGCCAGCGCATCAACATCCTGCCCGGGCCGCCGACCCTGTATCAGTCGCTGCTGGCCCACCCGCAACGCCAGAACTACGACCTGAGCTCCTTGCGCGTCGCCGTCACTGGCGCCGCCGCGATCCCGGTGGAGATGATCGGGCGCATGCGCGAGGAGCTGGGCTTTGCCACCATCGTCACCGCCTACGGCCTGACCGAAGCCTGCGGCTTTGCCAGCATCTGCCGCCCCGGCGACAGCGCCGAGCGGGTCGCCAGCACCAGCGGCCGGGCCATGCCAGGGGTCGAGATCCGCTGCGTCAACAGCAGCGGCGCCAGGGTGCCGGCCAACGTGCCTGGCGAGGTGTTGATCCGCGGCTACAACCTGATGCATGGCTACCTCAACGACCCGCAGGCAAGCCTCGAAGCGGTGGATGCCGACGGCTGGCTGCACACCGGCGACATTGGCGTGCTGGATGAACAGGGTTACCTGCGCATCACCGACCGGCTCAAGGACATGTTCATCACCGGTGGCTTCAACGTTTACCCGGCGGAGATCGAACAGACCTTGCTGCAGTACCCCGGGGTGGCCCAGGCCGCCGTGATTGGGATTGCCGATGAACGCCTGGGGGAAGTGGCCATGGCCTTCTTGCTGGCGGTGCCTGGACAGGTGATCGACGTGGCGCAGTTCAATACCTGGTGCCGCGAGCAGATGGCCAACTACAAAGTGCCGCGGCGGGTGCAAGTGGTCGAGGCCTTGCCGCTCAATGCCACGGGCAAGGTGGCCAAGCAGGTATTGCGCGGCTGGGTGTGAGGGCTGCTGTGCAGCACATCGCCGGCAAGGCCGGCGATTGAGCCAGAAGGGGTCGTAATCCAGACACCACCTGATGCGTTGCCAGTCCCACAGGGCGATGAATCCGATTTTACTGTGGGACGCTTCCGAATCCGTTCGACGGTGCGCCAAGGCGTGAATGCCAGTGCTAGGTTCCGGGCCTCTTTGCCCAAGGAACCTGCGCATGACAAGGACGCCCTCTTCCGTTTTATCCCCTGCTCCGGCGATAACCGCCACCAGTTCCACCTTGCAGCCAGGCTTCTACATCGTGCCGCGCAGCATGTCAGGCACCCAGGTGCTGGCCCTGCTGCGGCTTAACCCGACCTTTGCCACAGGCTTTAAAGCCGGGGAAATCTTCGTCATCGGTGACCCGGACATCACCAGCGCCTGCACCCGCGAAGAGGCCGAACTGATGACGGCCGCCGCGCAGGTGCGCGAAAGCCTGGCTGCGCTGAGTGTTGAGGAAGCCAATTTCATGATGCGCCATCAGGCCGAGATTGCCGGGCTGTCCGCCGGGGCGAGCCAGGCCATGGGCGTGGGCAAGGACATGCTGGAAAAGGGCTTGCGCCAGGTCGAAGCAACCTTGCGCAGCATCGAGCAACTGCACCAGCGTGAGTTCAGCCGCAACGGCCGCTTGAACAGCCCGGACTTTTTCAATGCCCGCCAGCGGCTGTACTTGCAGCTCGACGCGCAGCTCAAGAGTGCCTTTTTGAACAAGCAGCTGAATCTTGGCAGCTACGACAGCTTGCGCAAGGACCTGGGCATTTCGACCCGCAGCCTGGTACACCACTGGAACCGTTCCGGCGGGGCCGGGCAGATTCCGGGGTATGCGACGCATCTGGAGCAGGTGGCGAAGACGGCCAAATACCTCAAGTATGGTGGGTATGTCGGGATTGGCCTGGGTGGGACGGCGTCGTGGTTGACGGTGCGCGATGCTTGTCGGGTCGGGGAGACGGAATCTTGTAAGCGCATCCGTTACACACAAACCGGTAGTTTAACTGGCGGTTTGCTTGGAGGTATTTACGGCGCACGAGCTGGAAGCCTCGCAGCATTTCTAACGTGTGGCACGGTGGCAGCCGTGACAGCAGCCGTGACAGCAGCCGTGACAGCAGCCGTGACAGCAGGCGTTGGGGGAGCAGTTTGCGGGATTGTCCTGGTCGGAGGAGGATCGTTGGCTGGCGCTGCAGGTGTTGGAATGGGAGGAGAATGGGTGGGGGATGTGATTTTTGGACTAACAAGGCCATGAGCGGGTTCTGGTATTCATGGTGGGCTGTCGCTTTCATGATTTCTCCGTTCACGCTTGCGTTCATCGGTTTAGCGATGAGTATCCAGATCACCTGCGGCCGTGACTTCAATGTCATGCTCTCGGCACTACCCAACAGCTGGCGGCTTCAAAATCGAACTACCCATTTTGGCAACGCCAGCTTGAGGTCACGTTGGCATCTGGTAAACACAGTCAGCGGCGCCATGCTTTATCCCGGGTTCTGCATCCGCAAAGGGCTGTTCGATCCAGGTGAACTGCAAGAATTCCCGGCCCCTCTCAAGCGTAAGATGATCATCTCTTCCTGGTTGTCTATTGTTGGCTTTGCATGGCTGATGATAGGCGCAGGATTGCTAAAGCTCAGCAATGGATAAAGGGATGAGGGGCTTGCCGGCAATCAAGCACGCAGCGGACGTAATTCCGGCAATATTGATTTGCGGGCTGGACTGGCCTCATCGCGGGTCAAGCCCCCCGCAGGGGTCGTAACCCGCCGCTCAGATCACCCGCGCCGGATGTTGCTGGCGCGGGTCGCCGAGCAAGCCGCGATGGGAAGGCGGCTGGCGCCCGCCCGCTTCGCTGATGCCATACCCAGCGGCTATCTCGGCAGTGATCAGGGTTTGCCCGGAATAGCGCATCAACTGCGGGTCATTGAGCAGCGCATGAATCACCCGCCCATTGAACTGCGGGGTCTCGGCATCGGCAAGAAACGCCTGGTACTGCTCGCCATGCTGCTCGCCGGCAATCCGCGTGCGCTCGGTCAGTTGCGGGCCTAACCATAGCGACACGGCGGCGACGCCCTGGCCTTCGAAATCGATGGCCATGTCGGCGGCCAGCTTGTCGCAGCCGGCCTTCTGCGCGCCATAAGCCGGCCCATGCATGTAGCAGCCAGCGCCAAACGATGAGGTGAAACACACCAGCCCCTGGCGGCTGCGCAGCAACAGCGGCGCGCCATGGTAGCTGGCGACATAGGCTGAACGCAGGCCGACGTCGAGGATGCCCGCCAGCGCCAGCGGTTTGCTCCAGAACGGCCCCGGTTCGATCAACTGGTCATGGATGAACGCCGCGTTGTTGACCAGCAGATCCAGGTGCCCGCATTCGCGCTCCACCCGGGCGAACAGCGCCTGCACCTGGGCATCGTCGGCGTGATCGCAGGTCACCGCGATACCTTGCCCGCCCACCGCGCTGATGGCCTCGGCGGTGGCCTGCAGGTCGCCGTCCAGGGCATGCCCGTACAAATGTGAACCGCCCTGCCCGCGGGCTCGGCCGGTAACGTAAACGGTCATGCCGGCCGCGCCGAGGGCCAGGGCGATACCCTGGCCGACACCGCGGCTGGCGCCGGTGACCACGGCAACCTGCCTGTGTTGTGTACTCATGGGGTGCATCCTCAAGAAACCAGCGCCGCCTGGGCCTGGTGATTACTGGCTAACGCGCCGATATGGTTGGCGGCCAGGTAGCCGAAGGTCATGGCCGGGCCGAGGGTCGACCCCGCCCCCGGATAGGTACGGCCCATCATCGATGCGGCGCTGTTGCCAATGGCATACAGGCCGAGGATCGGTTGGCCGTCCTCGTGCAGCACCCGCGCATGCACATCGGTGAGCAAGCCGCCCTTGGTGCCGATGTCGCCGGCATCGACCCGCACCGCGTAGAACGGTGCCTGCAGCAGCGGCGCCAGGCACGGGTTGGGCTGCACGCCAGGGTCGCCGTAATAGCGGTCGAACAACGACTCGCCCTTGGCAAAATCCTCGTCGCGACCCAGGCTGGCCATGGCATTGAAGCGCTGCACAGTACGCGCCAGGCCTGCGGCATCGACCCCGATGCTGGTCGCCAGGGCTTCAAGACTGTTGGCCTTGTGGAAGTAGTCGCGCAGGTGCCGGGGCAACTGCCAGTCGCGCTGGGCATAGCCCGGCAACAGCGCGCCACAGGGGTATTTACGCCGGAAGCTGGCGTCGAAGACCATCCAGCACGGCACGCTGCTGGCGCCTTCGCGGTTGTTGGCATACATGGCGTAGACGATGTCGGTGTACGGCGCCGCTTCGTTGACGAAGCGCTGGCCCGCGGCATTGACCAGCACGCAGCCGGGCAAGGTGCGCTCGACAAACAGCGCGCGCTGCTTCTCTTCGCCCTGCACATGGGTGGTCGGCGCCCACCAGCTGTGCTCCATCAGCGCGGTGCGCGCGCCGACGGCCTGGCCGGCGCGAATGCCGTCGCCGGTGTTGTGCGGCGGCGTTGCGCTCCAGCGCGCTTGCGAGGGCTGCGGGTGATACTGGTCGCGCATCGCCTGGTTACGCTCGAAGCCGCCGGCGGCGATGACCACCCCGTGACGCGCCTTGATCCGCAGCAGCTTGCCGTCGCGGCGCACCTGGGCGCCGCCGATGCGCCCGTCGACGATCAGCAGTTGCTCCAGCGCGCAGTCGAGCCACAGCGGCACCTCGCGGTCGAGCAACGAGCAGCGCAAGGCGCCGACCAGGGCGTTGCCCAGGGTCAGGAAGCGATCACGTTTCGACAGCTTGCGGCCCGTGCGGTCGCGCCAGTAGCGCCACATCACCCGCAAGGTCAGGCGCAGCCAGCCGTTGCCGCGACACAGCAGCACCTGGGCCTCTTTCATGGTCATGGCCATGCGACCCATCATCAGCGTGCCCGGTGACGGCGCGCGCATCTTCAGGAACTCGTCGCCCAGTTGCGCCGCGTCGAACGGCAAGGGGTCCATGGAGCGGTAGCCAGGCTTGCCGCCCGGCACTTCGGGGTAGTAGTCGGCATAGTGTGGCTGCGCCTCGAAGCGCACCCGCGAGTGTTGTTCGAGGTATTCGAGCATGCACCGGCCCTGCTCGACGTAGGTTTCGATGCGCCCGTCGTCGATCTCGCCCTGGGTGACGGCCTTGAGGTAGGCGACGGCCTCCTCGGCCGAGTCGTGCCCGCCCAGGGCGCTGATGCGCGGGTTGTTGGGGATCCACACACCACCGCCGGACACCGCCGAGGTACCGCCGTATTCGCTACTTTTTTCGATCACCAGGGCCTTGAGCCCCAGGTCATGGGCGCGCAGGGCGGCGGTCATGCCGCCGGCCCCCGAACCGATCACCAGCACGTCGCAACAGTGGTCCCAGTCGATCCCGGCTTCGTTCATGTGCTCACCTTGTTCAGGGCAATGGACAACAGGCCGCGCCGGCGGTCGGCCGGGGGCATTGGCCCATTGATTGTTCGGTGCCCGGCACAGGCCAACATCGTCCGATGGGACTAGCGCCAGCGTCCGGCGCACGTGGCGGCATCGCTTAGTCCGCTTGGACGATGTTGCGCCGCCAAGGGGATTCCATAGTCGCCTCCAGCTTCACCTCCCACCTTGAATACAGCGGTCGGGCAGGTCTGACCGCGGCATGAGGACGACATGATAAAAACAACAATCGCCCCACCTTCACTCAATACCTGCGTGCGCCTGGGGATGCTGATGCTGGCCGGCGGCCTGGGCACCCCGGCCAGCGCCCTGACCTTTCAGGCCAACGATGACCTGAGCATCGACTGGGACACCACCCTCACCTACAGCCTGGCCTGGCGTACCGAGGGCCGCGACCACAAGCTGGTGGCCAACGCCGACGGCAACGATGGCGACAACGCCTTCGACCGCGGCAGCCTGATCAACAACCGCGTTGGCTTTCTCACCGAGGCCAACCTCAAATGGCAGGACAACTACGGCCTGTTCGTGCGCGCTGCCGGCTTCTACGACAACGTCTACGACCAGGGCAATGACAACAGCAGCGGTGCCTCCAACTGCCTGGCCAGCGGCAACTGCCGGCGCGCCGACCGCTTCTCCCAGGACACCATCGACCAGCACCGCGACGACCTGCGCCTGCTCGACGCCTATGCCTACGGCAGCTGGGACGTTAGCGGCCACAACCTCAACCTGCGGGTCGGCGATCAGGTGGTGAGCTGGGGTGAAAGCCTGTTCTACCCGGGCATCTCTGCGGCCCAGAGCCCGGTCGATGCGACCAAGGCCACCACCCCCGGGGTCGAGGTCAAGGAAGTGCTGCTGCCGGTCGGCCAGGTGTTCGGCCAGTTCAGCCTGACCGAGGCCCTGGAGCTGCAAGCCTACTACCAGTACAAGTGGGAGAAGACCGACCTGTTCGGGGTCGGCAGCTATTTTTCCAGCACCGACCTGATCGACCGCGGCGGTTTCAGCGACGCCTCAGGCTTCGTTACCCGCCTCAAGGACGACGAGCCCAGTGACAGCGGCCAGTACGGCGTGGCCCTGCGCTACACCGCCGAGTCGCTGAACAACACCGAGTTCGGCCTCTACTACTCGCGCTACCACGACAAGAACCCGTCGCTGGACTTCCAGACCGACCTGGGCCACTACCGCGTGCGCTACTTCGACAACATCGACCAGTACGGCGCAAGCTTCGGTACCGTGCTCGGCGACACCAGCATCGCCGGTGAGGTCAGCTACCGCGACGGCGCGCCGGTGATGGTCGACAACGGTTTCTCAAGCCCGGTGCGGGCGCAGACCCTGCAGGCCCAAGTGTCGATGATCCACGTGGTCGGCCCGACCGCCTTTGCCGACAACACCACCCTGGTCGGCGAGCTGGTCTACAACACCGTGCTCGACAACGACGCCTCGACCCCGCTGACCCTGGCCCCCGGCCTGACCCTGCCGGGCACCGACAGCCTGGTGCTGGACCGCGACGCCTGGGGCTACACGGTACAGGCGACCTTCGACTACAACGACGTGTTCAGCGGCTGGGACATGTCGGTACCGGTCACCTACAGCAGCGCCGCCCAGCACGACAGCGCCCTGACCGGCTCGATCAATGCCGGGCAAGGCGATGAGCGCGCAAGCATCGGCACCACCTGGCGCTACCTCGGCAACTTCACCGTCGAAGCGCTCTACAACGCCTACCTGGGTAACGCCAACAACTCGCCCCTGGCCGACCGCGACAACGTCGCCCTCAACTTCAAGTACCGCTTCTGAAGCCCCTGATGGAGGAGCACCGCATGTCTACTCTCACGCATCCCTGGTTGCGCACCACCCTGGCGGCCGCCCTGCTCGGCGCAAGCCTGGCCCACGCCAGTGTCAGCAATAACGATGCCGCGCGCCTGGGCCAGGACCTGACCCCGGTCGGCGCCGAGCGCGCCGGCAACGCCGATGGCAGCATTCCGGCCTGGACCGGCAAATGGCGCGGGCTGCCGGCGCATCTGAAATTCGCCGGCCCAGGCACGCCCTACCCCGACCCATACGCCGACGAAAAACCGCTGTTCACCATCACCGCGCAGAACGTCGAGCAATACGCCGCCAACCTCACCGACGGCCAGAAGGCGCTGTTCAAGCGCTACCCCAACTCGTTCAAGATCCCGGTCTACCCCAGCCATCGGGACTTCAGGGTCGACCAGGCCAGCGAAGATGCGCTCACGCGCAACGCACTGAACGCCACGCTCAGCGCCGACGGCAACGATGCCCTCAACGCCTTCGGCGCCTCGCCGTTCCCGATCCCGAAGAACGGCAACGAGCTGATCCTCAACCACAACATGCAGGCACGGGCGGTCACCGAAGAGGCCAACTACCAGCAGGTGGTGGTGTATGCCGACAACAACAAGGCCCTGGAGAAGGTCAACTACAAGATCTACTCGCTGTGGTCCGACCCCAAGCAGAGCGCGCAAAGCGTCAACGGCGTGTTCACCGACTTTTTGCTCACCACCCTTGAGCCGGTGCGCAAGAAAGGCGAGATCATCGTCGGCCACGAATTCATCAACGCCGCCGCCCAACCGCGCCAGGCCTGGCAATACACCCCGGGCCAGCGCCGGGTACGCCGGGCGCCGACCGTGGGCTACGATTCGCCCACCGGTGCCGGCGGCTTTCGCGTCTACGATGAAGACCGCCTGTTCAACGGTGCCACCGACCGCTACGACTGGAGCATCGTCGGCAAAAAAGAAATCTACATCCCCTACAACAACTACAAGATCGACAGCCCCGAGGTGAACACCGCGCAGATCCTCTCCACCAGCGGGCACATCAACCCGGACCTGATGCGCTATGAAAAACACCGGGTGTGGGTGCTGCAGGCAACCCTCAAGCCATCTGCCCGGCACATCTATGCCAAGCGCCTGATCTACATCGATGAAGACAGCTGGGCGGCTACCCTGGCCGACAACTTCGACGCCCGTGGCCAGCTGTGGCGCACCAACATGCAGACCTCGGTGTATGCCTATGAGATCCAGCGCTTCCACGCGCGCCTGGGGATCTACCACGACCTGATCGCCGGCTCCTACCTGGTCGATCGCCTGCTCGACGAGCAAAAGCCGGCCAAGCTCAACGCCAGCAACTTTGCCGCCGACGAGTTCACCCCCGGCAACCTGCGCAAGCTCGGTACCCGCTGAGCCCCAGGCACGCCGCCCTGCTCCCGAGCGCTGCGCTCGGGAGCAGGCGTTTTCGCCGCTGGCGAAGTACAATGGCCGCCGTACTGCCCGCGCATCCCCGCGCGCGGCCCCGCCTTTGAACGATCAATGGATGATCCTGGTGAAACCCCTCAAGAACCGTTTTCTCGCCATCGCCATGCAGGTGGAGCTCAACCTCAGCATCTGGACCGGCGGCCTCTACATGATCTGGGTGCTGTTCGACCGTGATGCGACGCGATACTTCGAGACCTACGCAGTGTTTGCCATCGTCAGCCTCTGCCTGTTCTTCTTCACCGCGCTGTTCGTGCGCTGCCCGGAATGCAACACCTCCATGCACCACCTGTACAAGCCGGGTGAAGGGCTGTTGATGCACCGCGGCTTCCTGCCCCACGAGGTCTTCACCCAGAAGCTGATCGAGTGCCCCAAGTGCAACCAGGTGGTGAAGTTTCGCGATTAGCGCAGGCTGATAACGATTTTGCGCGCAAGCATGCCCACCAACATACCGGCGAGGGTCAGCAGCACATCGGCGCTGAACTTTGCCGAGTAGTCAGGCGCATAAATACGGTCATGGCTGTAGAAGGTCGGGCCGGTGTTGAACAGCGCGTGGTAGCCATTGGGAAAGAACGCCACCGCGCACAGCACCACGATCAAGCCCAGGGTCCAGGCGCCGGTGCCGTCGTAGGACTGGCTACGAAACCAGAGCAGAATCCAGGTGAGCACAGCGGCCAGCAGCGGCGTCCAGAACTGCGAAGTGAGGGCGTTGTAGAATTCAATCGGGAAGTACATGGCGTTGCTGAGTCCTTTCAATGACACGGTGGGTAAAGCGCGGCGAATTCTATCACGGCAGTCTGGTTTACTCAGTGCACTCAACTAAACCAGAAAAATGAAACCACTCCCGCTATCAGGCACACCCACACTATCGACGTCACCCTGGACGCGGCTTCGCTGCGACGACTTAGTTGTTGATCCAGAACTGCCCGGTTCGATT
Organism: Pseudomonas sp. 2(2015); assembly: GCF_000955865.1. NCBI lineage: Bacteria > Pseudomonadati > Pseudomonadota > Gammaproteobacteria > Pseudomonadales > Pseudomonadaceae > Pseudomonas > Pseudomonas sp. 2(2015). The sequence goes on from NZ_JYOF01000022.1 coordinate 69,516, forward strand.
TTCTCTCTCCTTTCTCCCCGAGCTGAAGGTAATCACTCAGCGCATAAATGATCCTGGAGAAATTTTTATGGTGCCGATGATTGCCAGGAAGGTTCGCCCCGACCTTCAAGGACGACTCGATTCTTACAACGCAAACGCCCGGCTCCAGATCATCAACTACGATGGTCACCCGTTCGCCCCAGGAAAACGCCGACATGCCCGCCGACACATCGATTCTGCCGATGAACATGTCGACGTGCGTGGCTTGCAGCCCCAGATTCGGCAGGACTTCGCCTAGCGCTTCGAGCACGACTTCTTTGGGAAACGGAAATTTTTGCTCGGTGGCCTGTGATCCACTGCCCATACGATTGCTCCCGTGCGCCATTCATTTGTGGCTCTGCGTGATACAGGAGGTTAGATCATCGAGCATCGACCTGCGGTGCAAAACTGACCTTTTGCAGTCGGTCCAGCCCTACCCCGTAGTAGAACGAAAACGGCCGCCCGGCCTGATACGCGTAATCGCCACACATCTCGCGCAGGCCCTGGCGCCCAGCGTCGGCCATATCAAAGGGCTGGTAGGGGTGCTCGCCGAGTGATCCGAACTCAATGGTCAGCCAGGTCGAGCGAAACTTGCCGTAGGACATCTGGCTTCCCATGCTGACCTTCAGCCCTCCCGCCTCGAGGCGCTCGCGCAAGTCACGGTCGTCAAAGTACAGGCTGGCAGGCACGCGCAGGGTCATCTTGTCGTGGGTGAGAATGTCCATGCCGCCTTCCAGTTGCGCGCTATCGGCCTTGAAGCCGGTAATGACGAACGGCAAGGCGCTCTGCACGAAACTGTCGAGCTGGCAGCTCACCTCGGCGTTGACCGTGCGGCTACCGGCAAAGGCATGGCGCCGCTCGCTGTCGCTGATACGGGTATCGAGGCTCGTTTCGTAGGGCAAGTCGAACCACAGCGGTATAACCTTGCGCCCCATCGCGACGACGTTGGCAGGCGCCGGGCCGATTTCCCTCCCTGCTGCATTCAGGCGCTTGGCCTGACTGTAGTCCAGCTGCAATTGCACGCTGGAGACCACCGCCTTGCGCGCCTTCAGGATGGTATCGAACTGGCCGGCCAGGGCCTGGCGTTGCGCGGCGCTCAGGGCAGGCTCAGGGCCGCGCAGCACAAGGGTGTCACTGTGCTGGGGATCGAGTTCGATCTGCAACCGTTGCGTATCGATGTGCTGGGTGGCCAACAGCTGCTCGACGGCCTGGCGGTAAACCTCGTGCACTTGCCCGGCGTCACCGCGAGGATGGGCACCGCCCTGGAACTGCAACTGCGCCAGCACCACCCTGGGCTCCTTGAACAAGGCCACAGCGAGCAGTGCACACAGCCCGATACCCGCACCCACCATCAGCTTCCCTGCCGCACTTCGACTCATTACAAGCCTGCTCCTTGACCAAGACATCCGCAGTACACCTGCGGGCGCGGATGATAACCGCCATTAGCGCTTATTGCTTGTGCGGCAAACGCCATTGTTACTGTTTCACCAATAAAGCTTCTCAGCCCCGGGCGTTTATCCGCAAACACCCTCGGCCTAAACTGAAATCAGTTTCCAGGCCAAGCCCCTGCCCCGCTTCCCAGCTGACCAGCGCTGCCTATCAGGCGTTGATGCTGCCAACTTAATTCCCCCCGAGCCTTGCGCACTGCGTGCGTGCAATGCCTATGACTAACGGAACGTATAAACAATGACGGATGACCCTCGAACGCAAACCCGGAAGTTTGCCACGACCGCGAGCGTGCTGTTTTCCCTGCTGGTTCTAGTGATATCGCTGGCGTTGCTATATGGCGGCCTCAAACTGGTGATACTGGGAGGATCAACTTATTACTTGATCGCCGGCCTTGCCTACTTACTGCTGGCGGCACTGTTTTTCTGGCGCAAACGCAGTGGCATTACCCTTTCCGTGGTTATCGCCCTTGTAACCTGTGCCTGGGCATTTTACGAAGTGGGCCAGTTTAGTTACTGGCAACTGCTGCCGCGCCTGGTGGTTCCGGCGATTATCCTGACCCTGAGCCTGTGGGTCGGTGCTGCGTTCCCAGGTACTGCAACGAACACCCGGCGCCTGGCCAACGGCAGCGGTTTTGTCGTGTTTGCGGCGCTGATCGCAACCTTCGTTGCTGCGTTCTATCCGCACGGCGCGATCTCCAACCCGGTCGCTAGCACCGGTGCGCCCGCGCCCAAAGCGCCCGCCTCCGCACCTGAAAACTGGGAATTCTTTGGCCGCAGTGCATCCGGCACGCGCTTTGCGCCGTTCAGCCAGATCACCGCAGACAACGTCAAGGACCTGCAAGTGGCGTGGATCTACCGCACCGGCCGCAGGACCACCGGCAATGGCGCCGGTGTCGACGAAAACACCCCGCTGCAGATCGGCAACGTGCTGTATTCATGCACCCCGGAAAACCTGATCACCGCCCTCGACGGCGACAGCGGCAAGCCGATCTGGAAATTCGACCCGCACGCCAGCAGTGCCGAGCACGTCACCTGCCGCGGCGTGGGCTATTACGACATCGACAAGGACGACAGCCTGAGCACTGAGGTCAAAGCCTCCTACAACGATCAGCAACAATGCCGTCAGCGCATTCTGGTGTCGTCTGTCGATGCGCGCTTGTTTGCCCTCGATGCGCACACCGGCAGCCTGTGCCCGAACTTTGGCGACAACGGCTTCGTCGACCTGAAAAAAGGCATGGGCCCGACCGAGAACAGCAAGCGCTATCACCCGACCTCCCTGCCGGTGGTCATGGGCCACCTCACTGTGGTCGGTGGCTGGGTCCGCGACATCGTCGGCAAAGAACCTTCCGGCGCGGTGCGGGCCTTTGACGTACTCACCGGTGCACTGGTGTGGGCCTGGGATATCGGCGCGCCTGAGGATGCGGATACCACCGCCGCCGATCACGCCTTCACGCTGGAAACCCCTAACGTCTGGACCGTCCCGACTTTCGACAAGGAACTGAACCTGGTCTACCTGCCAACCGGCAACGGCCCGCCCGACTATTGGGGTGGCGACCGCAACCAGGCCAAGGAAAAGTATGGCTCGGCCGTGGTTGCCGTCGATGCCTCGACCGGCAAAGCGAAATGGGTTTACCAGACCGTTCACCACGACGTGTGGGACTATGACCTGCCATCGCAGCCGGTGCTGTACGACATCAAGAATGCCCAGGGCGAAAAAACCCCGGTGCTGATCCAGACCAGTAAAACCGGCAACATCTTCGTACTGGACCGCCGAACCGGCCAGCCGGTTACCGAAGTGCAGGAGCGCCCGGTGCCGACCGCACCTGCTGCAGAAGGCGAACACCTGGCGCCCACCCAACCGCACTCGGTGGGCATGCCGGTGATTGGTGCCGAGCCACTGACTGAAAAGTCCATGTGGGGCGTGAGCACCTTCGACCAACTGTACTGCCGCATCATGTTCAAGGACTCCGTCTACGTCGGCCCCTTTACCCCGCCAACCGAAAAACCCTACATCGAATGGCCGGGCCTGTTGGGCGGCATGAACTGGGGTGGTATTTCCATCGACGAAAACACCGGCATGATGTTCGTCAACGACATGCGCGTGCCGCTGCGTATGGCCCTGGTTACCAAGGAAAACACCAAGAAGTTTAAAGTCTCGACCGATGAAGTGCCTGGCTTCATGGGCACCATTCGCCCACAAGTTGCTGGCATTTATGGCGGGGTGAAAATCGATATTCTGCAATCCCCCCTGGGCGTACCGTGCAACAGCCCGCCGTTCGGCAGTATGAGCGCCATCGACCTGAATACCCAGAAACTGGTCTGGCAAGTGCCGCTGGGCACTGTCCAGGACACCGGCCCACTGGGGATCAAAACCCACCTGCCGATCCCGCTGGGCATGCCGACCCTTGGCGGGCCGACCTCAACGGCGTCCGGCCTGGTGTTCTTTGCCGGCACCCAGGATTACTACCTGCGCGCGCTCGACTCGGCCACCGGTAAAGAAGTGTGGAAAGCCCGCCTGCCGGTCGGTGCTGTAGCGGCGCCGTTGATCTACCAGTCGCCGGCCACCGGCCGGCAATATGTGGTGATCTCGGCGGGCGGCATGAGCCATTCGCCGGATGTGGGCGACTACATCATTGCTTATGCGTTGCCGGCGGGAACGGGGAAGCAATAAGTTGCTTAGCGCCACGTAAAAATAATCCCCGGTATTCGGGGATTGTTTTTTTGAGGGGTTCATTTGAGCGGCTGTTTGAACCGCCCCGCTGCAGATCACGCAAACTCCCAATCCCGCTCCAGATACTCAACCTCGGCAGGTAACAGCTCACGCAACAGCGCCAGGCACTGTTCGAACATCGCTATGTCGGGCAGGCGCAGTTCGAAGCCGATGGACAGGTTACTGATATGCGGGACCAGGATCCGGCGCTTGCGGTCGATGGTCAGGTAGCGATATTGCTCCCACCCGGGGCCATGTTCATGTTTCGCACAGGCTTCGGGCGAAGGCGGCACCATCTCGCGAGTGAACAGGATATAAGCGATAAACAGCGGCGTCAGCAACAACCACCAGGTGCCGGTCGCCACGGCCAGCCAGAGCATCAGCAGCGCCTCGATTACCACAACCACGACGATGGTGATCCTGGCGGCGCGATCGGAGCGCACGTACTTGCTGATGGTTATGCCGTCGCGGGTGAGCTGGAATGAAAGGTGGGTTCTGACCGTTAATAACAGCAGCATCAGGACGTACATCATCGCGCATAGCCCGTAGACCCACTTGTCGGCGCCCAGCCAACTGAACATACCGGCCGCCCCGAGCACTGCGATGGTCATCGCCAGGATGCCATTGCGCAGGTCCCTGGGCGCAATCAGGCGCGCCTTGATCGACCAGTTCATCAATGTATCGGGCGGGTTTGCTGCAGGGCGTTCAGCGGGGTCGGTCGGTTGTGGGTTGTGCACGGATATCCTTATCTTCGAATGCTGTCGCGGCTCACTCAAGCCCGTCGACGTCTCGAATAGAATTCGATCGCAACCAGTACGATGCCGGGTATTAGCAAGCCCAGACCGGTGTAAGCAAATGCAGGTTGCCCGGATAACCCCACGGCAATGAAGCCCGAGCCCATGGCAATCAGTGGCGCGCCGGCCAGGATGAAAGGCTTTTTGCTTGGGTTGCTCATGTCAAACCTCCTTGTTTTATGGCTGCATGGCAGTCAGCCATGATGCACCATCTTAAACCAGATTGCCGTTATGCTGCGCAACAGGACAATCAACACTCACGTTGAAAAGACAGGTCGTCAATGAAGCATATCAAGCTGATTCGCCACGGCGAAAGCGCTGCCAACGCAGGCCAAGCCAGTCGCGATCATGCGAGCATTGCCCTTACTCAAAAGGGAATCGAACAAGCGCAGCGGGTGGCCCATTCGTTCACCCAGGCGCCGCAATTAATTGTTGCCTCGCCATTCTTTCGAGCCCAGGCAACCGCCAGGGCGACGGCCACCGCCTTCCCTGCCGTGCCGTTCGAAACCTGGGCTGTGCAAGAGTTCACCTACCTAGAACCTGCGCGCTGTGCCGACACGACAGTGGCCCAACGTCGCAACTGGGTTGAAGCGTACTGGGCCAGATCAGACCCGGCATTCAGGGATGGCGCCGGAGCGGAGTCGTTTTTGGACTTCGTGGCTCGGGCGAAGGCATTCCTGGAACAACTTGCCGCACATCCTGCCCAGGATATTGCAGTGTTCTCCCATGGGCAGTTCATCAATGCTGTTGCCTGGTTACTTGAGTACACGCCAGAGACAATTGATGGCCAGGCAATGACGCAATGGCGGGCATATGAGATTGCCAACCACGTGCCCAATTGTTATGGCTACGCGTTGTGCTGGAGTTCGGACGATGCGAAGTTTCAGGCACAGGTCTGTGCATCGACCCAAACCAAGTTGCAGTGTTTTTATACCTGACCATTCCCCAGGCTACCCAGAAAAGGATTTCGCAAATGCCGTTTTCACCGAATGAACGAGCTGCATTGCTCACCCTCAAGGGCGTCGGCCCAACCGTCATTACCCGGCTCGAACAGATGGGGATTGAATCGCTGGCAGAACTGGGCAATGCGGATGTCAGTGACATACTGGCTCAGGCCTCGGCGGCACTGGGCTCGACCTGCTGGAAGAACAGCCCGCAAGCGCGAGCAGCGATTACTGCTGCGGTTGAGCTTGCGAAAGGGGCTGCTAGTTTCAAGCCCGCCGGCTAGATTGGTTGGCCTGCGCGAGTGCAAACCTGTGCATCAAACATTGCGGAAAAGGCAAAGCATGGACCTGCAATTCAAGCGACTCAGTGAAATCAGCAGCGCCGACATCATTGAGCTCAACAACAACCCGCGGGTCTTGCGCCACATGCCTTTGGGCCGCCCCGACTTTGACGAAGCCAAATGCGCAGCGTGGGTCGCCGAGAAAGAGTCGCAGTGGCTGCTCAATGGCTATGGCCCGTGGGCGTTCACGGTGGATCAACGATTTGCCGGCTGGGGTGGGCTGCAGCTAACAGAAGGTGATGCAGACCTGGCGCTGGTTTTACATCCGGACTATTGGGGCTGTGGCAAAGCGATTTTTGCTGAGATCGTTCGGCGAGCCTTTCAGGAGATGGGGCTGGAATCAGTTACCGTTTTGCTTGCGCCTAGCAGAACACGGGTCAAGGGGATGCTTCGGTTAGGGTTTCAGCCGGACGGGGAAGTTTGTTTGGATGGCGTGCGCTTTGTTCGCTATCGGCTTCGGGCATCTGCTGGTGATTGAGGCTGGTGGCAGAAACGGCGGAGATTCTGATGGTATATTGTTATTGGCTCTGCGTACCGCCGCGCAGGGCTGCCAATTGCTACTGGATTTCATGCGCGATACTCAAATACGAGCGGAGCAACGATCATGGAATACGACGACAAACTGATTGAAGATGCAGTGCTTGCCCTGTTGGTAGCCTTTAGTTCCGACGATGGCAATGCCTGGAAAGGGTTCGATTTCGAGATCATGAATCGACTGCATGAGCAGGGCTTCATTAATGATCCGATAAACAAGAGTAAATCGATCTGGTTGACGGCGGAGGGGCTGGAGCGAGGTCGGCGGATAGCTGACCGGTTATTTGGGGTGAAAGCTCAAGCAGTGCATGCAACCAACGCTGATATCTGAGTGGATGCACGCGTGGATGAGTCGACACGCCCCCTGGCACAACGCCTGGTGCTCTGCGATCGAGCAAAAGGCTTCGCCCTCCACTACAGTTCGCTGTCGGCTTCTCGCAAACGCGAGCGCTTGAATACAACGACGGTAACTACGGAGGGAATAGAGCCTCGCCGCTAATTCAACAGATCGCGCAGGTACTCCTGAAAACTGGCGGCAACTACATGAGCCTGCCCATCGAGCGGATCAATCTCGACTACCTGCCAGGCGTTGTCGGTATCGAAGCCTGCGCAGTAGCCCTGCATGTCATCACCGAACAACAGAATTCCCTCCAGCGCGGTGGCACTGTCAGCATCGTAAATTTCATTCGGCGCTAGCAGACCGTCATACAGAATGAACAGCGGCTGCTCCGCACCTACTGCTCCGCTTCCGAATTCCTTCAGGAAGGCGCTGTAATCCTCGGGAAGAGACGGATAGCATTCGCTCAGGTGTGCAAGCATTGATGAGGCAACAGGCTGGAGTTTGCTTAGCATGCTGCTGTGCGGGGCACTGTCTTTTAAGTCCTGGAACATCCAATTATCGCCTGACAAAAATACAAATTCAGCCCATCCTAGCGAGTCCGGGCTGGTGGTACGAAGTAAATCATCCCCTTCTAGCGATAGTCGGCCTACTTCCAACGATACAAGGATGTCATGGTGCAAGACCCCAGCCTACCCAAAAACAGTGAGCCTGCGGTAAACGGGGTGGTCATCAATCAGCTGATGCGCCAAGCGCTTGAGGCAGTAACGCTCAGTGGTAAAAATTTGCCAGATGAGCTGAATGAACTGATCGCGGAAGGGTTCAGTGAGTGAGAGCAGTCTTTTTTACTGACCGCTTTCAAGAAAAGACTTGGAACTCTGCAAAAAGCGCTCTGCCCGGACGAGACAAGCATTGAATGCTGGGTCAACTCACTGCGGATCGACGATTACCTCGAGGACGATCACCTTGCACAGGCCTTGCTGTTGATCAACGCCGTGTTTCAGCAGTGGCGCACACAGTATCCACAACAGACATTGATCGCAGTAGCGTCGACCGACGAATTTGGCGCAGCCGTTAAGTTTTACCTATCAAGAACAGAACAATCGTGGCTGGGTGGTGATATTGAAGGCTTTATTCAGCCCGTTCTGGTGACGGACTCGAGGCAGTTGCCATTCCGGTAAACTCACATTCCAAGGTACCGCCAAAACCATCTGCCGGATGCCCGCGAGCGCCTTATCATTTTCCGTTCGTAGCGGGCATAAAGGCACCCACGAAGAAAACGCTCGCAGGCCCTATGAGCCAACTGACAGTGGTTCCTGGACTGAGAATTGGCACAGCGATAGTGACTGCAATCAGAGCTATGCCCATCCATAGCCGCCTACGCGGTGTGAGCCACTGTTGAAGCTGTTCCAGCCTTTTGCTCATTACAGCTCTCCCCGCCTGGAAAGAAGTGAAGCATATCACCTGCGTCAACGAAGCATGCCATCCCGGCTAGGCTGGTATGAACGAAACGGACATGATTCCGGAGAAGGGAGCGCGCACGCAGAAGGCAAAATAGTGAACGTCTTCGAAGCGATTCCTTGCCGAATTGGAAGCGATATACCAAGCGTGTTCCCAAGGCCCTGTTTTTCGACCCTCAGAAACGCAAAAAGCCCTGAATAATCAGGGCTTTGAAGATGGCGGAAGCGTAGAGATTCGAACTCAACGTAAAGGCTCGCGCCGGGCTGCAGGCCTTGATTTACGTGGGTGTGCAGGCGCGTGTCGACGTGTTTTTGTTCCCAAGGTGTTCCCAGTGCCTTTGTGAGCAAGACCTGCGCGGTACCCTCTCCATGGGGTTATCCGCGTTTCAGGTTGACCCATCAAAAAGAGGTAATTTAGGTAACCGATTTTTTTGAAGGCGTGAAATCCCTTACAGAACAATGTGTTGAGTGAATTTACTAAAGGTAATTTTTTGGTAATTGAAAGGTAAGTGAATTACCTCTGTGAGCGGTTAAAATGGGAAAACGTAGTTCCCTTTAAAATCAATAGGTTAGAGCAAAATTACCTTTTCTATTACCTCAAATTACCTTTTCAGGTAATCGCTGCACCCCTTGTAAATCAAGGCCTCCAAGCCTGTCCGACCTACCCCCTTACCAAAATTACCTCTTCGAGAGGGTGCTCCTGAAAAAGGCCCCAGAAGCACCACAGTCGACGCATTGGAGAAACGGTGGGGAATGCAGGGATTCGCAGGGTTTCGCCGCCCTAGCTATGCCCCAGCAGCCCAGAGCCTGGGGCGACGCGAGCGATCCGCAGGGGTGCAGAAAAAACGGCACATTTAGACCGCCGGCGTGGCGGGGGGACGAGTGCGCGCGCCAGGTGGAATACCTCCACCGACAAACAAGAGAGCAGCACCTATTACGGGTAGAGCGAAACCCGTCACTCAGAGCGGGCTGTTGACATTTATATCGAAACAGATATAGAGTCATCGGGCTGGTGTGAAAAATCGTCGCAGATTAGCCAATTCGGGCAAGCGAAGTACCCAGCCAACTACAACTGAGGAAATCGTATGGATACCGCAAAGGTCAACAATCATGTAAGTCGACGAAGTCGGCGGAGGAAACTCTATGCAGGACCGCAAAACGAAGGCAATCGAATGGTTGGGCAGCAGTAAGGAAGACCTGCGGGATTTTCCGCCAGTGGCAAGGCAGCGGGCAGGCTACCAGTTGGAAGTGTTACAGGACGGCGATGAGCCGGACGACTGGAAGCCAATGAAGACCGTTGGGCCGGGAGTGCAAGAGATCCGGATCAAGTGTGAAGATGGGGCTTTTCGCGTGTTTTATGTGGTCAACCGACCCGAAGCGATCTATGTGTTGCACGCGTTCCACAAGACCACACAAAAGACGGAAAAGCGCGATATCGATCTGGCAAAAGCCAGGCTGAAATCGCTGGGCTGACTCAGGGGCAGCCCCCTCACCGGCGGGTGCTGGGGGCGAGTGCCTTTACTCAGAGCTACTCAGGAAAGTAAATATTATTAAAAAAGCAGTTAAAAAGTGAGGACCACCATGGCAAACGAACGCTCTACCTCAGTGTGGGATGCGTTGGTTGACTCGCCAGAAGAGGCTGAAAATCTGCGCATTCGTTCTCAGTTGATGAGAGCAATCACCCGGACCGTCAAGTCTTGGGACGTTGCACAGAAAGAAGCGGCCCAGCGGCTGCATGTGACCCAGCCGCGTTTGAATGACCTGCTAAAAGGGAAAATCGACAAGTTCTCCCTGGATGCACTGGTGAATATGTTAGCCAGCGCCAATCTGGAAATTGAAGTAACAGTACGACTGAAAGCCGCCTGAAGGACGTGGGAAACTGGCTAACAGGGATCAACATTACGGGCTGCCTATTGGCGGCCCGCGTTGTTTTTATCCGGTGGAAAGCAATCTCCTGAAGATCTCCAGCCCTGCGCTAAATGTTGCGCGAGTACGGCGTGGGAGCAGAAGGCCACCCTCAGACGGTTCATGTGTTACGCAATCAGACATTAACTCATTGGGTTACTGGAACCTCATAAGGACGGAAGCGCACCACCTCCTCCCCTAACCATTCGTTGATTTGCAGAATCCGTGCCTGCTCCGGCTCCAACTCATTGATAGCCCACACTTCTGAAGCATCGCGGATCGATCCAAAGCCCCCAGCATTCTGCGGCACCACCCCCATCAACTGCGGCGGGATGCGCAGCATGGCGAGCTGGTCATCACGACTGATGTTCTTGATCGCGCCGAAGTCATCCTTCGCTGCCACCTCACTGATCGGGATCAACTGCAGGCCGTCTTTCTTGCCACCTGGTGCGTACATGAACAGGTTGCGGAAGTTGCCCGGCCCTTTGCTGTTCTTCATCGCCGTGCGCAGATCGTTAACGAAGTCCTCATTCTGGGCAGCATCGGTCATGTACATAATGAAACCGGCATGGCTGCCGTTCTGGTAGTACTTGCGCCGGAACAGCGTGGCGCTCTCGTTGAGCAGCGCGCTCTGCAAAGCCGGCAGCCACTCGGGCAGGCCGTAGATCTCCTGGTTGATATCCGCCACCCGCAGGTGGCACACACTCCCGGCCTTGAATTCGTGCTCGTCCCTCCAGCCGCGCACCTGGTGGTAGGTGACCAGGTCATTGCCTCGGCGCATGTACTTGGCCAGACACGGCTGCAGGCCGATGGCCTGGCGCAGCATGTTGTCGCGCTTCTCCAGGTACAGGTTGCCCGACCAGCCCCAGTCCATGACGATCTGCTCGAAGGCCTGGCGGTTCAGCAGCCGGTGCGGGATGAACGTGCGGGCCAGCGCGTTGCGCTTGAAGATCAGGCCTGACTGCAGATAGACGCTCGCCTTCGACGACTTGGCCAGCCCGTCCAAGGATACCGGCGGCTCATACCAGCGGCCGTTGGACCAGCATTCCAGGTAGTCGAGGATCTCCCTGCCATCGAGCACCGGTACCGGATCGCCGAAGGTGAAGGCCATCGACTGCCCGCCCTTGCTCTGGGCCAGGAGCTCGCGTTCTGTTGCGGTCGACGTGCTGGCCAATTCCTGGGGGCTGTTCATCAATAGATCTCCATAATGCCGGTGTTGGCCACGGTCTGGCCCTCCAGCGGCTCGTTGTGCAATGCGTGAAAGAGCGCCCACGCCAGGTCAGCGTGGCCGGTGTTGTCGTTGCGCCCGGCGACGAAAGTGAACTGCCGACCGCCAGGGGTGACTGTTTTACGAATGGCCATCAGGGACTGGGCAAGGTCAGTCCAGCCGGCGTCGAACTCCAGCCGGCCTTTACTGATCACGTCCCACGCCTTCATCACCAGGCGTGCCTTGACCTCGGGGTTGTAGGAGAACGTTCGCACGGCCGGGAAGAACGGGCGCACCAGTTGGGCTACCGCGCTGCCCAGGCCGGTGGTATCGATACCGATATAGGTGACCCAGAAGCGGCGCGTCACCTGGCGGATCGTCTCGGCCTGGGCGGTGAAGTCCATCCCCCGGAACTGGTGGCGCTCCAGCACGCGAAACTTGCCCCCCGGTAAGGGGAAACTGCATTCAATTGGTGACCGATATGAGCAACATCACCATTCGACTGAAGCTGAATGAGCAGCAGGCAAAGCAATACCTGCAATGGCTGGACAGCCAATATGACACCACCAGGCCGAGGTCTGGTACTCCGATCGTTATCGGCATGTTCCCCGCGGTCAGTGTGGCCCCCAGCCGCCAGCTCGGAACATAACCTGCTCCGCCTAGCCCAGCACCACCCGGCCCTGCTTAGCGAATCCAAGGATGCCCAGAGCACGCCAACATTCGCGTCGATGAGGTGCACGCGCTCTTCGTTGTGGATGCTCCCAGCATTAGCCAGGGTCTGGCGGCTGATCTAATCCCACACCTCAGAGGCTGGGGCCAGACGCATACCGAAATTAGAGAGCTCTGAAAGCCCAAGCAGTGATTATGGAGGAATAGGTCTTTCCATCAGTCGCCTGATATTCAAAACGCACGCGAATCAATTTCAGACCGAAAAGTGGGGCGAATACGACTCTCACGGACGAATTAACCGCAGAGGATAGGAGGCTCACAGAGTAAGTGGAGCTACGGAATGCAAAAAATAGAGATTGCTGTGATCTTGATCCTCTGCACGGTCGCAGTTTGGCCATCGCTGAAAAAGCTCTTCACCTGGAAGTCAGTACTGATACTCGCTCTTGGAGGATTCGCCTTCTGGCAAATGGTTAAGGCCTAATCAATAAGAAACCCGGCCCGGTAGGCTCGCTCGATCGCCTTCCAGTCGGGTTGCTTAGTTGTCATCAGCACCTCGAAAAAAAGAAAGACCCCGCATGAAGCGGGATCAAACGATACTCTCTCTACTCTTCGATCTTTCTCAGGGCTTCTGGGATGAAGCTCTGATACTGCAGTGCCTCAGCACTGTTGAACCAGGAACAGCGTACCTGCGGCCTGCCAGAATGCTCATCGTTGTACAAATTCACCACCGTCATGGCTGGGCCACCACTTTTCATAATCACCACGTCGCCAATCTCAAACGTCATGTTAAACCTCCAGAACCTGGATCCAATGGACTGTCGAGGTTATCACGTAGATGTCAATCTGGCAGAGCGTCAATCGGCCTCTGTTCACCCAGCCTAAAAGACCGTCCGCTGCCAAGCGAATCCCGAACTTCATCACTTTGCCGGCAGGCGATCGCAAAACAACAGCACCGATTGCGCTTGATCCGATCCCCGTCCACCCCCAAACATCAGGGGCTGGCCGGAGGATCAGCCAAGGCGACTCGAGCAGATCGGCCGGCGACATCGGTCTGCTCATAATCACTCCCGCGCCACGAAACGGCGCACCGTGAATTTGTGGCGCGAGCTACGGTTTGCGTCGCTCAATCCCGCCCCGGCCATATCGGCAGTCCATCAGGCAATGCTCGCGATTCAGCGTGCGGCACAGCCCTCCTTGACCCGCTGCTAGTACATGACGATGAAGATATGCCGAGCGCCGGCCATAGCCAGGGTGTCGTACAGAGTCGTCCCGGCCATCGATGGCGTGAAGAACCCACGATCCGCCCGGGCAAGGATGGCGTAGCCGCTCAGGACGATGGTGGCATAGATGATCTTGCCGATCACACCGTCCCGCACCTTGCCGCTCAGCACGCACCAGGTCGCCCAGATGGCGATCACGCCAGCGGATGCACCGTTGATGTACTCGAGGATCATCCCGCACCTCCCCCGAACCTGGATTTGATCAGAGACCAAAGGTCGGCGGCTTTGATTGCACGGTGAATGGCGGCGATGAGGGAGCCACCAAAGGTACCCAGGAGGAAGCCGACACCGGCAACGCTCCGAGGCTCAACAATTCCGAAGTAGGCGCTGACCATGCCGGTCAGGTAGTGCGCACAGGCAGCACCCGTGGACAGGAACAGCAGCCAGGCCTTTCGGTCAGTCTGGTCATCCCGGTGCCACCAACTGGCGACAACGGCCCCGATGAGGCCCGCATTAGCCCAGTCGAGTTTTTCGAGCAGGCGGTGAAAAAGCTCCATGCGCTCGACTCCGATGGGCACGATTGGAATTGGAACGGCCCCAGCAGCACTCCCAGCTTGGAGCAATGGATGTGGCGGAGCCGAAAACGAAAAAGCCCAGCTCAATGACTGGGCCTGGAATAAATACCACAAAAACGTTGTAAAACCACAAATTAGTAGTATACTGGATTCATCCAAACAACGAGGCGAGGTGATGAAGTACAGCGAGTTCAGGCGATGGTTGAAGGCCCAAGGGGTGACCTTCGAAGCAGGCAAAGGAAGCCACTTCAAAGTCACCGCCCCAAACGGCAAGCAAACGGTCTTTGCGGACCACGGCTCAAAGGAAATGAAAGAGCCAACCCGCAAAGGAATCATCAAACAGCTGGGGCTTGAATGAGCCCCAGCTCACTCGCATTCATCACCCGCAAACATTCAACAGAGAGCCGCCGAGTGGAGGGCTAGAAATGTTTGATTACCCCGTGACTATTCACGAAGACGAAAACCCAGGTGTCGCTGTTACTTGTGACGACCTGCCAGAGCTCAACAGTGCCGGCGACGATATTGCTGATGCGCTGCGGGAGGCCGTGGACGGGATTGAAACCGCGTTGTCGCTCTACGTGGATCAACGTCGCGCCATTCCTGCCGCGTCCGAGCCAGCACCTGGTCAGCACGTCGTGCAGCTGCCAGCGGTGACTGTGGCGAAGATCGTGCTGTGGAACGAGATGATGGCCCGCGATATGCGCAAGGCCGATCTGTGCCGTCTGCTGGGCTTGGCCCAGACCCAGGGCGATCGCTTGGTCGACTTCCTGCACACTTCGAAAATGGAAGCGATTGAGAAAGCCTTGGCTGCGCTCGGTAAGCGCCTAGTAGTGTCTGTCGAGTCGACTTAACGTGTATCCCCCGGATTGGTCGCAGAACGGACGGCGCCTTAGACTACCAAACGAAGGCTGCACGCCCGGTGTAAAGGCCCCGTTTTCGCTGCCGATATCTAACAATCACTCTGAATCGGCCATCTGGCCATACCGTATGGAAACTCAATTGGAGCGGAGCCGTGCTTGATACCATTTACATCATTGATGAGTACCTGGCTAAACCTAAGCAGCAAGACGATGCCTCTTCCCAGAACTTCACAATGGTGGGACGCGGGCCATCCGAAAAACCGCTAGGGTCATTAGCAATCGCGCTCACTCACGATCTTCTGTGGCCGCTTCCTACCTCCGTTGTCCAAGCCGCTATTTCCAGCATCCCGGCTCTGACTAGCCTTGTGAGCGGCGATGCTGGAGAGGATCAGGCTGTAAGAGCCGATAAGGAACAGCTGCTTGCCGCATTTGTGGAGCGCGCGACTTTCACTCCAACTGAGGCGAAAGCTTCTGGATATAGATTCCAACCTGGGCACCCGATGGCGGGAAAGTCATACAGACGCCACCCTCTAGCTGACTTTCCCATCACAGAAACGGAAAATCTTTACATCCCAAGCGAAAGCTATGATTCACATGTCATGGAAGAGCGGGAATCGGAGTTGATCAGGCTTCTGGTATCTCTCGGCGCGACACGGATCAGCATCACCAAAATGACATCCGGTAGCCAAGGAAGTCGTTTTGATTCAGGCGGTTCTCTAAACGCGGGTCCGATAGCATCTGCCGAAGCAGGCTACAAGGCCAATTCCCAACTCACCGCTGTTACCTCCGATATGAGAGTATTCAGTCTTAGCGGATGCCCTTGGAATGCCTCAAAGCAAGTTGATCGCAGCGCATTTTTCTGGCTAGCGTTCGAGCCATCATGGAAAGCAGTCGTTTTTGCAAGAGAGCACGGGGGGTGCACCGAGGCATCAATAGAGCTCAAGGAAAACACCTCTTTCTCCGAAGACAAAACAGTCGAGCTTTCGATTAAAGCCAAAAAAATAGGTGGAAGCGCATCTGTGGGCTTGGGCGATAAGAACGACGAAGAGCGGACGCACTTGATTAGCGTGCAATTCAGCCCAACTACCTCCACCGGCCTGTAGCAACGATCTTGGTGAGCGTCTGTCTAAAATTTACACGCAAAAAAACCCGGCTTTAAGCCGGGCTTTTTGAAGTGTTTGCCATATGCAAAACTCTAATGCCACTACGCGTGCGGGAACGCAATAAGCCCTCAAGCGGCCTCCTTCATTTCGTACAAAACCGCCCCGACCGGAGACAGCGCCTTCTTGTCCATGTCCTCGCACACCTCGAAGCAGATATCCACGGAAGGCTCCCAGTCCCTGGCCCATGCACACGATGGCAGACTCGCGCCGTAGATATCATCGATCCACTTCTTGAACCCCTCACGGCTTGCAAAGGGATCTTCACAGGAAGACTGCCCGCCTTGGTGCATGCGGCGGTAGCTAACACCGCACACCTTCAAGCATCGCCTCAAGTAGCTCGGTAAGGCGTCGCAGATTTATCTACCCGAATAGTGCCATCGATGGAGTTGTCTCGACTGATTTTCCCCACGAACTCCTTCATTGACTGATAGGCCATTTCTTGATACTTCATTGGCCCGACTGTAATGGATGTTATACACTCTAATGGAATGGCGACTTCAATATAAGGGATCAAGATATCCCCTCTAGCACGATACTTTACATCCGCGGCTTCAGGAGCACTGTAGTGGTCAACTAATCCCGG
>NZ_JYOF01000023.1:0-115331 GCF_000955865.1 Pseudomonas sp. 2(2015)
TGATGACTTCACCGTTGCTCAGAGTGACCTTCATTTCGGTGCCAGCCGGGTTGGTCAGCGTGGCGGTGTAGATGATGTCGCCGCCTTCAGCGACGGAGCCGGTGGCGGTCAGCTTGAGACCGGTAGTGTCGTCGGTGCCTGGACCGTCGGTGACAGTGGTCACTGGGTTACCGGCAGTGTCCAGCTTCTCGTAGTTACCACCGGTGGTACCGGTGATGCTGTTGGTCAGGTCCGGGTTAGTGGTGTGCACGTTGTTTGGTGCAACGAAGTCCACGGTGCCGGAGCTTTGGCCGACTGGAATGGTGATTTGCTTGGCCAGGTTGATGACCAGCGCGGAGCCAGTCACTGGCGCAGTAACCGACGCGGTGTAGGTGACGACACCGCCTTCAGTGACGCTTGGGGTAGCGGTCAGGGTGACGGTCGAAGTATCGATGGTGTCGGTGACTTCAGTCACGGCCGGGGTGTTATCCACAGCCAGCTTCTCGAAGTCGCCGCCGGTAGTACCGGTGACAGTCACGCTGACTTCGCCCGCGTCGACGTACACATCGTCTTCCGGCGCGGGAACAGTGATGCTGCCTTCGGTCTGGCCTTTGGCAATGGTGATGACTTCACCGTTGCTCAGGGTGACTTTCATCTCGGTGCCGGCTGGGTTGGTCAGTGTGGCGGTGTAAACAATCGAACCACCTTCTTCAACCGAACCCGTCGCGGTCAGCTTGAGACCGGTAGTGTCATCAGTACCTGGACCATCAGTAACGGTAGTCACCGGGTTACCGGCAGTATCCAGTTTCTCGTAGTTACCACCGGTGGTGCTGGTGATGCTATTGGTCAGGTCCGGGTTGGTGGTGTGCACGTTGTTCGGCGCAACAAACTCAACCGAACCAGTGCTCTGACCAACAGGAATAGTGATCTGCTGACCATTGGCCAAAGTAATAACCAGCGCAGAACCGGTAACCGGCGCAGTCACCGAAGCGGTGTAAGTAACTACGCCGCCTTCAGCAACACTGCTGTTCGCTGTCAAAGTGACAGTCGAAGTATCAATGGTGTCAGTAACTTGCGTTACAGCCGGAGTGCCATCTACAGCAACTTTCTCGAAGTCGCCGCCAGTGGTGCCGGTAACAGTGACGCTGACTTCGCCAGCATCGATGTATACGTCATCGGCAGGCGCGGCAACGGTAATGCTGCCTTCAGTCTGCCCCGCAGCAATGGTGATGACTTCACCATTGCTCAGGGTCACCTTCATTTCGGTGCCAGCCGGGTTGGTCAGTGTGGCGGTGTAAACAATCGAACCACCTTCTTCAACCGAACCCGTCGCGGTCAGCTTGAGACCGGTAGTGTCATCAGTACCTGGACCATCAGTAACGGTAGTCACCGGATTACCGGCAGTGTCCAGCTTCTCGTAGTTGCCGCCGGTGGTGCCAGTGATGCTGTTGGTCAGGTCCGGATTGGTAGTGTGCACGTTGTTCGGCGCAACAAACTCAACCGAGCCAGTGCTCTGACCAACAGGAATAGTGATCTGCTGACCATTGGCCAGAGTAATAACCAGCGCAGAGCCAGTCACCGGCGCAGTAACCGAAGCGGTGTAAGTGACCACGCCGCCTTCAGCAACACTGCTGTTCGCGGTCAGGGTGACAGTCGAAGTATCGATGGTGTCGGTAACTTCGGTGACCGCCGGCTGGTTGCTGACCACCAGGTTTTCGAAGTTGCCGCCATCGACCTTGTCGATGCTGACGCTGACGTTGCCGGCATCGACATACACGTCATCGCTCGGCGCCGGCACGGTGACGCTGCCTTCGGTCTGGCCGGCGGCGATGGTGATCACCGCGCCGTTGCTCAGGGTCACGGTCACCGGGGTGCCGGCCGGGTTGGTCAGGGTCGCGGTGTAGATGATCGAGCCGCCTTCGGCGACGCTGCCGGTGGCGTTCAGGCTCAGGCCGGTGTCATCGATCGAGTCGGTGATGGTGGTGACCGCCGGGTTCGGGTTCGGTACCAGGTTCTCGAAGTTGCCACCAGTGGCGCCAGTGATGGTGGTGCTGACGCTGCTGCCGTTGTTGTAGACGTCGTTCGGCGGCGTCTGCACATCAACGGTGCCGGTGGTCTGGCCGGCGCCGATGGTGATGGTGCTGCCGTTGGACAGGGTGACGGTCACCGGCGTCTGCGCCGGGTTGGTCAGGGTGGCGGTGTAGGTGATCACGCCGCCCTCGGTGACACTCGGGTTGGCCGTCAGGCTGACCGTGGTGGTGTCGATGGTGTCGGTGATCTGGGTCACTGCCGGGGTGGTGTCCGGGGTGATGATCAGGCCCGCGCCGCCGGTGGTGCCGGTGATGGTCGCGGAGATTTCACTGCCGTCCAGGTACACGGTGTCGTTCGGCGGGATGGTCACGCTGACGCTGCCGGTGGTCTGCCCGGCGCTGATGACGATGACCTGGCCGTTGGACAGGGTCACGGTCAGGTCGGTCAGCGGTGGCTGGCCCAGGGTGGCGGTGTAGATGATTACGCCACCCGCCTCGGTGATCGACGGCGTGGCACTCAGGCTCAGGCCGGATTCGCGCGTAGGCGTGGTGGTGTTGGGGTTGTTGGCATCGTCCAGGCCGCCCAGTTCCTGGGTCGCAGCGCCGGTGGCAAAGCCGATCGGGCCGGTTGGGAAGCCAATGGTCGGGTCGACCGAGCCTGCCGTGGCGTCGAGCATGACGAAGCTATGGCCACCACCGGCCGCGCCGCCGCTACCGGCGGCCGACGGGCCTGCTGCGGTGGCTTCGAGTTCGGTGGTCGGGTCAGCGCCGGCGGCGATGGCCTGCTGCAGCTCTTCGACCGAAGGCGCAGCCTGGGCGGTTGCTGCCGCCAGGTCAGTGCTGCTGTCCGGGGCCTCGGCACTCCACTGGGTGTCACGGCCCAGGTCCAGGGTGCGGCCGTCGGCCAGTTCCAGGGTGACGGCGCCGGCCAGGCCAGTGAGCACCTGCTCGCCAGCGAACAGGCGGTCACCTTCGATGAGTACACGTTGAATCCCTTCTGGGGATACGGCGATTACTTGGCCAACAATGCTTTTGACGATGGCAACAACACTGCTCATTGGACTCTCCGGGCTACCCGTTCAATTTGGCTTCCATGCCAGCCGGCGCTGAATTGCCGCTTTCTGATGGAATGTTTCAATAGTATGTTTGGTGCTTTTGACGTCAATATATTGTCGATAACTGTTGGCTATTAAGTTTATGCCAAAGTATTGACCTTCCTGCTGCCATCCTAAACAATCAGCACCGTAATGTCACATTGATATTTGAGCGGCTGCCACTCTTCCTCCGTACGAACCAAGTACCCCTTCGGAAGTTTCCGACATAAGGTCATTCCGGTTGCCATTTTCTAATGCAGCAACGATTTCTGCTGTGATTTGGGACAAGACGTCCCTGGGAAAAAAGTTAAATGCGCGCGTCACTGTTCACTGCTCTTCCTTTCGTCCTCGCCACCAGTTTCGTTCAAGCACAGAGCCTGCCAGAGGCCATGCAGAAAGCCCTCGAGGTACACCCGGAAATCCAGGCCGGGGTCAACAGCCGAATCGCTGCCGATTACCAACTGCGCGCCGCCAAGGGTGGTTACCTGCCACGTGTCGATGTGCTCGCCGGTTATGGCCGTGAAGGTACCGACAGCCCGAGCACCGGCAACCGCTGGGAAACCCTCAACCGTGGTGAGTCGAGCGTGCGCCTGCGGCAGATGGTCTTCGACGGTTTTGCCACCTCGAGTGAAGTTGGCCGTCAGCAAGCCACCGTCAACTCCCGCGCCTACTCGCTGCTGGGCGCCTCCGAGCGCACCGCGTTGACCGTTGCCCAGGTTTACCTGGACGTCCTGACCCGTCGCGAGATGGTCCGCCTGGCAGAAGACAACCTGCGCAGCCACGAACGCATCTATGACCAGATCAAGCTGCGCACTGCCCGTGGTGTCGGCCGCCTGGCCGACCTTGACCAGGCCGAAGCGCGCCTGGCCCAGGCCCGCAACAACCTGATCACCGAGCAGACCAACCTGGCCGATGCCAAGACCAACTACCTGAGCGTGGTCGGTCAGTTGCCGGACGAGTTAAGCAGCCCTGCGCCGTTTGTCGACCTGTTGCCGGCCAACCTCGACGAAGCCCGTCAGCAGATGGTCGAGAGCAGCCCGATCCTGCGTTCGGCAGAGTCCGATATCGCCGCGGCGGAGAAGCAATACGAGGCTGCAAAGTCTACTTTCTATCCGCGTTTTGATGCAGAACTCGGACGGACGGCCGATAACGATCTGGATGGCATGAACGGCCACAACAACGAATGGCAGGCTATGCTGCGTATGAGTTTCAACTTGTATGCCGGCGGCAGCAACAAGGCCGACCTGGAATCCAAGTCGTACCTGACCAATCAGGCGCTGGACATTCGCAACAATGCCTTGCGCCAGCTCAATGAGGAGCTCGGCCTGGCATGGAACGCTATGGACAACGCCAATGCGCAGGTGCCGATCGCCCAGCAATACGTCGATCACAGCAACAGTGTGCGCAGCGCCTACCAGAAGCAGTTCAGCCTGGGCGAACGTACCTTGCTAGACTTGCTCGACAGCGAGAATGAACTCTTCACTGCCCAGCGCCGTCTGGCTGAAGTGAAGAACAGCCAAGTGTTTACTCAGTACCGAATCAAAGCGACCATTGGTCAACTGCTCAAGAGCCAGGGTGTTGTCGCACCGATGGCCTCCGTGGTGCAGAACGACCTTAAACCGAAAGTGAACCTGCCAGGCATGAACTGAGGTTCACTGTTATAGCCAACCGCAACCGTTAAGAGAGCCCGCGTGGAATCAGAAGTCAGTCGAGTCCAGCTCAGCCATGATCCACGCAGTCAGCACGACGATCCGTTGCTGGACAGCCTGCTGTCTCTCTGCGTGCTGCACCAGAAGCCCGCCAGCCGGGCCATGCTGACCACCGGCCTGCCGTTGCCTGCCCAGCGCCTGAGCCCGGAGCTGCTGCCGCGTGCGGCGGCCCGTGCCGGCCTGCAGGGGCGCTTGCTGCAACGCAAGCTGGAGCAGATCCCGAGCATCGCCATGCCGGCGATGCTCCTGCTCAAGGACGGTCGCAGCACGGTGTTGCTCGGTTGGGAGAATGAGGACACCGCGCGCCTGTTGCTCAGCGAGAGCGACGGCGGCGAGGTGCACGTCAGCCGCGAAGCGTTGCTGAGCGACTACAGTGGCCGGGTGTTCTTCGCCCAGCCGCAGCACAAGTTCGACGTCAACCACGGCAACCTGATTCCGCGTGCGCGTTCGTGGTTCCGTGACACCCTCAAGCGCAGCCGCTGGCTGTACATCGACGCCATCGCCGCAAGCCTGGTGATCAACCTGATCGCCCTGGCCGCGCCGCTGTTCGTGATGAACGTCTACGACCGCGTCGTGCCCAACCAGGCCACCTCGACCCTGTGGGTCCTGGCCCTGGGGATTTCCGGTGCCTACATCTTCGATCTGATTCTCAAGGGTTTGCGCAGTTTGTGCCTGGACCTGGCCGGGAAGAAGACCGACCTGATCATCTCGGCGACGCTGTTCGAACGCATCGTCGGCATGGCCATGAAGTACCGGCCGGCACGGGTCGGCAGCTTTGCCCAGAACATTCATGAATTCCAGGGCCTGCGCGATTTTCTTGCCTCGCTGACCCTGACCAGCCTCATCGACCTGCCGTTCACCCTGTTGATCCTGCTGGTGATCGCCATCATTGGCGGGCACCTGGTGTGGATTCCGATCATCGCCTTCCCGCTGGCCCTGGGTATCGGCTACGCCCTGCAAAAGCCGCTGGTGGCGACCCTGGAGCGGACCATGGCCCTGGCCTCCGAGCGCCAGTCGAGCCTGATCGAAACCCTCGCCGGGCTCGATGCGGTCAAGGTCAACAACGCCGAAAGCGAACGCCAGTACATGTGGGAGCAGACCATCGGCACCCTCAGCCGCCTCGAGCTGCGGGTCAAGGTGCTCTCGGGCCTGGCGATGAACATTACCCTGCTGATCCAGCAACTGGCCGGCGTGGCGCTGATTTGTGCCGGCGTCTACCAGATCATGGCCGGCAACCTGAGCATGGGCGGCCTGATCGCTTGCTACATGCTCAGTGGCCGGGCCCTCGGCCCACTAGGCCAGCTTTCCGGTTTGCTGACCCGTTACCAGCAAGCCAAGGTGACCATGGTCTCCACCGACCAGATGATGGAGCTGCCGCAAGAGCGCAACTTCGAAGAGCGCCCGCTGAGCCGTCAGGTACTGCAGGGCGCCATCGAGTTTCGCGGCGTCGATTTCACTTATCCCAACCAGCAGAACCTGGCGCTCAAGGGCGTCAATGTGTCGATCCGCCCCGGCGAGAAAATCGGCATCATCGGTCGCAGCGGCTCGGGCAAGAGCTCGCTGGCCAAACTCATCGTCGGCCTCTATGAAGCCGATGCCGGCTCGTTGCTGGTCGATGGCGTCGACATCCGCCAGATCGACGTCAGCGAGTTGCGCCACAACATCGGCTACGTGCCCCAGGACATCCAGCTGCTGGCCGGTACCCTGCGCGACAACCTGGTCAGCGGTGCGCGCTATGTCGAGGACGAAATGGTCCTGCAGGCGGCCGAGCTGTCCGGGGTTCACGAATTCGCCCGGCTGCACCCGCAAGGTTACGAGCTGCAGGTCGGCGAGCGTGGCCAGAATCTTTCCGGTGGCCAGCGGCAGAACGTCGCCCTCGGCCGCGCCTTGTTGCTCAACCCGCAGATCCTGCTGCTCGACGAACCGACCAGCGCCATGGACAACACCGGTGAAGAACGCCTCAAGCAACGCCTGCAAGCAGTTATCGAGAACAAGACCGTGGTCCTGGTGACGCACCGGGCTTCGCTGTTGTCACTGGTCGACCGCCTGATCGTTGTCGATCGCGGGCAGATAGTCGCGGATGGCCCGAAAGCCGCCGTCATGGATGCGCTGAAGAAGGGGCAGATCAGTGTTGCTTAAGATGGATATGGGCCAGATCAAGGACAGCCTGCGCAGGTATTTCAAAGGTTCCGAATCGCTCAGCGGCCAGCCGCTGCCCGAGGTCAACAAGGCGCTGATCGAAGATGCGCCGCGCATCGTGCGCCTGACCATCTGGGGGGTAATCGGATTCTTCCTGTTCCTCGGGCTCTGGGCCAACTTCGCCATTATCGACGAAGTTACCCGTGGCGAAGGCAAGGCGATTCCGTCGTCGAAACTGCAGAAGATCCAGAACCTGGAAGGCGGCATCGTCGCGCAGATCTACGCCAAAGAAGGCGAGATCGTCGAAGTCGGTGACCCGCTGCTGCGCCTGGACGACACCCGTTTTGTCTCCAATGTCGGCGAGACTGAGGCTGATCGCCTGGCCATGGCCCTGCGCGTCGAGCGCCTGAGCGCCGAGGTTGAAGACCGGCCGCTGAAGATCGACGAAGAAATCCGCAAGGCTGCGCCAAGCCAGGCCGCCAACGAAGAATCCCTGTACCAGAGCCGTCGCCAGCAACTGCAAGACGAAATCGGCGGCCTGCAGGAGCAACTGGTACAGCGCCAGCAAGAGCTGCGCGAGTTCAGTTCCAAGCAGGGCCAGTACCGCAACAGCCTGCAACTGCTGCGCCAGGAAATCAGCATGTCCGAGCCGCTGGTGGCCCAGGGCGCAATCTCCCAGGTTGAAGTGCTGCGCCTCAAGCGTGCCGAGGTTGAAAACCGCGGCCAGCTGGATGCCACCTCGCTGGCGATCCCGCGGGCCGAATCGGCGATCAAGGAAGTCGAGCGCAAGATCGACGAGACCCGCGGCAAGTTCCGCAGCGAAGCCCTGACCCAGCTTAACGAGGCGCGCACCGACCTGAGCAAGGCCCAGGCCACCGGCAAGGCCCTGGACGACCGGGTCAACCGGACCCTGGTGACCTCGCCGGTGCGCGGTATCGTCAAGCAGCTGCTGGTCAACACCGTTGGCGGTGTAATCCAGCCGGGCAGCGACCTGGTCGAAATCGTCCCGCTGGACGACACCCTGCTGGTCGAAGCGCGCATCCGCCCGCAAGACATCGCCTTCCTGCACCCGGGGCAGGAGGCGATGGTCAAGTTCACCGCCTATGACTTCACCATCTACGGCGGCCTCAAGGCCAAGCTCGAACAGATCGGCGCCGACACCATCACCGACGAAGACAAGAACACCTTCTACGTGATCAAGCTGCGCACCGAGCGCAGCCACCTGGGCACCGACGAGAAGCCGCTGTTGATCATCCCGGGGATGGTCGCTTCGGTGGACATCATCACCGGCAAGAAGAGCGTGCTGAGCTATCTGCTCAAGCCGATCATCCGCGCCCGGGCCGAAGCGCTGCGCGAGCGCTAAAAGCATCGCTGGCAAGCCAGCTCCCACAGTTGGACTTTGTGGGAGCTGGCTTGCCAGCGATGAGGCCCTGAAGCTCACCATATGCTTATGCACTAAAGATATTTAAATTCTTCCTCTTATGACTTTATAGTCACTCCCCTGCGTACCTGCCGACCAATCGGCGCGCCGCACGACCGAATCAACACGGAACACCGTGAGTTTCTGATCGATGCGCGCACCTTTGGGCGCGCTCTGCGTGGGAGTGAATCATGTCAGCGGCCTCTAACGCCTTGTCGTCCATCGACAGCGCACAGCAGCAAGCGTTCGAAATCCTGCCGTTCAGCGGTGCCGTCGGCGCCGAGATCATCGGCCTGGACCTGAGCAAGCCCGTCAGCGGCGAAGATTTCACCCGGATCCACCGGGCTCATCTCGACCACCACGTGCTGGTGTTTCGCGACCAGCGCATCAGCCCCGAACAACAGATCGCCTTCAGCCGCCGTTTTGGTGAGCTGCAGATCCACGTGCTCAAGCAGTTCCTGCTCAGCGGCCACCCGCAAATCCTCATCGTCTCCAACATCGTCGAGAACGGGCAGAACATTGGCCTGGGCGACGCCGGCAAGTTCTGGCACTCGGACCTGTCATACAAGGAACTGCCAAGCCTGGGCTCGATGCTGCACGCCCAGGAGCTGCCCAGCGAAGGCGGCGACACCCTGTTCGCCGACATGCACAAAGCCTGGGACGGCCTGCCCGAGGCCCTGCGCAAAGCCGTTGAAGGCCGCAGCGCCGCGCATTCCTATACCGCTCGCTACAGCGAGACCAAGTTCGAAGGCAACTGGCGCCCGACCCTGACTGCCGAGCAACTGGCGCAGGTGCAGGAAGTGATTCACCCGGTGGTGCGCACCCACCCGGAAAACGGCCGCAAGGCGCTGTTTGTCAGCGAAGGCTTCACCACCCGCATCGTTGGCCTGCCCGACGATGAAAGCCGGCAGATCCTGACCGAGCTCTACGCCCACAGCGTGCTCGAGCAGAACATCTACCGCCATCAATGGCAGCCCCATGACCTGGTGTTCTGGGACAACCGCTCGTTGATCCACCTGGCCAGCGGCTGCCCTGCGCACCTGCGCCGCAAGCTGTACCGCACCACCATCCAGGGCGATGCCCCGTTCTGATCTTTCGAGGAGTACAGCATGCGCAAATCAATCAGCCGCCTGGCGGCCAGTATCGGCCTGGGTGCCAGCCTGCTCGCCGGCAGCCTGGTGGCGCCGGCCACGGCCCAGGCCGAAGGTGAAATCCGCGTTGCCGAGCAGTTCGGCATCGTTTACTTGCTGCTCAACGTGGTGCGCGATCAGAACCTGATCGAAAAACACGGCAAGGCGCAGGGCATCGACATCAAGGTCGACTGGACGCAATTGTCGGGCGGTGCTGCGATCAACGACGCCTTGCTCTCAGGCTCGGTGGACATCGCCGGTGCCGGCGTCGGCCCGCTGCTGACCATCTGGGACCGCACCCAGGGCCGCCAGAACGTCAAGGCCGTGGCTTCGCTGGGCAACTTCCCTTATTACCTGGTCAGCAGCAATCCCAAGGTCAAGACCATCGCCGACTTCAGCGAGAAAGACCGCATCGCCCTGCCGGCGGTGGGTGTCTCGGTGCAGTCGCGCTTTTTGCAGTACGCCGCCGCCAAGCAGTGGGGCGACAAGGAATACAACCGCCTCGACAAATACACCCTGGCCGTCCCTCATCCGGATGCCACCGCAGCCTTGCTGGCCGGCGGCACCGAGCTGAACGCGCACTTCTCCAACCCGCCGTTCCAGGACCAGGTATTGGCCAACAAGGACGTGCACGTGGTGCTCAACACCTACGACCTGCTCGGCCCGAACTCGCCGACCGTGCTGTTCGCCACCGAAAAATTCCGCAATGACAACCCCAAGACCTACAAAGCCTTTGTTGATGCTCTGGCCGAAGCCGCCGAGTTTGCCCAGAACGACAAGGCCGCCGCAGCTGACACCTACATTCGCGTGACCAAGGCCAAGATCGACCGCGAGGCGTTGCTGAAGATCATCGACAACCCGCAGTACGAATTCAGCGTGACGCCAAAAAACACCTACCCGCTGGCCGAGTTCCTCTACCGCGTGGGCGCGATCAAGCACAAACCCGAATCCTGGAAAGACTACTTCTTCCAGGACGAGAAACCGCTGCAAGGGAGCTGACCGGATGAACACCCCATTGCCAGGCCACACGGTCAGCAAGCTGAGCAGCGTCGCCACGCCGCCGCTGCTGCAGGTGGATAACGTAAGCCTCGAATACCGCACCGCGCAGCGCGTGGTGCGGGCTACCCATCAGGTCAGTTTCGAAGTGGACAAAGCCGACCGCTTTGTCCTGCTCGGGCCTTCGGGCTGCGGCAAGTCGACCCTGCTCAAGGCGGTGGCCGGCTTCATCGAGCCCAGGGAAGGGCAGATCCGCCTGCAGGGCCAGGCCGTGCAGGGCCCGGGCCCGGACCGCATCGTGGTGTTCCAGGAGTTCGACCAGCTGCCGCCGTGGAAAACCGTCAAGCACAACGTAATGTTCCCGTTGCTCGCCTCGGGCACGCTCAAGCGCAAGGAGGCAGAACAGCGCGCCTTGCACTACCTGGAAAAGGTCGGTCTGGCGGGTTTCGCTGATGCCTATCCGCATACCCTGTCGGGCGGCATGAAAGCCCGCGTGGCGATTGCCCGGGCGCTGGCCATGCAGCCAAAGATCCTGCTGATGGACGAACCCTTCGCCGCCCTCGACGCCCTGACCCGGCGCAAGATGCAGGAAGAGCTGCTGCTGCTCTGGGAAGAGGTGCGCTTCACCCTGTTGTTCGTTACCCATTCGATCGAAGAGGCGCTGGTGGTCGGCAACCGCATCCTCCTGCTGTCGCCCCATCCGGGCCGGGTACGCGCTGAAATCCATAGCCACCAGTACAACCTGCAAAGCCTTGGCGCCAGTGATTTCCAGGCCTCGGCGCGGCGTATCCACCGCTTGCTGTTCGACGATGATGCCCAGGTCGAGCACGACCCGGCGATGGGTTTCGCCGACATTCGCATTGCCTACTGACCGGGAGTTTTGCCATGACCACGATTGTTACGCCGCGTCAGGAATACGAAGTGGTTCTCGAACCGTTGCTCAGCGTTCCGCTTGAGCGCCAATTGCCGCTCGGCCAGCGCCTCTGGCAACAGGGCTGGCTGCGCAAGGGCCTGATCCTGATTCTGCTGGCTCTGGCCTGGGAAGCCATCGCCCGCTATCAGGGCAACGACCTGCTGCTGCCGAGCTTTTTACAAACCGCCGCGGCCCTGTACGACGGCCTGCTCAGCGGCGAGTTGCTGGCCAAGGTTGGGGTGTCACTGGTGGTGCTGCTCAAGGGTTACCTACTGGGCATCGTTCTGGCTTTTGGCCTGACCAGCCTGGCGGTGTCGACCCAGTTCGGCCGCGACCTGCTCAGCACCCTGACCTCGATGTTCAACCCCTTGCCGGCGATTGCCTTGCTGCCCTTGGCGCTGCTGTGGTTCGGCCTGGGCGACAACAGCCTGATCTTTGTGCTGGTGCATTCGGTGCTCTGGGCCCTGGCGCTGAATACCTACGCCGGCTTTCTTGGCGTCAGTGAAACCCTGCGCATGGCCGGGCGCAACTATGGCCTGCGCGGATTGCGCCTGGTCGTGCATATCCTGATTCCGGCGGCGCTGCCGTCGATCCTCTCGGGGCTGAAGATTGGCTGGGCCTTTGCCTGGCGCACGCTGATCGCCGCCGAGCTGGTGTTCGGCGCCACCAGCGGCAAGGGCGGGCTGGGCTGGTACATCTTCCAGAACCGCAACGAGCTGTACACCGACAAGGTGTTCGCTGGCCTTGCGGTGGTGATCTTGATCGGCTTGCTGGTCGAGAGCCTGGTGTTCAACTCTCTGGAGCGCATCACTGTGCGCCGCTGGGGCATGCAGCGCTGAGCGGCTCAGGCGCTTTGGTACTGCGCCGCGGCATTGTTGAGGGTTTCGGCAATTTGCTGGCGCAGGCTCAGGGGCTGCTCGACGATCAGCCCGTCACCCTGGCTCAGTAGCCACCAGCGCAACTGCCAGCTGTTGCTGACAGTAGCTTTGAGGCGGTGCCCGGCGTCCAGCGGGGTCAGGTGCATATCGGCCGACAGCGGCGTCTCGCGCACCAGGCGGGCGAGGTTGTCGCTGATCCAGGCCTGCAGTTCGATCTTGTCGGTATCGCCGAACTGCAGGGCGTCGCTGCGCAGGTACGCTTGCAGGTCGAAGGCGCGCAGGCCTTCGGTGGGGCTGTCGAGAATGCGCAGTTTGCGAAAGCGATGCACGGCGAACTGGCGAATGTCGGTATAGGGCGCAGCGGTGGCAATCAGGTAGCTGACCTGGCCGCGCTGAATCAACGCCAGCGGGTTGAGGGTCAGTTCGCTGAGCTTGTCGTTGTGCGCCGAGTAGTACTGGCAGTGCAGCTGGTATTCCTCAAGCAGCGCATGCTGCACGGTCTCGAGGATACTGTCGGGCACTTCCGGGGCCTGCATGTTCATGTCCGGGCGTACGCTGGCGACCTTGTCCAGCCAGCGCGCCACCTTGTTCGCTCCCGACAGGTGTTCGAGTTTCTGCCGGGCATGGCTGAAGCGCGGGTCCAACACCTTGAGCATGCTCCCCGGCAACAGCGGGCGTACCGCCTCTTCCACCAGCGCCAGGCTCAGCGCCTCACTGACACTGATACCGCGCAATTCAATGCAGGCGTTGGCTGCCCAGTGCCAGCCGTACGGGATGCTCTTGTCGTTGCGCTCCAGCGGGAAAATCAGCGAAAGCTCGTTGAGATCGCGTTCGATGCTGCGCTTGCTGATGGTGAATCCTGCGTCCTGCAGGCGGCCAACCAGCTCGGCACTGGTAATGCCCGGTGAGCGGCTGGGCAACTGGCGCAGCAACTCCCATTGGCGGCTGAGGGTGGCGCGTGTCGTGGCGGAGGGCAAAAGGTGGCGTCCTTGTCTAGGCTTGCGGTTGTAGCATGGCGCCAGCGCAGTGATATGGCAATTAGCCATTTATGTATCCAGATCAAGGATGAAGCAGTTGAGTGCCCTAACTGAATCGTTCGCGACAGGTTTTGTCGTGGCCGTGCGCAGAATCACGCCTCATCACTCCCGCTGTTGGATCTGTGGGTAGTTCAATGAGGACGAACATGTCAGCTGCAAGCAACATCTACCCACTGCTTGAGCGCCTGTTGCCCGAGCGGATCATCCCTGCGCCCGGCCGCCCTGGCCGCCTGCAGCGGTTGTACGCCGGGGTCGGCATGCCCAGCCAGCGGGCAGTGCTGGGCGAGAGTTTCGCCCTGATCAGCCGCCTGGACGAAGCCAGCGACCTGCAGGCGGTGTACGACGACCTGCGCGCCCAGGCCCTGGAAGGCAACGTCGGCGCGCTCAACGACCTGGGCTGGATCTGGCTCAATGGCAAGTACTGGCGCGCCGACCCGACCCTGGCCGGGCACCTGCTGCGTATGGCGGCCCTGCAGGGCAGTGCCGCAGCCTGGTTCAACCTCGGCCAGCAGCATTACTTCGGCAAGGGAGTGGAGGTCGCCTATGCCAGTGCGGCAGAGTACTACCAGCAGGCGTTCGAGCGTGGCCTGGAACACGCCGCTGCGGCGTTGGGTGATCTCTACGAAGAAGAAATCTGTGACAGCGACAGCCAGGACTGGCAGGTCGACCTGCAGCAGGCCTACCGCTGGTTCCTGCGCGGCGCCCAGCGCGGTGACGCACGCTGCCGCTTCGAGGTCGGCTATCGCCTGCTGCATGGGCTGACGGTCAACGTCGACAGCAAGGCCGCCGTGTACTGGCTGGAACTGGCCGCAGTGGCCGGGGTGATGCAGGCTGCCGAAGAGCTGGCGGTGCATTTCAGCGAGGTCAACAACGCCCTGCGTTACCTGTTCTGGCGCGAGCAGGCGATCAGCCTGGGCAGCAAGCTGGCGCTGAACATGAAGCTGGACGATCAGCTGCAACCTTGAACATGACGTTTGTCAGCCACTATTGACGGCAGGGGCGGTGATCGAAGAATATTGATAGTTAGCAAACTATGAATATAGCCACGAACCTCCCTTCATGACCCTCGACGCACTGCAACTCAACATCAGCAGCGGCATGGTGGTGGCCGGCCGGCACTGGCGGCGCATCTGCCAGGCGACCCTGGCCGGCTACGGCATTTCCGAAGCCTGCGCGGTCCCTTTGCTGATGATCGTGCGCCTGGGCGATGGCGTGCACCAGGTCGCCGTAGCCCAGGCGGCGGGGCTCGAAAGCCCGTCGCTGGTGCGCCTGCTCGACCAGCTGTGCAATGCAGGCTTTGTCTGCCGTACGGAAGATCCGGTCGATCGCCGGGCCAAGGCCCTGAGCCTGACCGCCAGCGGTCGGGTATTGGCCGAAGCCATCGAAGGCGAACTGGTGCGCCTGCGCCGCGAAGTGCTGCAGGGCATCGACGAAGCCGACCTGCTGGCCACCCTGCGTGTGCTGCGCGCCTTCGAAGACGCTGCCCAGCGCACCCCGGGCGTGCCGACGTGAACGGTTTTTTCAGCTCGATGCCGCCGGCGCGCGACTGGTTCTACGGGGTGCGCACCTTTGCCGCGTCGATGATCGCCCTGTACATCGCCTTGCTCATGCAACTGCCACGGCCTTACTGGGCCATGGCTACGGTGTATATCGTCTCCAGCCCGTTCGTCGGGCCCACCAGTTCCAAGGCCCTGTATCGCGCCATGGGCACCTTGCTCGGCGCCGCCGGGGCGGTGTTCCTGGTGCCGCTGCTGGTGCAGACACCGGTGCTTTTGACCGTCGCCGTGGCCTTGTGGACCGGCACCTTGCTGTTCCTCTCGCTGCACCTGCGCACCGCCAACAGCTATGCGCTGATGCTGGCCGGCTACACCCTGCCGATGATTGCCCTGCCGGTGGTCGACGACCCGTTGGCAGTGTTCGACATTGCCTCGTCGCGGGCCCAGGAGATCTGCCTGGGCATCGTCTGTGCGGCAGTGGTCGGAGCGATCTTCTGGCCACGGCGCCTGACCCCGGTGCTGGTTGGCGCCACTGGCAACTGGTTCAACGAGGCGATCCGCTACAGCGATACCTTCCTGGCCCGCGAGGCGACTGCCGATAAAGTCGGCGGCTTGCGTGCCTCGATGGTCACCACCTTCAACTCGCTGGAGCTGATGATCGGCCAGTTGTCCCATGAAGGCGCACGGCCGCAAACGGTGAAGAATGCCCGCGAGCTACGTGGGCGGATGATCCACCTGCTACCGGTGATCGATGCCCTCGACGACGCCTTGCTCGCCCTTGAAGGCCGTGCTCCGGCCCAGAGCGAACAACTGCAGCCATTGCTGAGCGAAGCCCGCGCCTGGCTGCAGGGCACCGCGCAGGATTCATCGCCGGCACGCTGGTCGGCGTTGCGTGCGCACATCGAACATATGCAACCGAGCGCCGCCGCCCTTGATGAGCGCGCCTCGCTGCTGCTGTCCAACGCGCTCTATCGGCTGGCTGAATGGGCCGACCTGTGGCAAGACTGTTGCAGCCTGCAGCACGCCATCCGCAACGAAGACCTCTCGCCCTGGCGCGCG
The DNA here is from genome assembly GCF_000955865.1 of Pseudomonas sp. 2(2015). Classification (NCBI taxonomy): domain Bacteria; kingdom Pseudomonadati; phylum Pseudomonadota; class Gammaproteobacteria; order Pseudomonadales; family Pseudomonadaceae; genus Pseudomonas; species Pseudomonas sp. 2(2015). Next base: position 15,881 of record NZ_JYOF01000023.1, read on the forward strand.
GTGTATCGGCACTGGCGCCTGGGCCGGCTGACGCCGTTCTTCGACCGGGGGCTGATGCTCTACTCGGTGTTCTCCACCGTCAGCGCGATCATCGTTGCCACCACCCTGTGGATTTTGCTCGGCTGGGGCGACGGCGGCAGCGCGGTGATTCTCGCCGCCGTGGCCTGCAGCTTCTTTGCCGCCATGGACGATCCGGCGCCGCAGATCTACCGGTTCTTCTTCTGGACTTCGCTGTCGGTGCTGTTTGCCAGCCTTTACCTGTTTCTGGTGCTGCCCAACCTGCATGACTTTCCGATGCTGGTGCTGGCCTTCGCCATACCGTGCATCTGCGTCGGCACCCTGACCGTGCAGCCGCGCTTCTACCTGGGCACCTTGCTGACTATCGTCAACACCGCCTCGTTCATCAGCATCCAGGGCGCCTACGACGCCAACTTCCTGACCTTCATCAACGCCAACCTGGCCGGGCCGGTGGGCTTGCTGTTCGCCTTCGTCTGGACCTTGGTGGTGCGCCCGTTCGGCGTTGAGCTTGCGGCCAAGCGCCTGACCCGTTTCAGCTGGCACGACATCGTCGGCATGACCCAGCCGGCGACCCTGGCCGAGCACCGGCACCTGGGCGTGCAGATGCTCGACCGGCTGATGCAGCAACTGCCGCGCCTGACCCAGACCGGCCAGGACACCGGCACCGCCCTGCGAGACCTGCGCGTGGGCCTGAACCTGCTCGACCTGCTGGCCTATATGCCACGGGTCGGCGCGCAGCCGCGCCAGTTGCTGGAGCGGGTGGTGGAAGAGGTGGGCGAACACTTTCAGGCCTGCCTGGACGCGCGCCGTCGGCTGCACGCGCCCGAGGTGCTGTTGCAGAGCATGGAGCGCGCCCGTCGCGCCCTCAACCTCAACGACCTGGCCGACAGCGCCGAGGCCCGGGTGCACCTGTTGCACGCCTTGAGCGGCCTACGCCTGGCGCTGTTGCCGGGGGTCGAGGTGGTGCTTGAGCCATCCGACGATCAGCAACAACTGCCCTATGGCATCGATGGAGCGCCGCTGTGATCGGAGATCTGGATATCAGCGGGGTGTTCCTGCCCACGCTGCTGGTGATGATGGTCGTCACCTATTTGCTGTTTCTCGGTGTGCACGCGCTGCTCAACCGCGTGCATTTCTACCGCCTGGTCTGGCACCGGGCGTTGTTTAACGTTGCGCTTTACGCCGTGCTGCTCGGCACGGTCGATCACTTTTGCCGAAACCTGATGCTGCCATGAAAAAACCCTTGTTGACCCTGGGCCGCGTGGTCCTGACCCTGCTGGTAGTGACGCTGGCGACCGTGTTGGTCTGGCAGATGGTCATGTACTACATGTTCGCCCCCTGGACCCGGGATGGGCACATCCGCGCCGACGTGATCCAGATCGCCCCTGATGTTTCCGGTTTGATCCAGCAGGTAGAGGTACGCGACAACCAGGTGGTCAAGCGTGGCGACGTGCTGTTCACCATCGACCAGGACCGCTTCCACCTGGCCCTGCGCCAGGCCCAGGCGACCCTGGCCGAGCGCAAGGAAACCCTGGCCCAGGCCCAGCGCGAAGCCCGGCGTAATCGTGGCCTGGGTAACCTGGTGGCCGCCGAGCAACTGGAAGAGAGCCAGTCGCGCCAGGCCCGCGCCGAATCGGCCCTGGCCGAAGCCCAGGTGGCGGTGGATGCTGCGCAGTTGAACCTCGACCGTTCGGTGGTGCGCAGCCCGGTTGATGGCTACCTCAACGACCGCGCGCCGCGTGCCCACGAGTTTGTCAGTGCCGGGCGGCCGGTGCTGTCGGTGGTCGACAGCGACTCCTACCACGTCGATGGCTACTTCGAAGAAACCAAGCTGGCCGGCATTCACATCGGCCAGGCTGTGGATATCCGCGTGCTCGGCGACAACACCCGCCTGAGCGGGCGGGTGCAGAGCATTGCCGCCGGTATCGAGGACCGCGACCGCAGCAGCGGCGCCAACCTGCTGCCCAGCGTCAACCCGGCGTTCAGCTGGGTGCGCCTGGCCCAGCGGATCCCGGTGCGGATTGCCTTCGATGAGGTGCCGGCAGACTTTCGCATGATCGCCGGGCGTACGGCGACGGTGTCGATCCTTGAGGACAAGGGCCAATGAAACGGCTGTCACTGCTCGGCTTGAGCCTGCTGCTGTCGGCCTGCCAGATGGTCGGGCCGGACTACAACGTGCCCGAGGATGCCGCGATCCAGCGCGCCGACTTGCAGGGCCAACTGCGCCAGGACGCCAGCAGTGTGGTCTCGGCGCCCGTGCCGAAAGACTGGTGGCACCTGTATCAGGACGAACGCCTCAATGAGCTGGTGCGCCAGGCCCTGGCGGCCAACAGCGAACTGCGTGTGGCGGCGGCGAACATCGCCAAGGCCCGTGCCCAGGTCGAAGAGGCCGAAGCCCAGGGTGGCCTGAACGGCGGTGTGAAGCTGGGCGCCCAGCGTTTGCAGGAGTCCGGCGAAGCCTTTTTGCAACCAGAGAAAGTGCCGGTGGCCAACATCGGCGAGGCGATCATCAGCGCGTCATACCAGTTCGACCTGTGGGGCACCCTCAAGCGTGGCGTCGAGGCCGCCCAGGCCAATGCCGACGCGACCCAGGCCGCCGCCGATACCGCACGCATCACCCTGGTGGCCGACGTGGTACGTGCCTACACCCAGGTCTGCGCGGCCAACGAGGAATACCATATCGCCCATGAGTCCCTGGACCTGCAGCAGCAGAGCGTGACCCTGACCCAACGCCTGCGCGATGCCGGGCGTGGTGACGAAACCCAGGTGACCCGCTCGCAAACCCAGTTCAAATCCTTGCGCGCCGAGCTGCCGCGTTACCAGGCTGCGCGTGAAGCGGGCCTGTACACCTTGTCGATGCTGCTGGCCAAGCCGCTCAACCAGTTGCCGGCCGGAACCGCCGATTGCGCCGAGCTACCGCATATCGCCCAGGTGCTGCCAGTGGGCGATGGCGCCGCGCTGCTCAAGCGCCGTCCGGATGTCCGCCAGGCCGAACGCAGCCTGGCCGCGGCCACGGCGACTATCGGCGTAGCCACCGGGCAGTTGTATCCGGACATCAGCATCGGTGCCCAGGTGGGCACCATCGGTATCCTGGAAAATCTCGGCAAACCTGCGACCAACCGCTGGGGCTTCGGCCCGCTGCTGACCTGGAATGTACCGACCAACGGTTCGCGGGCGCGCATCCGTGAGGCGCAAGCTTCGACCCAGGCGGCGCTGGCGCATTTTGACGGGGTGGTGCTCAACGCCATTCGCGAAACCCAGACCAGCCTTGCGCAATACAGCGCCTTGCTCGAGCGCCGCGATGCCTTGGCCGATGCCGAGCGTTCGGCGCAACTGGCGGCAGACCAGACCCATAGGTTTTACCAGGCCGGGCGGGAGTCGTTCCTGGCGGACCTGCAGGCGACCCGCACCTACACCGAGATGCGCGCGCAATTGGCGGCGGCCAATACCCAGGTGGCGATGGGGCAGATCGGCTTGTTCCTGGCATTGGGTGGTGGTTGGTAAAAGCGGCAAGGCTGCGCCTTGCATCGCTGGCAAGGCCAGCTCCCACAGGTGCTGTGTAAACAGAGCACTTGTGGGCGCGCCTTACTTATCCACAAGCCCCTTGAGCATCTCGATCGGCAACGGAAACACGATGGTCGACGACTTGTCGCCGGCAATGCTGCCCAGGGTCTGCATGTAGCGCAGCTGCATCGCCCCCGACTGGCGGCCGAGCATTTCTGCCGCTTGCATCAGTTTCTCCGAGGCTTGCAGTTCACCTTCGGCATGGATCACCTTGGCCCGCCGCTCACGTTCAGCCTCGGCCTGGCGGGCAATGGCGCGGATCATCGACTCGTTGAGATCGACATGCTTGATCTCGACGTTGGCCACCTTGATGCCCCAGGCATCGGTTTGCGCATCCAGCACCTGGCGGATGTCCAGGTTCAGCCGTTCGCGCTCGGCCAGCAGTTCGTCCAGCTCATGCTTGCCCAGCACCGCGCGCAAGGTGGTCTGCGCCAGTTGGCTGGTGGCCATGAGAAAGTCCTCGACCTGGATGATCGCCTTCTGCGGGTCGAGCACGCGAAAGTACAGCACCGCGTTGACCTTGACCGAGACGTTGTCGCGGGTGATGACATCCTGTGGCGGCACATCCAGCACCACGGTGCGCAGGTCGACCCGGACCATCTGCTGGATCCCCGGAATCAACAGCACCAGCCCCGGCCCTTTGACCCGCCAGAAGCGCCCGAGCTGGAACACTACCCCGCGCTCGTATTCACGCAGGATGCGAAAGGCCGACAGCAACAATACCGCCAGCAGCGCCAGCAAGGCGCCAAAGCCCAGTTCGAAAAACATCTCAGTCTCCTTGCGCCGGTGGTTGTGCCTCGGCGCTGACGTCCAGTAGTACGCCCTTGCGTGTCATCACCCGGACGCGTTGCCCCACCTGCAGTGGCGTCTGGCACTGGGCCTGCCACTGTTCACCCTGCGCCTGCACCGAACCGATGAACGGGTCGCTGTCATTGACCGCCATCACCGTCGCCAGGCTACCCACCAGCCCGGCATCGCCACTGACCAGCGCGCGCTGGCGCGCCTTCATGGCCATGCCCAGCACGCCGCCGAGCAGCAGCGCCGAGAGCAGGGCGAGGGTCAGGATCAGCGCCAGGGGGATGCCGAAGCCGGGCACGTCGGTGTCCATCAAGATCACCGCGCCGACCACGAAGGCAACGATGCCGCCAAAGCCGACCACGCCAAAACTGGGCAGGAACGCCTCGGCAATCATGAAGGCGATGCCAAGCAGGATCAGCGCCGCGCCGGCATAGCTCACCGGCAACAACTGCAAGGCATACAGGGCCACCAGCAGACAGATACCACCGATCACCCCGCCGACCCCGGAGCCCGGGCTCATGAACTCGAACATCAGCCCGTAGATACCGATCATGATCAGGATCAGCGCCACGCTGGGGTTGGTGATCACCGCCAGCAGGCGCGTGCGCCAGTCCGGCTCGCGTTCGATGATGCTGACGTTGGCGGTGTGCAACTGCACGGCTTGGCCGGCGGCTTCGAGGCTTTTGCCATCGAGCTGGCGCAGCAGGTCGGGCAGGTCGTTGGCGATGCGGTCGATGACTTTCAGGCGCAAGGCTTCGTTGGCTGGCAGGCTGACCGATTCGCGTACCGCCTGTTCAGCCCAGTCGGCATTGCGCCCGCGCAGTTGCGCCAAACCGCGAATATAGGCGGCAGCGTCGTTGATCTGCTTGCGGGTCAGGGTGTCTTGTTCGCTGCTCGGTGCTGGCTTGTCGCCGGTGGGCGCAGCCGGGTCTTTCGGCGGGCCTGGCATCCCGCCAATCTGCACCGGCGTGGCGGCGCCGAGGTTGGTGCCCGGGGCCATGGCCGCGACATGGCTGGCGTAGAGAATATAGGTGCCGGCGCTGGCCGCCCGGGCGCCACCGGGGGCGACGAAGGCAGCTACTGGCACGGGGCTGGCGAGGATCGCCTTGATGATCGCGCGCATCGAGCTGTCGAGCCCGCCCGGGGTGTCGAGGCGGATGACCACCAATTGCGCCTGCTGCGTCTTGGCCTGCTCCAGGCCGCGTATCAGGTAGTCGGCACTGGCCGGGCCGATGGCGTCGTCGATACTCAGTACCAGCACCGGATTGCCGGGCGCAGCCACACCGCTCGTCAGGGCGCCGAGCATCAATAAAACCAGCAGGTGCCGACACCAGCGAGCGATCACCTGAATTCACCCGGGCTGTGCGTGTCCAATAAGTTTAGTCGGCTGCTTGCGGCAGCACGGCCTAAACTTCAGAAGTGGGGGCGCTGTATCCGGAGGTGCATCATGCGTATGGCAAAAACCCTGCAGCAGTGCCTGGACAAGGCCGGCTGCGATTACGACATCATTTCTCACCCGCACTCATCCACCAGCCTTGAGTCGGCCCGTACCGCTGGTGTGCCCGCCGAGCGGGTGGCCAAGTCGGTCATGCTCGACGACCGCCATGGCAACTATCTGATGGCCGTGCTACCGGCCAACCGTCACCTGGACATGAGCAAGGTGCGGGCCACCGGCGCCTGGCAAATGACCCATGAAAGCGGGCTGCCCCATCTGTTCGGCGACTGCGAGCGTGGCGCCATTCCGGCACTGGGCGATGCTTACTCGATCAAGATGCTGCTCGACCCGACCCTGACCCGTCAGGGCGATATCTATGTCGAGGCCGGTGATCACGATCACCTGATCCACATGAACATGACGCAATACCTGAAACTGGTGCCGAACGCCGAAGTGCGTGAGGTTTGCTGATGATCAACCCACTGCCAGGCTGGCGTCGTGGATGCCCGGCCTGGCCCCAAGGAGTCACGCATGGAATCAAATATTCATCCGTTTTCGGAGCTCTTCAAACAGCTGGGCCTGGCTGATGATGCGAAGGGTATCGACCAGTTCATCACCAGCCACTCGCCACTCAAGGGCGATATCAAGCTGGTGGATGCGCCGTTCTGGACCGACAGCCAGCGGGCATTTCTCAAGGAAAGTATCCTCGAAGACTCCGACTGGGCCGTGCCGTTCGACCAGCTGAACGAGGCGTTGCGGCGTCCGAAAAAATAAACGCCGAGCGGCACATCGACCGGCGAATGGCGTTGCTATGCTCAGGAAAAACAACAAGGGGACAGCGCCAATGAAAGATCCCTATGCCGCCGGTTTCTGGTGTGCCGTGACCGCCCTGGGGCTGCTGACCGTCGGTTATTTCTATGGAATCAAACAGACCCACCAGCTGGGTCAGGCTCTGGTATTTCTTTACGCCGCCGGGGGCGTGATCGGGGCGCTGGCCCTGACCGCGCTGGCGTGGATTGCCTGGCAGCAACTGCGGGTGAGCAAACGCCAGTTGGCCCAAGGGCGAACCTTGGTGGCTATCTGGAACACCAAGGTTGCCTTGCGCCGGGTCGAAACCGTCTTCGACCGTTATTTCTGGGGCAGTTACTGGCAGCCCGGGCGTACCTTCCAGGAGGTAATGGGCGAGCTTGAAGGCACGCCGCTAGAGCAGAGCCTGGAAGCGCTGAAACGCCAATGCCGCGAGCTCGACCGCGAAACCCATGACCACCGCCGCCACTGGCTGGACAACGCCCGCGAGCTGTCTACGGTTGCCACTGCAATGGCCCGGGAGCGTTATCAACTGGACTTGTGCGACTCGCAGCAGAGCAGCGGGCGCGGCGCCGCGGTGCTCAACCGCGACCTGGAAGTGCTGGTGTACACCTGGTCAGCGCGCCTGCGCAGCTTCGACCACCAGCTCGATGAGCTGGAGGGCGAATACCGCTGAGCCCGCCGCGAATCAGTCGCCGCGAATGTACTGTTCCAGTTGCAGAATCATGTTGGCCTGTTCGGCGATGGCTTCCTTGACCAGGTCGCCAATCGACAGCAGGCCCAGCAGCTCGCCGTTCTCGACCACCGGCAGGTGGCGCAGGTGACTGTTGGTCATCATGTTCATGCAGTATTCAACGTTCTGGTGTGGGTCGACGGTAATCACCGGCGCACTCATGATCGCGCTGACTGGCGTGCCCACCGAACTACGGCCCTTGAGCACCATCTTGCGCGCGTAGTCGCGCTCACTGACGATCCCCACCACACGCCCGTCCTGCACCACCGGCAGGGCACCGACGTTCTTCTCGGCCATCAACCTCAGCGCATCGAGCACCATGTGGTCGGGGCCGATGGTGTGAACCTGGTGGTGCTGCTGGGCTTTTGTTTTTAGAAGCTGTGCCACGGTTTTCATAGAGGCCTCTGCGATGCTGGGAGTGGGTGACGGCAGATAGCTAAAGAATCGTGTACAGATCGCTGCAGGGCAAGGGCGAAAGCGGCATCGATGTGATTGAAAAACGTCATGGGCGCAAAAATGCAAAAGCGGCCAATGATGGCCGCTTTGCTTTGACTCTCGATCAAGCCGTGATCAGGTGTTTTTCGGGTTTGGGCCGAAACGGTTCGGGCCACGCTGGCTGTCCTGGCACAGGAAGATCAGGTTGACGAGCGGGAACAGCAGCCACCAACCGCTACGGTCGGTGTCGTGCATGCGCCGAACGGCTACGGCAATGCCCGGGACCAGCAATGCCACGCTGTACAGGTAAGAGAAGAGCGTGCCGGTACGGAGCTCGCGGTCGAGATAGGGCACCAGCATGTACACCAGGAAGGTGACCAGGATGAACAGCCAGTATTCCTGGCGGCGTGACCGACCGGAGAACAGGGCGTATTTCTTCAGTAGTTCAACGTACCAGATGCCGGCTGGCGCAGGTGCTGCAGTGAAGGTTGCAGCAGGTTGCGCTGCACCGCAGGCTGGGCAAGCCACGGCGCTGTTGTGGATTTCCTTGGCGCAGCCACGGCAAAAAACCATATTCATGTGGTGTCCCTTACATGACTAGCCAGATCAGCAAAATGAGCAAAACGCCTGACAACACCGCGCCAGTAATTGCCATGTAGGTTCGCGGTTCTTTTTTGACCAGGCTGAGCGAGCTCAGGACCAGCCCGGTGAGTGAAAACAAGCCCATCCCCCACAGGGTGTTACGATCCCAGCTGGCTGGTTCGAACAGCGTCAATACACAGGCGATGCACAGGATCAGCGAGCTGGCTGCCATCCAGGACAAGCGCTTGCCGGCAGGTTGCGTGGTGGCAGAGGGAGTCTGAGGGGCGCCGCACTGTGGGCAGCTGGGTGCCGTTTCATGGATTTCCATGGCACAACCGCGGCAAAAAACCATTGCCATGACAATTCCTTTTGATAGTTCCGCTTGCGTGACGCAGCGCAGGGCGCGGCGGAGTTTATCAAAGACTTCGACGTTGGCGTAACAGCGACGGCGCCCTGCTGACCTCCGGAGGGATTTGGCAGGGCGCAGTACCTCAGCTCTTCTGCACGATCACCTGACTGTTCAGGTCGTTGAGCATGGCGTCCAGGGTTGGCTTCATCTTTTCGAAGTCTTTCACGCTGCACACCGCTTTCGGGTTGTGGAAGTCCAGGCGGCGTTTGATCACCAGGCTGTTGCCTTGCAGAGCATAGTCGGCGCTGTAGTCGAAGTGTTTGTCCTTGAGGCTCACAGGCTTGGGCGCGGCGATGATCTTGACGTCGGCCGGGAACTCGAAACGCGCTTGTTCTTCGGTGATGCCGGAGATGCAGGTGAAGTCCTGGGTGCGCTGCTTTTCAGCGATAAAGCCGAAGATATTCTGGGCGATGCCGCCAGCCAGGCTGGTCAGGGTCGGTACGCCGATCGGGCCGGGCAGGTTGACCAGGTTTTCGCTGCGGCCGTTGATGTGCATCTCGAAGGCGCCGCTGGCTTCCAGGTCGTCGCTGCTGATCTTGCCGCTACCACGCTGGCCGTAAGCGGCGAGGATGCGCTGGGTCAGCAGGTCGCGCTCGGCCGGTTGCATGTTGCGCATCATCCAGCGGTTCATCTCGGCGGCCCAGCCGTCGATTTTCGAAGCGTGGCTGAAGTCGGCGGCGCCGCTGCTGGCCACGGTGTAGGTGGTGCTGTTGTGCACCAGGCCTGTTTGGGTGGCCGGAGTGTGGCCGAGCTTGCCGGAGCGGGTCAGCACGGTGGGTTTGTCCAGCACCGGAGCGGGCAGGTAGCCGCTGGCAATGGCTTCGGCGGTGGAGTCCAGGTACAGGTCCAGGCTCGGGATGTAGGTGACCACATGGTTGATCACGCCCAGGGTCGGCACCTTGGGCAGGGCGTAGGCATTGCCGAGGTTGATCAGCGCCGGGGTGCTGTCGATATTGACTGCGGCCAGCAGCGCTTCGAGCAGGGCCACGTGGTCCTTGCAGTCGCCATAACGGTTGCTCAGCACGGTATCGGCAGCATGCGGCACCACGCCGCCAGCACCGATGTACACCGCCACGTAGCGAATGTTGCGGCGCACCCAGTCACCCAGGGCCAGGGCCTTGTCGCGCGGGTCGTCGATCTTGGCCGTGAGCTTTTCCGCCAGTTCGCGGATGGCGGGCGTCACTTCGCTGTTGGCGCGCGCCGCGTAGGCTTTGGCGAACTCGCTGTAGTCAGCGAAGGTGGAAACCGCCAGGTACTTGCCGTAGTCCGAGTAGGCTACTGCGCCCAGTTCTGTACGGGCGTTGTCACCCTGCACATAATCCCACTGGTAGACCTTGCGACCAGGCTCGGCCTTCGGGCTGGACGCCTTGAAGCCCTTGGCCTCGGCATTGAGCTTGAGGTTCTTCGGCAGGTCGTAGATCAGGGTGAACTGCTGGGTCGGGTGGAACTGCGGCATCGCCAGGTCTTCGAACTGGCCAGGGAACAGCGGGGTCTTGCGCTGTTTCTTGAAGCTCAGCACCAGGCGATCGCCGACGGCGACTTCGGGGAAGATCACTACCTTGACCAGGCTGTCATGGAACATCGGCGCCTGGGACGATTGCTGCTCCTGTTGCTCCTTGATCTGCTCGGGGCTGACCTGCACTTTGCGGCCATCGGGCTTCTGGGTGTAGGCCTGGGTCACCTCGAGGGTTTCCAGGGTGCGGTTGTAGTACAACGACTGCTGGGCCTTGGCCTGGATCGCGCGTTCTTCATTGATCAGCAGGACCAGGTCCTGGGTGGCGGCGTAGCTGCCGTCTTCGGCCACCACGGTGCGTAGAATGTCCTTTTCGATGGTGACGGAGGGGTCGGTACCGTCGTCCTTGGCCTGTGCGATGTTCAAGGCGAACAGGCAGCACAACATCCCGACCCACCGGGCCGGGGTCACAGCGAACCGCTTCATAAAGATCCTTCTTGCTGGTGTATTCCAGGGGTCTGACTCGTTAAATGCGAATCAGTTAGTAGCATTTTGCCTTATAACTGGCTGTTGCTGCTGCGCCAATTTTTTCAGCGCAGGTTTTCCTGCGTTTTCTGTCCCTATCGATTCAAGGATTCAGCATGTTTACCAGGCGGCACTCCGTCATGACCCTCCTGTTGCTCGGCGCCGGTAGCGCCTGTGCCGACAGCGTCGAACTGGCGCCGCTGGAAGTGACCTCGACCCGGGTCAATTCCGCCTGGTTGCAGACCCCGGCTTCGGTAAGCGCCGTGGACATCGCCGAGAAGCCCGGCGAGCAACTGCTGACCCTCGATGGCCTGCTTTCGGCCGTGCCCGGCACCGTGTCGCAGAGCCGCTACAACATGGCCCAGGGCATGCGCCTGTCGATTCGTGGCTTTGGTGCGCGTTCGAGCTTCGGCATGCGCGGCATTCGCGTGATGGTCGACGGCGTACCGCTGACCATGCCCGATGGCCAGACCGAAATGGACGGCGTTGACCTGGGCCTGGTGGAGCGCATCGAAGTGATCCGCGGCTCGGCCTCGACGCTTTATGGCAACGGTGCGGGCGGGGTATTGGCAATCCAGACCCGCGAGCCGTCGCTGACACCGCAATCGTCCATCGATGTCAGTGGTGGCGAGTATGGCTACCAACGCCTGCGTGCGGAAACCAGCGGCACCTCCGGCAACCTTGGCGGCCTGCTGGCGCTCAATGTCACCAACCTCGACGGCTATCGCCAGCACTCCAGCTCCGAGGCGCGCAACCTTACCGGCAAGCTGCGCTGGCAGGGCGATGCAGGGCAACTGGGGGTAACGTTCCAGGCGCTCGACAACCGTTCCGAAGACCCTGGCGCCCTGACCCTCGCCGAAGTGCACGCCAAACGTGACCAGGCCCGCGCCCAGAGCCTGTTGTACAACTCCGACGAAGACATCACCCAGCAGCGTCTGGCGCTGAACTGGACCGGCGATCTTGGCGAGGCCGACAGTTATCAAGTGCGCAGCTGGCTGGGGCGCCGCGAGTTTGGCAATCGCCTGCCTTACGCCAATGGCGGGCAGACCTCCTACACCCGGCTGTTCGCCGGGGTAGGCGGGCAGTACACCCATAAGGCCAGCTGGTTCGGCCTGGATCAACACGTCACCGCCGGTGTCGATCTTGAACAGCAGCGCGATGAGCGTGAACGCCACAACAACCAGATCGGCGGCGGCACCGGGGCGCTGACCCTGCGTCAGCAAGAGAAGGCCGGCAGCGTTGGCCTGTACCTGCAAGACAGCATCGACCTCAGCGAGCGCTGGCAACTGACTCTGGGCGGGCGCTACGACAGCATGCGCTTGGCGGTGGACGACCGCTTCGAGCGTGACGGCGACGACTCCGGCTCGCGCACGCTGGATGACTGGAACTACAGCGCCGGCCTCAGCTATCGCCTGAGCGAGCATTACCTGGTTTATGCCCGCGTCGCCACCTCGTTCGAAACGCCCACGGTCAACGAACTGGCCAACCCGGCAGGTGGCGGCTTCAACCCGGGCCTGCAACCGGCCAAGGCGCTCAACCGTGAGCTGGGAATCAAAGGCGAATGGAGCGACGTGCGCGCCGAGGCGGTGCTTTACAGCATCGCGCTTGAGGATGAGCTGGTGCCTTACGTCGACGGCGGCCAGACCTTCTACCGCAACGCCGGCAAGTCGCGCCGCGACGGCGTTGAGCTGAGCGCCGACTACCAGGTGCTGGAGCACTGGCGGCTGTCCATGGCCTACAGCTTCAACAACTACCGCTACACCGACTTCAACGGCTTTGACGACAACCGCCTGCCGGGCATCCCGCGTCAGACGTTGTTTAGCGAAGTGGCTTACGAGCGTGATGGCTTTTATGCGCGCGTGAACATGAATGCCTACGGCCCGCAGTACGCCGACAACGCCAACAGCGCGCGGGTGGCCGGGGTCGCTTTGCTCAACTTGCGCCTTGGCAAGCAGTTTGATCTTGGCGGCCAGACCCTGGAGCCGTACCTGGGTGTGGATAACCTCAGTGACCGCCAGTACTACGACAACCTGCGCATCAACGATGGCGCCGGGCGTTACTACGAACCGGGGCCTGGGCGCACGCTGTATGCCGGTGCGCGCCTGAGTTTCTAACCCGGTAGGTGCGGCGGTGCGACGATTCTGCCACATCGCCGCGCGGGGCAAGCCCTCTCCCACAGAGCCTCCAGCGTTCTGGTAGGAGCGGGCTTGCCCCGCGATCGCGATCTACCGGCCGCATCGCATTGCGGGGCAAGTCGTACCGCTCCCACAATACCAGTGGTCAGCGGCTATTCACCCACCCGCTCCTCAATCCCATCCAGCAAGGCATCCACCAACCCTTTGGCCATTTCTACCGAATGCAGGGTCGACCACAAGAAGCCCTTGTGGGCCGGATCAATATCGTCGAAGGCCTTGTAGCCAGTGTCGTAAGCGCAGCCTAAGTAGAGAGAGGCATGCACCAGCGCATCATGGGCGGCGACACCGGAGCAGACAGCGAACAGCGCAGAGTGCCCGGCCTGGCAGTTGCCGAAGACAGAGTGTGCGGTGGTGGTGGATTTATCCAGTGGTGGATCTGGAACGATTTTTTTCATGTCGATGCTCGCAAGTCGGAGCTGACACCACAATCCGTTACCACACGAAAGGGTGGCAGCTGTACACGGGGTGGTAAACCGGGGAGAGCATCAATCCCGGCAGGCTCGAAAGCCTCCCGCATACAGCCGCCATTGACTGTATAGGATGATGCGCACTCCGGGTTACCACGCCCGATCACCGAGTTTTCGGTGACGGGCAAGAGCCTAGAGGCACGAGTTCCCAGGGACAAGCAGACGGGCATCGACAGACCGCGTAGGGTATTTCTTAGGACGACACATTTCGAGACTTCGAAACATAATCTGACATAGATGCGCGCTGGTAGGTGCGGCGGTGCGGCGACCCGACTTGCCCCGCGATTGTGGTCTGCCTGCCGTATCGGATCGCGGGGCAAGCCCGCTCCCACACAGGGAGTAACTGGGCCGGAAAACAAAAAAGGCCCAGGTATTCACCTGAGCCTTGATCGATATGGCGCACTCGGCGGGATTCGAACCCACGACCCCTGCCTTCGGAGGGCAGTACTCTATCCAGCTGAGCTACGAGTGCAACGCGGGCGCCATAATACCCATCTAGGCTGGCGGCGTCCATCGTCGAAATGGCTGTGGTCGATTTCGCACACTCCAGGGGCTATAAGTGACGTTGATCCGAAAAAATCCGCCGCACAGCGCTTTTTGTTCTTTTTTTCGAACACCCTATTGTCCTTTCTCGTCGTTGATCCTAGGATTCGTTTGAGATTTCAAACGCTCTCCTTTTTCTACAATCAATAATTCGCTCCGTGCCTGCACGGTGCAGTTAAGGAAGCCCGACATGCAGCTTAAAGACGCCCAGTTGTTCCGCCAGCAAGCCTTCATTAATGGAGAGTGGCTGGACGCGGACAACGGCCAGACGATCAAGGTCAACAACCCGGCAACGGGCGAGATCATCGGCACTGTGCCGAAGATGGGCGCCGCTGAAACCCGCCGTGCCATCGAGGCCGCCGACAAGGCGCTGCCGGCCTGGCGTGCGCTGACCGCCAAAGAACGTGCTGGCAAGCTGCGTCGCTGGTTCGAGCTGATGATCGAGCACCAGGATGACCTGGCCCGCCTGATGACCACCGAGCAGGGCAAGCCACTGGCCGAAGCCAAGGGCGAAATCGCCTATGCCGCTTCCTTTATCGAGTGGTTCGCCGAAGAAGCCAAGCGCGTGTACGGCGACACCATCCCGGGTCACCAGCCAGACAAGCGCCTGATCGTGATCAAGCAGCCGATCGGCGTGACCGCAGCCATCACCCCGTGGAACTTCCCGGCGGCGATGATCACCCGTAAAGCCGGCCCGGCCCTGGCCGCTGGCTGCACCATGGTGCTCAAGCCTGCTTCGCAAACCCCGTACTCGGCCCTGGCCCTGGTTGAGCTGGCCACCCGTGCCGGTATCCCGGCTGGCGTGCTCAGCGTAGTCACCGGCAGCGCCGGCGACATCGGCAGCGAGCTGACCGGCAACCCGATCGTGCGCAAGCTGTCGTTCACCGGCTCCACCGAGATCGGTCGCCAGCTGATGGCCGAATGCGCCAAGGACATCAAGAAGGTTTCCCTGGAGCTGGGCGGCAACGCGCCGTTCATCGTGTTCGACGACGCTGACCTGGACAAGGCCGTCGACGGCGCGATCATCTCCAAGTACCGCAACAACGGCCAGACCTGCGTCTGCGCCAACCGTATCTACGTTCAGGACGGCGTCTACGATGCCTTCGCCGAGAAGCTCAAGGCCGCAGTGGCCAAGCTGAAAATCGGCAACGGCCTGGAAGACGGCACCACTACCGGCCCGCTGATCGACGGCAAGGCCGTGGCCAAGGTCCAGGAACACATCGAAGACGCAGTCGCCAAGGGCGCCAAGGTGCTCAGCGGCGGCAAGCTGATCGAAGGCAACTTCTTCGAGCCGACCATTCTGGTCGACGTACCTAAGAACGCCGCCGTGGCCAAGGAAGAAACCTTCGGCCCGCTGGCGCCACTGTTCCGTTTCAAGGACGAGGCCGAAGTCATCGCCATGTCCAACGACACCGAGTTCGGCCTGGCCTCGTACTTCTATGCCCGTGACATGAGCCGCGTGTTCCGTGTCGCCGAAGCCCTGGAATACGGCATGGTCGGTATCAACACCGGTCTGATCTCCAACGAAGTCGCGCCGTTCGGTGGTATCAAGGCTTCGGGCCTGGGCCGCGAAGGCTCCAAGTACGGCATCGAGGACTACCTGGAAATCAAATACCTGTGCATCAGCGTCTGATCGCAGCGTAAGGCTTTACCTCTGCCAGCGGGGCGCGAGAGCGACGTCTCGCTGGCCTTTTTTACACCGTACATCCAGTGGCCTGGGCCCCTGCAGCAGTCGATCAACGCATGCTGCCTGCAGTTGAATACCGGCCACTCCGACTTGAATCGCGCCACCTTGTGTGTGGCGAATTGAGGACATTATGAGCAAGACCAACGAATCTTTGATGCAACGTCGTGTCGCCGCTGTTCCACGCGGTGTTGGCCAGATCCACCCGATCTTCGCCGAGTCGGCAAAAAACGCCACCGTCACTGACGTCGAAGGCCGCGAGTTCATCGACTTCGCCGGCGGTATCGCGGTACTGAACACCGGTCACGTGCACCCGAAGATCATCGCTGCCGTTGAAGCCCAACTGCACAAGCTGACCCACACCTGCTTCCAGGTACTGGCCTACGAGCCTTACGTCGAACTGTGCGAAAAGATCAACGCCAAGGTGCCAGGCGACTTCGCCAAGAAAACCCTGCTGGTTACCACCGGTTCCGAAGCCGTTGAGAACGCCATCAAGATCGCCCGTGCCGCCACTGGCCGTGCCGGCGTAATCGCCTTCACCGGCGCCTACCACGGTCGCACCATGATGACCCTGGGCCTGACCGGTAAAGTCGTGCCTTACTCGGCCGGCATGGGCCTGATGCCAGGCGGCATCTTCCGCGCCATCTACCCGAACGAACTGCACGGCGTGAGCATCGACGACTCGATCGCATCCATCGAACGCATCTTCAAGAACGACGCCGAAGCCCGTGACATCGCCGCAATCATCCTCGAGCCAGTTCAGGGCGAAGGTGGTTTCTACGTTGCGCCGAAAGAGTTCATGAAGCGCCTGCGTGCCCTGTGCGACCAGCACGGCATCCTCCTGATCGCCGACGAAGTTCAGACCGGCGCTGGCCGTACCGGTACCTTCTTCGCCATGGAGCAGATGGGCGTTGCTCCAGACCTGACCACCTTCGCCAAGTCCATCGCTGGCGGCTTCCCGCTGGCCGGTGTGTGCGGCAAGGCCGAGTACATGGACGCCATCGCTCCAGGCGGCCTGGGCGGCACCTACGCTGGTAGCCCGATCGCTTGCGCTGCGGCCCTGGCCGTGATGGAAGTGTTCGAAGAAGAAAAACTGCTGGACCGCAGCAAGGCCGTTGGCGAGCGCCTGGTCGCCGGCCTGCGCAAGATCCAGGACAAGCACCCGATCATCGGTGACGTGCGTGCCCTGGGTTCGATGATCGCTATTGAAGTGTTCGACAAAGCCGGTTCCCACACCCCTAACGCTGCCGCTGTAGCCTCGGTTGTGGCCAAGGCGCGTGACAAGGGATTGATCCTGCTGTCGTGCGGCACTTACGGCAACGTCCTGCGTATCCTGGTTCCGCTGACCTCGCCTGATGAGCAACTGGACCAAGGTCTGGCAATCATCGAAGAGTGCTTCGCAGAACTTGCGTAAACTGTGACGCATTAGAAGAAAAACCCGCTTCGGCGGGTTTTTTTTCGCCCAAAGGAAGGCCAGGCGGCTAAGGTTGCCTGTAAGGAGACACCTTGGAAGGTGCACAGGATTGCGTGTAGCGGAATATCGGGAGAGTTGTGTATGAGCGTTGTAGAGCCCGCCCAGGCACCTTGCGTGCTGATTGCCGAAGGCGACCCCTGGGTGCGGGACATGCTGAGCCAGATGCTGCTGAGCGTGCGCTGCGATGCGCGTTTGCAGGTGTGTGCCGATGGCTCGCAGGCGCTGGCAGCGCTGGCCAGCAAGCCGGACCTGATCATCGCCGCGCGCGAGCTGCCCGGCGGCGACGGCCTCGACTTGCTGCGCAACGTACGGGCCAAAGGTCGCCAGCCGGCACTGCCGTTCATTCTCATGAGCAACCGCAGCGATGCCGCCAGTGTCCGCGAGGTGCTGCCGTTCGCACCCACCGCTTACCTGAGCAAGCCGTTGAACATGGATTCGCTGCGTCAGCGCCTGGAAGACCTGCTGCTCAGCGCCGGCGAGGAGGTTGCCTGTCCGGTGCCGCCGTTGCAGCCGGGCTCGACCTTGCCGCGTTTTCTCGAAGGGCGTCGCGCCAATTCCGATGGCGGCCCGCTGTTTGCCGACGTGAAACTGGCGATCAAGCGCAGCCTGCAACCCCAGGGCCTGGACCTCAAGGTGCTGGAGGCCGAGATCCGCAATGACCCGCAGGTTACCGCCGTGCTCATTGCCGCCGCCAACAGCGCCGCATTGCATCGCGATGGCGCGGTGCAGAGCCTGATGCAGGCGCTGAACAAGCTGGGCACCACCCAGAGCATGAACTTGATACTGGGGCTTGCGCTCAAGCGCAGCGCCAAACTCAGTGATCCGATCCTGTCGCGTCATGCCGAGCATTTCTGGGAGTTGTCACTGCACACTGCCGAATACGCGCGAACCCTGGCCCGCATGCTCGAGCTCGATCAGGAGCGCTGCTATTGCGCCGGCTTGCTGCATTGCCTGGGCGATCTGGCGCTGTTGCGTTGTTTGCAGGAATGGCAGCAGGCCGGCGGTGAGCTGGATGAAGACTCGGTGGAGCTGTCGCTCAACGAGTTTGGCGCGGCGTTCGGCTCGGCGCTGCGCACCCGCTGGCGCTTGCCGCTGGAGCTGCGTGAGCTGATTGCAGCGATCTACCAGTTGGGCGGCGGCGTGTATTCACGCGATGCGCTGGTGATGAACCTGGCCGGGCAACTGGCGCGCCTGCCGGCGGATCAGGGGCTCGAAGGCCTGGCTGAAAGCAAGACGGCGCGCTTGCTCAAGGTGGGGATGGCGGAGCTGGGCAGGTTGCGCAAGGTTTGAGACTCTGGGGCCGCTGTGCGGCCCAATCGCTGGCAAGGCCAGCGATGCTTTTCAGCCTCTTACAATCTGATTCTTGCCCTGGCGCTTGGCCTGGTACATGGCCGCATCCGCCCGGGCGAACAGGCTGTCCAGCGACTCATCTTCTTCAGTAATCCCGGT
The DNA here is from genome assembly GCF_000955865.1 of Pseudomonas sp. 2(2015). NCBI lineage: Bacteria > Pseudomonadati > Pseudomonadota > Gammaproteobacteria > Pseudomonadales > Pseudomonadaceae > Pseudomonas > Pseudomonas sp. 2(2015). Next base: position 34,452 of record NZ_JYOF01000023.1, read on the forward strand.
CAGCCCCTGGCTCACCGTCACTCCAAATACCTTGTCGTCATGGCTGAAGCTCAAGCGCTGGATCTCGCGCTGCAGGCGTTCGGCAATCTGCTGGGCGATCTCTGGGGTGCAACCCGGAAACACTGCGGCGAATTCTTCACCGCCAATGCGCCCGAACTGATCACCACGGCGCAACACCGCCTTGCCGGTGTCGGCGATGCGCTGCAGCACATAGTCGCCTTCCTGATGGCCGTAGGTGTCGTTGATCTGCTTGAAGTCATCGATGTCGAGCAGCAGGAACGCCAACGGCGTCTGCTCCAGTCGCGCGGTTTCGAAAGCGTGCTGGGCGCACTCGAAAAAGTGCCGGCGGTTGCTGCTCTGGGTCAGGACGTCGGTGGTGGCCAGGCGCTGCAGCTCGCCTTCGAGCTGCTTCTTTTCGGTGATGTCCTCGGCCATGCCAACGATGATCACCCGCTGGCTGGGGTCGGCTTGCTGGTTGATGAAGCATTTGTCGCTGATCCAGCGCACCTGGCCGTCGGCGGCGATGATGCGGTACTCGCGGTCTTCCACTGCGCCTTTGACCAGCACTTCGGCCAGGCTGCGTTCGGCGTAGTCGAGGTCGTCGGGGTAGATGCTGTCGCGCCACTCATTGAAGTCAGCCAGCAGCAGGCCGGCCGGGCGGCCAAAAATGCGCTCGTAGGCGGGGCTGACGTAAAGCACCTGGCGGCTTTCCCAGTCGAAGGCCCAGAGCACGGCGTTAACGCTGTCGAGCAACGAGCTGAACAGCTGTTCACGCTCGCTCAGGCGCGCGACTTCGCCTTGGGCGTGCATCAGGGCCAGCAGGGTCTGGGCGGCTTCAGGTGGCGGATTGCAGGCCAGGGTTGTTGGTTTGTTCTTGACCATTTGCGCGGAAATTCTCACGACGGGGGCGTGCGGCCACGACCCGGCCCGCCACGCGGGCGATATGCCTGTCAGAGTGAGATTAGGCGGCTAAGTTCCGGTCGGCGCGCCGCGGGACGGGCGCGCCGATCAACGGCATCAGGCCAGGGCAGGGCGCAGCGAGTAGGTCTTGAGCTGGGCGGCGAAGTCGCGCAGCGACTGGATACCGCTGGCTTCGGCCTCGTGTACCCAGTCTTTCATGGCCGCGAGCATGTCGTGGCCGTTGGCGCTGGTACGTACCCAGATTTGCTGCAGGGCCAGGCGTTTTTCGTAGATGGTCTTGAGTGCCTGGCTGTGCTCGAGCATGGTCTGGATGCGCAGGTGATGACGGTCTTCCAGCAGGCTGGTCTCCCGCGACAGCAAGCGCTTGGCGCGGCGGAACTGGTGGCGCACCGAGTCGTCGACGCGAGCCAGCTCCTGCTTGACCAGCGGCGCGATCACCAGCTTGCGGTACTGGGCCATGATCTGGAAGCGGTTGTTGAGGATCGCCATGGCGGTGTCCATGTCCAGCTGGCCCTTGCCTTCGACCCGGTGGGCGATGGGCGCGACGCGTTGCACCTTGGCCAGGCGCAGCCAGCAGAACAGCTTGATCCAGGCCCAGCCCATGTCGAACTCCCAACGCTTGACCGAGAGCTTGGCCGAGTTGGGGTAGGTGTGGTGGTTGTTGTGCAGTTCTTCACCACCAATGATGATGCCCCAGGGCACCAGGTTGGTGGCGGCGTCGCGGCATTCGAAGTTGCGATAGCCGACCGCATGGCCCAGGCCGTTGACCACGCCGGCGGCCCAGAACGGAATCCACATCATCTGCACCGCCCAGATGGTGATGCCGGCGGTGCCGAACAGCAGCAGGTCGATGACCGCCATGAGGGCGATGCCGCCAAGCTTGTAGCGGCTATAGAGGTTGCGTTCGATCCAGTCTTGCGGGCAGTTCTTGCCGTAGATACGCAAGGTTTCCGGGTTCTGTGCCTCTTCGCGGTACAGCTCGGCGCCCTTGCGCAGCACCGTGGACAGGCCTTTGATCACCGGGCTGTGCGGGTCATCGACGGTTTCGCATTTGGCGTGGTGCTTGCGGTGGATGGCAGTCCACTCGCGGGTGTTCTGCGCCGTGGTCAGCCACAGCCAGAAACGGAAAAAGTGCTTGAGCCCGGCATTGAGTTCCAGCGAGCGGTGGGCAGAGTAACGGTGCAGGTAAACGGTGACACTGACGATGGTCACATGCGTCATTACCAGGGTAACTGCCAGCAATTGCCACACTGACAAGTTGAGCAAACCTTCGTACCACATAGGCTAAATGGCCCTCAAAAACATAGGGAACAGCGGGAAACATTATCCCTGCGCCAGCAAATAAAACCAGTCGGCCTTTTAGATAGGAGGTCACCGGATGTTTCTACCCTATAATCCCCCACAAATTTTTGTGGGTTTGCCCGGGACCTTATGTCTGCTTCCATTCGAGACGCCATGCGCATGGCGGCGCTCTACCTCGTGCTGTCGGTACTGTGGCTGGCTCTGTCTGATCAATTATTGAACAGTCTTTTCGATGCTCCCGAGCAGATCGCCCGCTGGCAGCTGATCAGCGCGCATTTCTGGGTGCTGTGCAGCGCCTTGCTGATTTTTGTCTCGCGCGCCCGTTTGCTCAACTTCATTGGCGTCGGCGTGCGCTTGCGCCGCGAGGACCGCGAGCGCCTGCGCATGGCGGCGGCGGTGTTCGACAGCACCCTTGAAGGGGTATTGGTCACCGACCGCGATGGCCTGATCGTGCACGTCAACCGGGCGTTCATGCAGATCACCGGCTACGACAAGGACGAAGTGCTCGGCCAGCGCCCGAGCAAGTTCAAGTCCGGCCGCCACGGCCCGGCGTTCTACCAGCAGATCTACGCCACCCTGGCCGAAAAGGGTGAGTGGAGCGGCGAGATCTGGAACCGGCGCAAAAGCGGCGAGGTGTATCCGCAATGGCAGACCATCTGCGCCATCAGCGATGACAGCGGCGAGTTGAGCCATTACGTTGCGGTATTCAGCGACATCAGCGCGATCAAGCATTCCGAGCGCGAGCTGGCCTATCTTGCCCATCACGACCCGCTCACCGACCTGCCCAACCGCCTGCTGTTCAACGACCGCACCCAGCAGGCCCTGGCCGCAGCGCAGAGCAACAAGCGCGGTTGCGCCTTGCTGCTGCTCGACCTCGATCATTTCCAGAGCATCAACGACAGCCTCGGTCACAACATTGGCGACCAGTTGCTCAAGGTGGTCGGCGAGCGCTTGAAGGCGCTGCTGGGCAACGGCGTGACCCTGGCGCGCCTGGGCGGTGACGAGTTCGCCGTGCTCGCCGAGAACTGCCCGCAGGTCGGCCAGGCCGCGGCCTTGGCCCAGAGCATCATCGACGGCATGAAGGCGCCGTTCGAAGTCGACCACCAGCGCCTGTTCATCAGCGTCAGCATCGGCATCAGCCTGTTCCCCAGCGACGCCCTGAGCGCCGAGCAATTGCTGCGCAATGCCGACTCGGCGCTGTTCAAGGCCAAAACCTGCGGGCGCGCCGGTTATGCGCTGTACACCGAGGAGCTGACCGCCCATGCCCAGCAGCGGGTCGAAACCGCTGGCGAGCTGCGCCGCGCCCTGGAGCAGGAAGAACTGCGGGTCTATTACCAGCCGGTGCACGACCTGTTCAGCGGCAAGATGATTGGCGTCGAGGCCCTGGTGCGCTGGCAGCATCCACAGCGTGGGCTGGTGCCGCCCGGGGAGTTCATCCCGATTGCCGAGCGCACCGGGCTGATTGCCGATATCGACACCTGGGTGCTGCGCCAGGCCTGCCTGCAGATGGTTAAGTGGCAGGCCGAGGGGCGGGCGCTGGAGTTTGTCGCGGTGAATATTTCCAGCCGTCTGTTTGGCCATCGCGACCTCTATCAGCAGGTCGCGCAGGTGCTGCACGACACTGCGCTGGACCCGGCCCTGCTGGAGCTGGAAGTGACCGAAAGCGCGGTGATGGAAGACCCCGAGGTGGCGCTCGAGCAACTGCACCGCTTGCGTGAACTGGGCTTGCGCCTGGCCATCGATGACTTTGGCACCGGTTACTCGTCGCTGCTGCGGCTCAAGCGCCTGCCGGTGCAGAAGCTCAAGATCGACCAGGGCTTTGTCGCCGGCTTGCCTTGTGATGAAGACGATGTGGCGATCGTCCGGGTGATCATCGCCCTGGCCCGAAGCATGGGCATGCTGGTGCATGCCGAGGGTATCGAGCAGGCCGAGCAGGCGCGTTTTCTGCTGGAGCAGCAATGCCAGCTGGGTCAGGGCTACTGGTTTGGCAGGCCGGTGCCGGCGCAGCAATTGCGCTGGGCTTGAGGGCCCTATCGCGGGGCAAGCCCGCTCCTACAAGTGCAGGTGCGGCGGGGCGGCGATCCGACTTGTCCCGCGAAACTCTATTTCAGTTATATAAAAATTCTTAAATAGTATTTTTAAGAATATTCGCGCCCCCCTAAGATTGCCCTCAAGCCAGGCGCAGTCGCTCCCCTTCACGCACTGCACGGCACCCATATCACAGGAGCACGAGCATGAGCGCATCTCTGCGTAGCGTTGACGGTCAGGACGAAGCCACCATTCTGCGCGAAATCCAGAGCGCCCTGCGCGACCTGCGGTTTGGCGCGGTGGAAATCACCGTGCACAACGCCCAGGTCGTCCAGATCGAACGCAAGGAAAAGTTCCGCCTGCAGAACCCCGGCAACAAGCCCAGCTGATTATCGCGCCACCTAATTAGAAAAATACGCCAATCGGGAGCTTCACCATGTCCATCCGCCGTTATGCCCTGGCTGCACTCGCCAGCGCCATTTTTGCCGGTTCCGCAATCGCCAAGGACTACGAACTGCTGAACGTGTCCTATGATCCGACCCGCGAGTTGTATCAGCAGTACAACGCCGAGTTCATCAAGCACTGGCAGCAGGCTCACCCGGACGACAAGGTGAAGATCCAGCAGTCCCACGGGGGTTCGGGCAAGCAGGCCCGCGCGGTGATCGACGGCCTGCGTGCCGACGTGGTGACCCTGGCCCTGGCCGGCGACATCGACGAAGTGGCCAAGCTCGGCAAGACCCTGCCGGACAACTGGCAGACCCGCCTGCCGGACGCCAGCACCCCGTACACCTCGACCATCGTCTTCCTGGTGCGCAAGGGCAACCCGAAAGGCATCAAGGACTGGGGCGACCTGATCAAAAAGGACGTCTCGGTCATTACCCCGAACCCGAAAACTTCCGGCGGCGCCCGCTGGAACTTCCTCGCCGCCTGGGCCTACGGCCTGAAAGCCGGTGGCAGCGAAGCCAAGGCCCAGGAGTACGTGAAAGAGCTGTTCAAGCACGTACCGGTCCTGGACACCGGCGCCCGTGGCTCGACCATCACCTTCGTCAACAACGGTCAGGGTGACGTGTTGCTGGCCTGGGAAAACGAAGCCTTCCTGGCCCTCAAGGAAGACGGTGGCGCCGACAAGTTCGACATCGTCGTGCCGTCGCTGTCGATCCTTGCCGAACCGCCAGTGGCGGTGGTCGACAAGAACGCGCAGAAAAAGGGCAACGAACAGATCGCCGAGGCGTACCTCAAGCACCTGTACAGCCCGGCCGGGCAGAAGATCGCGGCCGAGAACTTCTACCGTCCGCGTGATCCGAAAGTCGCCGCCGAATACGCCAAGCAGTTCCCTAAACTGGACCTGGTGACTATCGACAAAGACTTCGGTGGCTGGAAAACTGCCCAACCCAAGTTCTTCAACGATGGTGGCGTGTTCGACCAGATCTACACGGCGCAGTGATGCCCGGCAGGATAATCGCCGTTCAGTAGCCAGCATGGGCCCGGGATTCGTCCCGGGCTTCGTGCGTTCAACCAGGGACCTTTATGTCACGTCGTATTTCCCCCGTCATACCCGGCTTCGGGCTGACGCTGGGCTACACCTTGGTGTACCTCAGCCTGATTGTGCTGATACCGCTGGCCGCCATGTTCATACATGCCGCCCAGCTCACCTGGGAGCAGTTCTGGGCCATCGTCAGTGCCCCGCGGGTGCTTGCGGCGCTCAAGCTGAGCTTCGGCACTGCCCTCTACGCTGCCATCATCAACGGCATCATCGGCACCCTGCTGGCCTGGGTGCTGGTGCGCTACACCTTTCCCGGGCGCAAGATCATCGATGCGATGATCGACCTGCCGTTCGCCCTGCCTACTGCGGTTGCCGGCATTGCCCTGACCGCGCTGTACGCACCGGCCGGCCTGGTCGGCCAGTTCGCCACCGACCTCGGTTTCAAGATCGCCTACACCCCCTTGGGCATCACCCTGGCGCTGACTTTCGTGACCCTGCCGTTCGTGGTGCGCACGGTGCAGCCGGTGCTGGCCGACATTCCCCGTGAAGTCGAAGAGGCCGCCGCCTGCCTGGGCGCCAAGCCGCTGCAGGTGTTCCGCTACGTGCTGGCGCCGGCGCTGTTGCCGGCCTGGCTGACCGGCTTTGCCCTGGCCTTTGCCCGTGGCGTTGGCGAGTACGGTTCGGTGATCTTCATTGCCGGCAACATGCCGATGAAGACCGAAATCCTGCCGCTGCTGATCATGGTCAAGCTCGACCAGTACGACTACACCGGCGCCACCGCCATCGGCGTGTTGATGCTGGTGGTTTCCTTCATCCTGTTGCTGCTGATCAACTTGCTGCAGCGGCGCATCGAAACCCCTTGAAGGAGGCCACGTCCATGTCTGCGACTTCTATTGGCGCGGCCGCTTCGGCCAATGCCGCCCGCCGTGGCAGCGCCACTTCACGGCGTATCCTGATCAGCCTTGGCTGGTTGATCTTCGCCCTGTTCCTGCTGCTGCCGCTGGTGATCGTGGTGTCCCAGGGCCTGAAAATGGGCCTGGGCACGTTCTTCGAGGCGATCTTCGAGCCCGACGCCCTGTCGGCGTTGAAGCTGACCCTGATCGCCGTGGCCATCTCGGTGCCGCTGAACCTGGTGTTCGGGGTCAGCGCTGCCTGGTGTGTGAGCAAATACAACTTCCGTGGCAAGAGCATCCTGGTCACGCTGATCGACCTGCCGTTCTCGGTGTCGCCGGTGATCGCGGGCCTGGTCTATGTGTTGATGTTCGGCGCCCAGGGCCTGTTCGGGCCGTGGTTGCAGGATCACGACATCCAGATCGTCTTCGCCTTGCCGGGCATTGTCCTGGCGACCATCTTCGTCACCGTGCCGTTCGTGGCCCGTGAACTGATCCCGCTGATGCAGGAGCAGGGCACCCAGGAAGAGGAGGCCGCGCGCCTGCTCGGCGCCAACGGCTGGCAGATGTTCTGGCACGTGACCCTGCCCAACATCAAATGGGGCCTGATCTACGGCGTGGTGCTGTGTACCGCGCGGGCGATGGGCGAGTTCGGTGCGGTGTCGGTGGTGTCCGGGCATATTCGCGGGGTCACCAACACCTTGCCGCTGCACGTCGAGATTCTCTACAACGAATACAACCACGTTGCGGCCTTCAGCGTCGCCAGCCTGTTGCTGATCCTGGCGCTCTTCATCCTGCTGCTCAAGCAGTGGAGCGAGTCCCGTATTAACCGTCTGCGCCATAACGCGGCGGAGGAATAATTCATGTCGATCGAAGTTCGTAACGTCAGCAAGCGCTTCAACGCTTTCCAGGCTCTGGACAGCATCAACCTGGATATCCACAGCGGCGAGCTGGTGGCTTTGCTCGGCCCGTCCGGCTGCGGCAAGACCACCCTGCTGCGGATCATCGCCGGGCTGGAAACCCCCGACCAGGGCAGCATCGTCTTCCACGGCGAAGATGTCTCGGGCCACGATGTGCGTGATCGCAACGTCGGTTTCGTGTTCCAGCACTACGCGCTGTTTCGCCACATGAGCGTGTTCGACAACGTCGCCTTCGGCCTGCGCATGAAGCCCAAGGGCGAGCGCCCGAACGAAAGCAAGATTGCCGAGAAGGTCCACGAGCTGCTGAACATGGTCCAGCTCGACTGGCTCAGCGACCGTTACCCCGAGCAACTGTCGGGCGGCCAGCGCCAACGTATCGCCCTGGCCCGCGCCCTGGCGGTGGAGCCCAAGGTACTTCTGCTCGACGAGCCGTTCGGTGCCCTGGATGCCAAGGTACGCAAAGAGCTGCGCCGCTGGCTGGCGCGCCTGCACGAAGACATCAACCTGACCTCGGTGTTCGTTACCCACGACCAGGAAGAGGCCATGGAAGTCGCCGACCGTATCGTGGTGATGAACAAGGGCGTGATCGAGCAGATCGGCTCGCCGGGCGAGGTCTACGAGAACCCGGCCAGCGACTTCGTTTATCACTTCCTTGGCGATTCCAACCGCCTGCACCTGAGCGAAGGCCAGCACGTGATGTTCCGCCCGCATGAAGTGTCGCTGTCGCGTCACGAGATCGAGGGCCATCACGCGGCGCAGGTGCGCGATATCCGTCCGCTGGGGGCGACGACCCGGGTGACCTTGAAGGTCGAAGGGCAGAGCGAGCTGATCGAGGCCGAGGTGGTCAAGGACCATGACAGCCTGAGCGGTCTGGCGCGTGGCGAGACCTTGTTCTTCAAGCCCAAGGTCTGGCAGAAAGTGGCCAATATCTAAGGGCCTCATCGCGGGTCAGGCCCGCTCCCACAGGTACTGCATACACTGAACCCTGTGGGAGCTGGCTTGCCAGCGATGGGCTGCAAAGCAGCCCCTACCACACCCCGATCTTCACCACGCTGTCCTCGCGCGGTTCGCCATAGCGAAACCATTGCCCACGCCGCTCGATCTCGGCATGGCTGATGGTGGTCCGCCGCTTCAAGCTCCTGAGCCATTCGAACAGATAACCCTGGTGGGCCTCGCGCACGCTGGCATAGGCCGGGTCCGCACCCAGGTCGTGCAGCTCTTGCGGGTCGTTGAGCAGGTCGAATAGCTGTGCGCGAAAGCCGTCATAGGCCAGGTACTTCCAGCGCTCGCTGCGTACCATGGTCATCCGGCAACGGTCGATCGGCTGGCCCAGGCGCTCGCGGGCCGGGGCCTGGAAGGCGTAGTCGTATTCGGCGATGGCATAGCTGCGCCAGGCGCTGGCGGTGCCATGCAACAGCGGAATCAGCGAACGCCCCTCCAGCCGATGCTCGGCACTCGGCAGCCCCAGCGCGTCGAGGAAGGTCGGCAGCGCATCGATGGTCTCAACCAATCGCTCATCCACCGTGCCGCGGCTGACATCCGCCGCCGCCCGTGGATCACGCACAATCAGCGGTACGCCCACCGCAGGCTCTAGCAAAAACTCCTTTTCGCCCAGGCCATGGTCGCCGAGAAAATCACCGTGATCACTGGTGAATACGATCAGGGTGTCGTCCCAGCGGCCATTGCTTTGCAGCACATCGAACAGGCGCCCGAGCTGGTCGTCGATCTGTTTGATCAGGCCCATGTAGGTGGGGATCACTTTCAGGCGCACTTCTTTGCGAGAGAAGTTGAGGCTTTCCTGGTGCTGGCGGAACGCGACATACACCGGATGGTCGTTGCCTGGCTGAACAGCTATCGGCGCCTGCACCTGGCTGGCGTTGTACAGCGCGTGGTAAGGCGCCGGGGCGATGTAGGGCCAGTGCGGCTTGATATACGACAGGTGCAGGCACCAGGGCTGCTCGCCCTGGGCCTGGATGAAGTCGATGGCGCGGTCGGTGCTGTAGACCGTCTCGGAGTGCTGCTCGGGCAGGCGTGTGGGCAGGTCGGCGTTGCGCATGTGCCAGCCGCTGAGAATTTCACCGTTTTCGCCTGCGGCGGCATTGGCCCAGCTGTGCCAGGGGTTGTCGCCGGTAAAGCCGTGGTCGCGCAGGTAGCGGGTGTAGGGCGCGCTTTCGCGCTTGTCGGCGAACAGCGGGTCGTCGGGGAAGATGCCATCGTGGCGGGCAACCGGTTCGAACCCCACCTCGTTGAGCTGCTCGGCCATCAGCGGGTCGATGGCCAGCTGTTGCAAGGCGTCCTGGTTCGGCGTGGCGTGGGTCTTGCCCACCAGCGCGGTGCGGATGCCGGCAGGGCGCAGGTAATCACCGAGGGTCAGTTCATCCAGCGGCAGCGGCACGCCGTTCCAGGCCACCTGGTGGCTGCTGACATAACGCCCGGTGTAGGCCGACATCCGCGACGGGCCGCAGATGGTGCCCTGGGTGTAGGCGCGGCTGAAGCGCACCCCGGCGGCGGCCAGGCGGTCGATGTTCGGCGTGTGCAGATGGCGGTGGCCATAGCACGAGAGGTAATCGCGACGCAGTTGGTCGCACATGATGTACAGCACGTTGCGCACGGCAGTGGGGTGGGGCATGGCAGTCACCTGGGCAGATTTCAGCTGACTGTTTTCGCCGCCCGGGGCGCGCATCACAAGCGCATTTGCCGAATGCAGTCGATGCGTTTTGCGCAATGGCTCAGATCGCCAGTTGCTCCAGGTTGCAGGCGTCGAGGGCGCGGTCGGCCTGATCAGTGAGGATGATCTGTTCGATCATCGCCTCGGCCAGCGGCGACAGGCGCAGGCGCGCCTGGCTGACGATGCCGTAGCGGGTGTAGAGCTCTTCGCAGTCGTCCGCCAGGCCATCGATGCTCAGCCGCACCAGTTTGCCGTTGGCGTTGTGCAGGGCGTCGCTGTAGGCGCCGCAGATGCCGATGGCATCGGAATTGAGCACCACCCCAAGCAGGCTGTAGCTGTTTTCGCATTCGACATTGGCGACGAAATCCGGGCGGCCGCTGAGGTCGGCGATCACCTTGCGCAGGTTGGGTGGGCGCAGGGTGACGGCCAAGGGGTAGTGCAACAGTTGCTCGGCGCTGACGCTCGATAGCGCCGCCAGCGGGTGCCCGGCGCGGCAGCAAAAATGCCAGCGTCGAGGCCGCAAGCGCAGGGTCTGGTATTGCGGGTCGGCCTCGAAGCTGCGGGTGTCGGCGACGAAAAATTCGAACTCCTCGGCCAGCAGGCGCTTGTTCAGGCTCTGCCAGTCATCGACCTGAAACTGCACCCGCGCCTTGGGGTAGCGGCCGATGAAGCCGCCAATCGCCTGTGGTACCAGGCCCGCAGCGGGCGCCGGGCCGCAGCCGAAGCGCAGTTCGCCGGCTTCCAGGCCATTGAACTGGCTGATCTCGTTGCTCAACTGGCGCGCGCCGCTGATCAGCCGGCGCGCGTGTTCGAGCACCACCAGGCCCTGCTTGGTCGGTGGCAGTTCTTTGTGTGAGCGGTCCACCAACTGGCAGCCGGCGCTGTGCTCCAGGGCCTGGATGCTGCGGCTGAAGGCCGATTGCGAGAGGTTCACCGCGGTCGCCGCGGCGACGAAGCTGCGGTGCTCGGCAAGGGCGATCAGGTGGCGGAGTTGGCGCAGGTCTATATGCATTTTTCACATAAAAAGTATCGGGCAAATGCATTTGCTCTGCCTCTGGTGCACTCCTTATAAAGGCAATCTCTTATGCAGTAAATGTATGTCGAATCATAAATAAATAACTTAAAGGAATATAGATTCCTTTGCCAGGAGCCGCCCATGATCCCGACCCTTCGCGCTGCACCCTTGTCTTCACGGCGGCTCCAGCGCCTGCCCCTGGCCTTGCTGCTGGCTGGCAGCGCGCACTGGTTGCCGGCTCAGGCCGCCGACTCGGCAAAGCCTGAGGTCAAGGCCAGCGACAGCCAGCTCAAGACCGTCACCGTCACCGCCCGGCGCCGCGAAGAGAGCGCCCAGGACGTGCCGACGCCGATCAGCGTGCTTGACGGCCAGGCCCTGGAAAGCCAGCGGGTGTATCGCATTCAGGACCTGCAGCAGCTGGTGCCCAGCGTCAACGTCGCCTACATGCACGCGCGCCAGTCCAGCGTGTCGATCCGCGGGCTGGGCAACAACCCGGCCAGCGACGGCCTGGAAGGCAGCGTCGGCCTGTACCTGGACAACGTCTACCTCGGCCGCCCGGGCATGGCCGTGTTCGACCTCATGGACATCGAGCAACTGGAAGTGCTGCGTGGCCCGCAGGGCACACTGTTCGGCAAGAACACCACCGCTGGGGTGATCAACATCAGCACCCGCGCGCCAAGCTTCACCCCCGAGCGCAGCATCGAAACCTCGGTGGGCGAGGATGGCTACTTGCAGACCAAGGGCACCTTGTCCGGGCCCTTGAGCGAGACCCTGGCCGGGCGCATTTCGGCCTACCGCACGCGCAACGATGGCGACATCAAGAACGAATTCGACGGCCACACCCTCAACGGCGGTTCGCGCCAGGGCTTTCGCGGCCAGCTGCTGTACAAGCCCAACGAGCAGTTCAACCTGCGCTGGATCGGCGACTACAACGAAGAAGATTCCAGCGCCGGCACTCGCCTACTGTACAGCACCGGGCCGACCATCAATGACGTCAACCGCTATGAAGCGCGGGCCCAGGCGGCCGGGGCGACGCTGGTCGATGGCAGCAAGCGCAAGGTCAACCTCGATGACGATCAGCAGGTCACGGTGTTCCAGGGCGGGACTTCCCTGGAAGCCAACTGGACCCTGGACAACGACTTCACCCTGACCTCGGTAAGCGCCTACCGCTGGTGGGACTTCACCCCGCGCAACGATGATGGCCTGAACGTGCCGGCGGCCTACAACGCCGGGGTGGCGGTGCGTGATAAACAGTACTCGCAGGAATTTCGCCTGGCCTCGCCAACCGGCGGCTTCTTCGACTATGTACTGGGTGCCTATTACTTCGGCTCCGACCTGGACAACAAATCCTTCGTCCATTACGGGCCCCAGGCGGATATCTGGAACGGTACGCCTACCGGGGCGCTGGCCAATGTCAGCAGCGTCGGCAAGGGTCATATCAAGACTGACAGCTTTGCCTTGTTCGCCCAGGGCACTTGGCACCTGACCGAGCGCCTGGACTTCACCGCCGGGGTACGCGGCACCTATGAAGAGAAAAGCGCCTGGGTCGATCGCGCCGCGCCCGTCGGTGGTGCGGCGGTTGCAGGCGCTGCGGCAACTGCGCGCCAGGGCCGGGTGGGTGCCTATGAATCGGGCGACCTCAACCAGTACAGCACCAGCCCTTCGGGCTTGCTCAACCTGAGTTATCGCTTTACCGATGACCTGCTCGGCTACGCCACCTTGTCCCACGGCGAGAAGTCTGGTGGCGTCAACCTGGCGGTTGGTACTGCCCCGGTTGCCGGCGCCGATTCGCTGCTGATCGGCACCGAGCGCGCCAACAACGCCGAGCTGGGCTTGAAGAGCACCCTCTGGGACCGTCGCCTGCAGCTCAACGCCAACCTGTTCTGGACCGAGGTGCACGGCTACCAGACCAACGCCTACGACGACGCCAACCGCGTGCAATACCTGACCAACGCTGGCTCCGTGCGCTCACGCGGGGTGGAGCTGGAAAGCACGCTGATCCCGGTACGTGGCCTGACCCTGAACATCAACGGCTCCTACAACGACGTGCGGTATCTGTCTTACAAGGATGCCCCGTGCGCGCCGGAAGTCGCCCTGCAACCGGGGGCACCGGCGGCCTGCGACCTCAGTGGCCACCAGGTAGTCGGTGCGTCGAAATGGATCGCCAACGCCAACGGCCAGTACCAGTGGGATCTGGACAACGGCCTGCAACCTTACGTCACCGCCAGTTACGCCTTCCGCTCCAAGGCGGTGGGCACGGTCGAGGACTCGGACTTCGCGCAGATCCCCAGCTACGCCGTGGTCAACCTCTCCACCGGCCTGCGTGGCGACCTTGGCCAGGGCCAGTGGGATGTCTCGCTGTGGCTGAAGAACGCCTTCGACAAAACCTACTACACCACCCTCTGGAGCGCGGCCAACGGCGGTTATGAAGGCCTGCTCGGCACCCCGCGGACCTTGGGTGTGACCGGCCGCTACGACTTCTGAAACGGTTTTTTTCGATGCCTTTGGCGAATATTTTTCATGCCCTGCAGGCATGGCGTTTCAGGGCGTTGGCGCCAGCCCTTGAAGGGCGCGGCTTAGAGCGGTTCGACCCATTTGTATATGTATTTTGGTTCTATTCATAACTTTAAAAATTACTTTAAGACATAAGTAACAGAAGTTGATGATCCACCCCAGCGAAGGCAATTGACCTGCCTTCGACGAAACGCACTCACGTCCCAGGAGTTGATCAATGGGTAATGTCCAGACCGCCGCCAGTGCTCACGATGTGCTTTGGCGCCAGTCGCCGAGCGGCGAGCTGGTCGACCTCGGTCGCCCGCTGCGGTTGCCGCTGGCGCAGTTGCGTCTGCAAAGCACGCCGAAAAGCGCGCTGAGCCGTCGGGAGAAGATTCTGCTCGGGGTGTTTGCCCTGGCCTTGCACGGTGCGCTGGCGTACTGGGTGAGCCAGGCGCCGACCCCGGTGTTGCCGGTGGTGCCGCCGGAAATTCCGCCGATGACCATCGAGTTTTCCCAGCCAGCGCCGCCGGCCGTCGAGCCGCCTCCGCCACCGCCACCGGCAGTGGTCGAGCCGCCGCCACCGGTGGTTGATGAGCTGGCCGCCAAGCCTGCGCCCAAGCCGGTACCCAAGCCCAAGCCGAAACCTGTGCCTAAACCGGTACCCAAGCCTGCACCCAAGGCGGTCGAGCAACCGCCCGCACCGCCACAACCGGCAGCACCACCAGCGCCCCCGGCTCCGCCGGCACCAGCGCCGGTGACCCCGGCGTCGGCCAACGCCGCGTACCTGAAGAACCCGGCGCCGGAGTACCCGTCGCTGGCCCAGCGTCGCGGCTGGGAAGGCACGGTGTTGTTGCGGGTGCGGGTACTGGCCAGCGGCAAGCCGGGTGACATCCAGATTCAGAAAAGCAGTGGCCGCCAGCAGCTCGACGACGCCGCCCTGGCTGCGGTCAAGCGTTGGAGCTTCGTCCCGGCCAAGCAGGGCGACGTGGCCCAGGACGGCTGGGTCAGCGTACCCATCGACTTCAAGATCCGCTAATTCGCGCTAACAGAAGAGAGTATTGATCATGACTGTATTGGCATCCCCCCTCGAATCCATCGAAAGCGCGGTGATCTGGCTGCTGGTGGGCTTCTCCGTCGTCACCTGGGGCCTGGCCCTGGTCAAGGGCGTGCAGTTCGTGCGCCTGAAGAACCAGGACAAACGCTTTCACAAACAATTCTGGGCGGCTTCAAGCCTGGATTCCGCTGCCGAGCTCAGCCATGCACAACCCGGCGCCGCAGCCCGGGTCGCCCAGGCCGGTTACGCCGCTATCGCGGTCGGCGAGCCAGGCCAGCAAGCCAGCGACCTGAGCCAGGCGATCAACCATCAGGACCGCCTCGAACGTGCCCTTCGCCAGCAGATCGTGCGTGAGCGCCGCTCGCTGGAAACCGGCCTGGCGGTAGTCGCCAGTATCGGCAGCACCTCGCCCTTCATCGGCCTGTTCGGCACCGTCTGGGGCATCATGGAAGCGCTCAAGGGCATCAGCGCCGCAGGTTCGGCGAGTCTGGAAACCGTGGCCGGGCCGATCGGTGCGGCGCTGGTCGCCACCGGTGTCGGTATTGCCGTCGCGGTGCCGGCGGTGCTGGTCTACAACTACTTCCTGCGCCGCCTGAAGCTGACCGCCGCCGACCTCGATGACTTTGCCCACGACTTCTACAGCCTGGCGCAGAAGAGCGCGTTCCGGGTACTGGTGCACCCGACTGCCTACAAGGCCGCCGCTGGCCAGCACACCCAGAAAGTGAAGGAGGCATCCTGATATGGCCTTCTCGACCCAGGACAGTGACGAAGTACTCAGCGAGATCAACGTGACGCCGCTGGTGGACGTGATGCTGGTGCTGCTGGTGGTGTTCATCGTCACCGCGCCACTGCTGACCAACGCCATCCCGATCAACTTGCCCAAGACCGAGGCCGTGGCTCCGGTGGAACAGAAGGATCCGCTGGTGGTGAGCATCGACGGCGGCGGCAAGCTGTTTATCAACAAGGACGAGATCCAGCCGGATCTGCTGGAAACCAACCTGCAGGCGGCCAAGGCCAAAGACCCGGAACTGCGCGTACAGCTGCAGGCCGACGATGGCGTTAATTATGGGGAGGTGGCGCGCGCCATGGCCTCGATCGAACGTGCCGGTATCACCAAGTTGTCGGTGATCACCGCCCGCTGAGCAACATCTCTCAGGCAATGCTTCAGGGACCGGTCCTTCGGCAGGGGGTGGTCCCTTTTTTTATGGAAAATTTATATTTTGGCTATTAATAAATAGCTTCTTATTCCTTTACGAATATAACCACCCCCCTATACTGGGCCTCATGCACGCAAACGCAGCAGGAGGCGTCCCATGCGCAACGAGTCGATCCGTTACCTGATTGTGCCGGGCTGGCAAGGTTCGCCAGACGAGCATTGGCAAACCCACTGGCAGCAGGTGCTGCCCAACAGCGCCCGGGTCGAGCAGGCCGACTGGTTGAACCCGCAGCGCCAGGACTGGGTCGCAACACTTGAGCAAGCGGTGGCCGCCGATGAGTCGCCGGTGATCCTGATCGCCCACAGCCTGGGTTGCATCACCGTTGCCCATTGGGCCGCGCAAGCCAGCGCTACCCTGTTGCGCCGGGTACGCGGTGCCTTGCTGGTGGCGCCGGCCGACGTTGAGCGGCCGACCTGTGCGCCGGCACTGCGCAACTTTGCACCGATTCCACAGCTGCTGCTGCCGTTCCCAAGCCAGGTGGTCAGCTCCGACAACGACCCGGCTGTCAGTGCCCCGCGGGCCATGCAGCTGGCCCGTGCCTGGGGCGCCGAAACGGGCTTCCTCGCAGGTGCCGGGCATATCAACGTCAAGTCCGGGCACCGTCGCTGGGAGCAGGGCTTCGCTTACCTGTACCGCCTGCAGAACCGTCTCGAACAGCACGCTCTACGCCGCGCCTGAGCTTCAGGCGCTGACCATTTGCCTTGATTCGAACGCCCGGCCGGAAAGCGCCAAGGGCGGGAGTTTGCCATGAGTAATCACGACACCTTCGGCCAGCCTTTGTTGACGTTTCCCGAGCTGGACAAGAGCCCGCTGAGCATCCGCGCCAAGGCGCTGGTGTTCGTCGATCCGCGGTCGCGGCAATTGCGCGAAGAGCTCGAGCTGCTAGCGCCCCTGGCCCTGCCAGTGCTGATCCGCGGCGAAACCGGGACTGGCAAGGAATTGCTGGCCCGCCAGATTCATCGCGCCAGTGATCGCGGCGGCTTGTTTGTTTCGGTCAACTGCGGGGCGATCAGCCCGACCTATGCCGACGCCGAGTTGTTTGGCTACAGCGCCGGTGCTCACAGCGGCGCGGCCAGCAGCCGGGCCGGCTGGTTCGGCTCGGCCAACGGCGGCACCCTGTACCTGGACGAAATTGCCGACCTGCCGCTGCCGATCCAGATCAAGCTGCTCTCGGCACTGGAAAACCGCGAAGTCACCCGCGTCGGTGCCCAGCAACCGAACCCGGTGGACGTGCGCCTGGTCGCCGCCTCAAGCATCGACCTGGCCGAGGCGGTGAGTGCCGGCAAGTTCCACGACCGCCTGTACCACTACCTGCGCGAAGGCCAGCTGGAGCTGCCGGCCTTGCGCGAACGGGTCGGCGATATCCTGCCGTTGGCCGAGTATTTCGTTGGTATCTATAGCCCGCGCCTGAACCTGCCGGTGCCGTTGATCAGCGAGGCGGCGCAGCGGGTATTGGAGCTGCACAGCTGGCCGGGCAATACCCGTGAGCTTGAGAACGTCATTCACTTTGCCCTGCTGGTCAGCAGCGGTGAAGAAATCCTCCCCGAGCATTTGAACCTGCCAACACCCTTGAGCGCTCTGGCCGGCCAGCTGGAGCAGCTGCTGAGCCTTGGTGAGCCGGGTGAGCGCAGTGCTCTGCAACAATTGCTGGAGCAGACCCTGTTGCGCCTGACGCAACCCGCTGCCTGATGCCATGCATGGGGTGCATGGCGGCGTCCGTTGAAAATGGAATAAGCAGCAAAATAAAAGATATTGTTCTGGTATAAAAAATCTAGGTATTGTCCGCCTCAAGCCAGCTAGCAAAGTGCTGGCAACCCCCACCTTCGCCGTCGCCCGATGGCCGTGTATTCGAATAAGGACTGCGCATGAAAAAGGCTCTGTTGTTGACTGCTCTGGCGGCCGCTCTGTCGGTTGCAGGTTTTGCCCAGGCGGGCGAGAAGCTGGTAGTTGCCGCTACCCCGGTACCGCACGCGGAAATCCTCGAGCTGATCAAGCCGACCCTGGCCAAGGAAGGTGTGGACCTGGAGATCAAGGTATTCACCGACTATGTGCAGCCTAACGTGCAGGTCGACCAGAAGCGCCTGGACGCCAACTACTTCCAGACCCTGCCGTACCTGAAGAACTTCAACGAAGGCAAAGGCACCCACCTGGAAACCGTGATCGGCGTGCACGTCGAACCCTTCGGCGGCTACTCGAAGAAGGTCAAGAGCCTGAGCGAACTGAAGGAAGGCGCTACCGTTGCCATTCCTAACGAAGGCAGCAACAGCGGTCGTGCCCTGCTGCTGTTGCAGAAGGCTGGCCTGATCACCCTGAAGGATCCGAAGAACGCCCTGGCGACCCCGAAAGACATCGCCGAGAACCCGAAGAAGCTGAAGTTCCGCGAGCTTGAATCGGCCATGCTGCCGCGTGTGCTCGATCAGGTCGACCTGGACATGATCAACACCAACTACGCCCTGGAAGCCGGCCTGAACCCGGCCAAGGACGCCCTGGTGATCGAAGGCGCCGACTCGCCGTACGTGAACTTCCTGGTGGCCCGTCCGGACAACAAGAACAGCGACGCCATCCAGAAGCTGGCCAAGGCCCTGACCAGCCCTGAAGTGAAGACCTTCATCGAGAAGAAATACAGCGGCGCGGTACTGCCGGCGTTCTAAGAGGCTACACACACACATCCTGTGGGAGCGGGCTTGCCCCGCGATGCGATCTACCAGTCAAATCGCATCGCGGGTCAACCTTGCTCCCACAGTGCTTTCAATTCCCCGCATTGACCGCCCGGCGCAATGCCGTCAGCCACTTGATCAGTTCTTTTGCATCGAGAGTGGGGGCGCTATTCATCCTTTGTCTTCCTTGTTGGTGTGATGGGTCGACAGCGCTTGGATGGCATTTTCAGCAGAAAGATCCCGTCACCGCCAAGGATTTCGCAGGTTAGCTGTTTGGGTGATATCAATATGCAATAAAGGTATTTAAAGAAATATTTTTATACCTTTAGAGTCTACCTATTGTGCTCACCCGCACTGACAACCCCTGTGTAGAGCCGCCCGTTTACCCTCGGGCCGGTCCGAGATCCTGTCCATGTCGCATCGTCATCGTCTGCCGAGGCTCACTCCATGAGCTTCGACTTCGCCTTTATCCTTAGCACATTGCCAGCCTTTCTCAAGGCGGTGGGCGTCACACTGCAAGTCGGCCTGATCGCCATCGGTACTTCGCTGCTGGTGGCGCTGGTCAACGCCGCGATTCTGGTTTACCGCACGCCGTACCTGCAGCGCCTGGTCAAACTCTACGTGGAGCTGGCGCGCAACACGCCGCTGCTGATCCAGCTGTTCTTCGTTTATTTCGCCTTGCCGGAGCTGGGCCTGAAGATTTCCGGCTTCGCTGCGGCGATCATCACCATGACCTTCCTCGGCGGCGCCTACCTGACCGAGGTGCTGCGCGCCGGCGTCGAGGCGGTGCCGGTGGCGCAACTGGAGTCCGGGCGCTCGATCGGCCTGTCGGAAGGCCAGCTGCTGCGCCATGTGATCCTGCCCCAGGCAGGCATCCTCAGCTTGCCGGCGCTGTTCGCCAATTTCATCTTTTTGCTCAAGGAAACCACCGTGGTGTCGGCGGTGGCGGTGCCAGAGATCCTCTACACCACCAAGAGCTACATCGCCCTGTATTACAAGACTTACGAGATGCTCGCGGTGCTGACGCTGATTTGCGTGCTGCTGTTCCTGCCTTTGTCGCTGCTGCTCAGCCGCCTGGAACGGAGGCTGCAACATGGCCAGTTCGGGTCTTGAGTTGTTGCTGGTGTCTTTGCCGCAACTGGGCAAGGGCGCTGCGCAAACCCTGGCGATTTCGGCGCTGAGCATCCTCTTTGCCACCCTCGGCGGCGTGCTCTACGGCGTGCTGGCGACCTTGGGCAAACGCAGTGTGAACCTGCTGCTGCGCATCTACCTGGAGCTGTTTCGGGCGATTCCGGTGCTGGTCTGGTTGTACCTGCTGTTCTTCGGCCTGCCGATTTTCTTTGCCGTGAGCATCCCAAGCTTCTGGTGTGCGGTGCTGGTGCTGTCGTTGTGGGGCGCCAGCGAAGTCGGCGAGGTGGTGCGCGGTGCGCTGCAGTCGTTGCCGCGCGGGCAGCGTGAAGCGGGGCTGTCGATCGGCCTGTCCGGTGTGCAGTTGTACGGCTACGTGCTGCTGCCCCAGGCGCTCAAGCGCATGACCCCGCCGACCATCAACATCTACACGCGGATCATCAAGACCAGCTCGCTGGCCGTGCTGATCGGCGTGGTCGATGTGATCAAGGTCGGCCAGCAGATCATCGAACGCACCTACGAGTCGGTGCTGATCTACGGCGCGCTGTTCCTGTTCTTCTTCTTCATTTGCTACCCGCTGTCAGCCGCCTCGCGTGCGCTGGAGCGTCGCTGGACACACGCATGAGCGCACTGATCGAGTTCAAGGGCTTCAATAAATTCTTCGGCGAGCAGCAGGTGCTCGACCACGTCGACCTGCAGGTGCGCAGCGGTGAAGTGGTGGTGATCCTCGGCCCCAGCGGCTGCGGCAAGAGCACTTTGCTGCGTTGCCTCAATGGCTTGGAAAGCGCCCACAGCGGCAGCCTGCGCCTGGCCGGTGAAGAGCTGCTGACGCCTGGCACCGACTGGCGCCAGGTGCGCCAGCAGGTCGGCATGGTGTTCCAGAGTTATCACCTGTTCGGCCACATGAGCGTGATCGACAATCTGCTGCTCGGCCCGCTCAAGGTGCAAAAGCGCGAGCGCCGCGAGGCCCAGGCCCAGGCCGAAGCCCTGCTGGCCCGGGTTGGCCTGCTGGACAAGCGCGACGCCTTCCCGCGCCAGCTTTCCGGGGGCCAGCAGCAACGCATCGCCATCGTCCGCTCGCTGTGCATGAACCCGCAAGTGATGCTGTTCGATGAAGTCACCGCGGCGCTCGACCCGGAAATGGTCAAGGAAGTGCTGCAGGTAATCCAGGGCCTGGCGCGCGACGGCATGACCCTGCTCATCGTCACCCATGAAATGGCCTTCGCCCGCGCGGTGGCCGACCGCATCGTGTTCATGGAGGCCGGCAGGATCCTTGAACAGCGCGACCCAGAGAGCTTCTTTACGAACCCGCAGAGCGCACGCGCGCAGCAGTTCCTGGAGAAATTCTCCTTTGTTGAAAGCCTGCCCAAAACACCCGCAAAGGAATTGTCATGAAAACTGCCAAGACGTCGAAACTGCTGTTGTCCCTACTCGGCCTGGCCTTGCTGGCCGGCTGCAACAAGGCTGAAGAACCGGGCAAGCCGGCCGCCGCTGGCGCCGCCCCAGCCACCAGCTACCTAGAAACCATCAAGGCCCGCGACAAGCTGATCGTCGGCGTCTTCACCGACAAGCCGCCATTCGGCTTTGTCGATGAGGCCGGGCGCTATGTCGGTTTTGATACCGACATCGGCCGCCAGTTTGCCAAGGACCTGCTCGGCGACGAGAACAAGGTCGAGTTCGTGGCGGTCGAGCCTGCCAGCCGTATTCCGTTCCTGCAAAGCGACAAGGTCGACCTGATCCTGGCCAACATGACCGTGACCCCGGAGCGCAAGGAAGCGGTGGAGTTCACCAACCCCAACCTGCGGGTTGCCGTGCAGGCCCTGGTGCCGGAAGGCAGCAGCGTGAAAAAACTCGATGACCTGGCCGACAAGACCACCATCGTCACCACCGGCACCACCGCCGATATCTGGCTGACCAAGAACCATCCGGACTGGAAGCTGCTCAAGTTCGAGAAGAACACCGAGTCGCTGCAGGCCCTGGCCAGTGGTCGTGGTGATGCCTATGCCCAGGACAACCTGATCCTGTTCAGCTGGTCGAAACAGAACCCGGGCTACCGCGTGCTGGAAGAAAAACTCGGTGAGGAAGCGCCGATTGCACCGGCGGTGAAGAAGGGCAATATCGAGCTGCGCGACTGGGTCAACGCCGAACTGGCGCGCCTGGGCGAGCAGAAGTACCTGCTCAAGCTGTATGACCAGTATGTGCGCAAGGAACTGAGCGATGACACCAAGCCTGAGAGCGTGATTGTCGAAGGCGGTAACTGGCAGGGCTGACCCTTTGGGGCTGCTGGCGCAGCCCATCGCCGGCAAGGCCGGCTCCCACAATGAACTTGTGTCCATCGGACCTGTGGGAGCTGGCGTTGCCAGCGATGCAAGGCGCAGCCTTGCTAATTCCGGGGCACGAGCTTCAAGGTGCTTTGCGCCGGAATCACCCCCATCTGCGCCTTGTGGTAGCGGCCCTCGATATAGTCCTTGGCCTGGTCGCCATAGTGGCGGTCAAACAACACCCCGCTTTGCCCGACCGGGTTGATGGTCAGTGCCTGGCCGGCATCGGCAAAGTCGATCAGGCGCCGGGTCGATGGCCCATAGGTCACCGGCCAGGGCGCCGGGCCGATTTTCGCCGACAGGTTGTTGGGCACTTCATGGCTGCCCGGCGCGGCGAACGGGCCGACGTTGAACAACAGGTTGAGCGGCTTCTGCAGCCCCAATGGGTGGTTGTGGGTCAGGGTGTGTGCCTTGCCCCATTGCCAGCCGGCCGGGTCGTTGCCGAAGGTCTCGCGCAGGTGCGCCAGGGTGTTGCCCCAGGCCTGCTTCACCGCTGCGGTGCGATCGCCTTGCTCGCTGCTGCCCTGTTTGCCCCACCAGGGTGAACCGACGTCGGCCGCCAGGCGCGGCAATGCGGCGTCGATGGCGCGGGTGCTGATCAGGGTCTGGAACCAGGTGTCGCCCAGCTCGTCGTGCAGCGCCGCGTAGGCCAGTTCGTAGAGGAACTGGTTGAACAGCGTGGCACTGACCGAGTCCACCGGATAGTCACCATTCCACGCCGCCAGTTGCTCGACCAGTTCCTTCTCCTGATCGCCCTCGGCCACTTCGCGCAGCACTGCCAGTAGCGGCGCCAGGGTGCGCGGGCCGTAATCGGTGGCGGTGTCCAGTTGCAGCGCCTGGCTGTTTTGCTGGTCCCACTTGATCTGCGGGTCGGCCAGGTGCTGGTTCAGGCGCTGGCCACGGTCGGCCAGGTTGTAATAGCCCGGCACCGGTATGTTCGCTGGCGGCTGGAAGTTGGCCGAGACGATGTAGCCGCTGGCCGGGTTCTGCGCCTGCGGGTTGGCGCTGAAAGGATAAAAACCGAGCTTGTCGGCCTGCGCCGTACTGCCATCGAGAATGAAGCCCGGGTTGACTCCGGCAGGGCGGATCGGCAACTGCGCCGCCGCCCACCAGCCGATATCGCCACGGGCGTTGGCCCAGATCAGGTTGAGCCCGGGTGCCTGGATCTTCGCCGCCGCGGCGCGCATCTTGTCGAGGGTGTCGGCACGGTTGACCTGGTAGAAGCCATCGAGGATCGGGTTCTCGGTCTCCAGGAACGCCCACCACACGGCAATCGGCGTCGGGCCCGCCATGTCGCCCAGCACCGTGTTGACGATCGGCCCGTGGGGCGAGCGGCGCAGGGTGATGTCCACCGGCGCCTCGTTCTTCACTGCGATCTGTTCATGGGTCTGGCTCAGGGTTTGCCACTGGCCGTTGATCTTGACCTGCTCGGGGTTGTCGGGGTTGACCTGTTCGGCGATCAGGTCGACGTCATCGTTCTGGAACATGGTCAGGCTCCAGCCGAAGTCGCGATTGTGCCCGAGCGATGCGAAGGGATTGAGCGCCTGGTGATAGCCATAGAGGTTGAAGCCGGGCGCGCTCAGTTCCGCCTCGTACCACACCGATGGCACGGCGAAACTGATATGCGGGTCGCCGGCCAGCAGCGGCTTGCCGCTGCGCGTGCGGCTGCCGGCAATGGCCCAGGCATTGCTGCCTTCGTACTGGGGAATGCCGGCATCGCCCAGGGCTTGCTGGCTGAGCTGCGCAAGCTGCTGCAGGCTTTGCCAGTCGCTGGCGGCCAGGGCTGGCGTGCTGGCCAGGGCGCCTTGCGGGTTCCAGTCGAGGTCGAAGATTTTCAGGTAGTCGGCGCCCAGCTGGTCACGGATATAGGTCAGCGCAGGCTCGGTGCGGAACGCTGCGGCAAAGCTGTAGGCCATGTAGCCGGCGATGCTGATGGTGTCCTGGGCGGTAAAGGGCCGTGGCGAGATGCCCAGCACGTCGAACTCCATCGGCTTGGGATGGCTGTCCTGCCAGGCGTTGACGCCCTCAAGGTAGGCCTGCAGGGCCAGCCAGGCGGGCGAGGTTTTGTCCTGGCGTTCGACGTAAAGCTCGGCCTGCTCGCGAATGCGCAGGCTGCGGAACAGGGTGTCGGTAGCGACCAGTTTGCTGCCAAGGATCTCGGCCAGCTCGCCACGGGCCAGGCGGCGGATGATCTCCATCTGGAACAGGCGATCCTGGGCATGCACATAGCCCAGGGCACGGTACAGGTCGGCCTCGTTCTGCGCCTGGATATGCGGCACGCCGCGGGCGTCGTAGCGCACATTGACCGGTGCCTGCAGGCTGCTCAGGGTAACCTCGCCCTGGCGTTGCGGCAGCTTGCCGTGCACGTACCAGTAGCCGCCGCCGGCGGCCGCGGCGATGACCACGGCGAGGAAGGTCAGGCTGCGCTTCATCGTGACTCCTTGTGCTTTTTAGCGGATCGTGTGGTCCGATCATCGAGGTAAAGTCGGACAGAGGATAGCCCCAAAGGAGGGAAGATGAGTCTCAGTGAAAAGCAGAAGATGCTCAGCGGCCAGCTCTATCACGCCAGCTGCCCGCAGCTGCAGGCCGAACAGATCGCCAACAAGCACTGGATGCAGCGCTACAACAACAGCGCCGAGCTGCTCAATGAGCAGCGCCATGGTTTGCTGGTCGAGCATTTCGGCAAGGTCGGTGACGGCGCGGTGATTCGCCCACCGTTCTATTGCGACTACGGCTACAACATCAGTGTCGGCGCCAATGTGTTCATGAACTTCAACTGCGTGATCCTCGACGTCACCCCGGTAAGTATCGGCGATGACTGCCAGATCGGCCCGGCGGTGCAGATCTACACCGCCGACCACCCGCTGGACCCGGCGCTACGCCGCAGCGGCCTGGAAAGCGGGCGGCCGGTGAAGATCGGCAACAACGTTTGGATCGGCGGCGGCGCGATCATCCTGCCGGGGGTGACGGTGGGCGACAACGCGGTGATCGGCGCCGGCAGCGTGGTCACCCGCGATGTGCCGGCGGGTGCCACCGTGGTGGGCAACCCTGCGCGGGTGCGCTAGGGCTGCCAGGGGCAGTAGCAGCCCACCGCCATGGTGTGCGTGGCGCTGACGGCGCGGCCCTGGCTCAGGGCGAGCAGGATCGGCTCGATGAAGCTGTTGCTGGAGTTGCAGGTGGCGCCTTCGCTGTAGGGGCCGAAGTAGGCCAGTTGGCCGTTGCGGTCCCAGATCGCCACGCCGGGGGTGGCCGGCAGGTGTTCGGCGCCGGGCAGCTCGCCCAGCGGTTTGAGCGCACTGAGGGTGGCAGGCAGTTGGCCGCGGGTGCCGGGTTTTTGCACCACGTAGAACTCCACGCCTTGGGGGGCGAAGTGCTCGATCAGCTCACCCAGATGCTGCTGGTTGCCGACGTTGCACGGGCAGGCCGGGTCCCAGAAGTGCACCAGGCGGATCGGGCCGGGGCCGGCAATGCTCGCCGGCAGTTGCAGGCGGTCGCCGGAGAACAGCGCGGTCTGGTTGTCGAAGGTGCGCAGGTAGCGGCTCTGAAAACTGTCGTAGGCCCACCACAGGCCGGCGCCGCAGAGGGCGGCGAGCAACAGGCCAAGCAGGGTACGCAGGGGCGAGCGGGGCATGTCGGCAGTGTCCGAAAAAAGTCGCTTAGCTTGCCATGCCGGCGGCGACAGATGAATATCACAGGTCAATAACCCGCTTTTGCGTCTGGAATTCTTTTATGCCCGCGTCATTTCAGCCCGACTCCCTACGTGCCAGCCTGACCTCCCTGGCGGCGCGGCAGCCGCTGTCGACGCAGGGCCAGGCCTATCAGCGCTTCTACGGGCTGGATCTGCCCGCCCGCGAAGAGGCCCCGCAGAGCTGGCTCGGGCGCTTCGACGCCGCAGGTTTCGAGGTGGTCGGCCAGGTGTGGCTGCCGGCAGCACCAGTGGCAACGCTGATTCTGCTGCATGGCTTTTACGATCACATGGGCCTGTACCGGCATGTCATCGACTGGGCGCTGGACCAGCACTATGCGGTGATTTCCTGCGACCTGCCGGGGCACGGGCTGTCCAGCGGCGAGCGGGCCAGCATCGATGATTTCAGCGCCTACCAGCAGGTGCTGCATGCGTTGTTCGAGCAGGCCCGCAGCCTTGAGTTGCCGCAGCCCTGGCACCTGTTCGGGCAGAGCACCGGTGGCGCCATCGTCGTCGACCATCTGCTGCATCGTGGCGCCGAGAGCCCGGCCCAGGGCGAGGTGATCCTGCTGGCGCCGCTGGTACGGCCACGGGCCTGGCGCTGGTCGAAGTTCAGCTACCGGGTGCTCAAGCCGTTCGTCAACGGCATCGAACGGCGCTTTAGCGAGAACAGCAACGACCCGACCTTCTTGCCGTTCCTGCTGGCCGACCCGCTGCAGCCAAGGCGCCTGCCGACGGCCTGGGTCGGGGCGCTGCTCGATTGGGTCAAGCGTATCGAGGCGGCGCCGCTCAGCCCGCGCCAGCCGCTGATCATCCAGGGCGAATGCGACATGACCGTCGACTGGCCGTACAACCTCAAGGTGCTGGGGGAGAAGTTCGCTGCGCCGCGGATCTTGATGATCCCCGAAGCGCGTCATCACCTGGCCAACGAGCTGCCGGCGATTCGCGCGCGCTATTTCGAGTTCATCGACCAGCGCCTGGGCTGATCACTTCAGCTGCGAGGTTTCCTGGCCCACCGCAAGGCCGGCGCGGATCGCCGCCAGGGCCGCCTTGTAGTACGCCTTGCCTTCAGCAGATTCGGCAAAGGTGGCGAACTCTTCAAGCTCGGCGTCGGACAGGTCGCGATAGACGTACAGCAAGGTGTTGTTCAGCTCGCTGCCGATCTGCTCCATCAAACGCTGGCGCTGGCCGTCGAGCAGGCCCTGGGCCTGGCCGCCACCGAGCAGGCCGGGGATCATCTGGCTGAGGCTGTCGGCGGCGACCCCGGCAATCGCCAGGCTCACTTCGGCACCGGCTTCACGGGCCGGCAGGGCCTGGGCCAGGTGGCCAATGATCAGCAGGCGGTTGTCGCTGGCCTGGACCTTGGGCAGGCCCTTGGCATTCTTGGCCAACTGGTCGCGACGGGTGGCGAGCAGTTCGGCGGCGACGATCTTGCGCCCCAGCGGCGACTGGAAGAACGCCAGGGCCGGCGCTGGATCGCTGAGATTGGCGCGCAATTGGGCCTCGGCGCGTTTATCCACGGCCTGGGCCTGGAAGCGCTGATTGCTGTTATTGACCAGCGCCTGGTAAACCGCAGGCGGCAGGCTGTTGCGATAGCGCTGCTGGGCGGCATCGAGGGCATCGGTAAAGTGGGCGCGCTGCTCGGGCCAGCCGGCGACCTTGTAGAGTTGGTCGAGGCTGTCTGCCCAGACAGGCGTGGTGCAGATCATCATCAGCAGTAAAAACAAACGGCGCATTCAGGACTCCTGTCGGCAGGGCGCTATTGTCCTTGCCATGGCGGGGCTTTGTCGAGAAGCCATTGCATACTCTCGGCCAAGTGGCGCTGTCGGATTTCGCAGCAGATCGATACTATGCGCGACATGCACATATCCCCTGATGACCCCCTGCTGTTGCGCATCGTCGACGACCTGGCCACCCGTGGCTGGTCGCAGCAAGATACCTTTCTTCCAGAGCCTCTGACCCTGGCGCTGGCGGCCGAGTGCCGCAAACGCGCCGCCGAGGGCGAGCTGGAACCGGCAGCCGTGGGTCGGGGCGTTGCCCAGGAGGTCCGCGAGGGCATCCGCGGCGACCGCATCCAGTGGCTGGAGCCCGGCCAGGCCGAGCCTTGCGACCACTACCTGGCACTGATGGACAGCCTGCGCCTGGCCCTCAATCGCGGGCTGTTCCTCGGTCTTGAGGACTTCGAGTGCCACTTCGCCCTGTATCCGCCGGGCGCCTTTTATCGCAAACATCTTGACCGCTTTCGCGACGACGACCGGCGCATGGTTTCGGCGGTGATCTATCTCAATGAAGGCTGGCAGCCCGAACATGGCGGCCAGCTACGCATGACCCTCAAGGGTGATGTCGAGCACGACGTGCCACCGATCGGCGGTTGCCTGGTGATATTCCTTTCCGGCGAAGTCCCCCATGAGGTGCTGCCGGCCCATCGCGACCGCCTGTCGTTGACCGGCTGGTTCCGCCGCCGTGGCAACGAGCCGTTCTGAGATGCACAAGGTTCTGGTCAGTGCCTGCCTGCTCGGCCAGCCGGTGCGCTATGACGGACGCGCCAGCGGCCATCCGGAATTGCTCCAGCAGTGGCAAAACCAGGGGCGCATCGTGCCTTTGTGCCCTGAAGTGGCCGGCGGCTTGCCAACGCCACGGCCACCGGCGGAGATCCTCGGTGGCCAGGGCGCAGCGGTGCTCGAAGGTGACACGCAGGTACTGACCGTCACGGGCGAGGATGTCAGTGTGCAATTTCTGGCCGGTGCGCAGCGGGCGCTGGAGCTGGTGCGGCGGCATGGCATCCGTATCGCGGTGCTCAAGTCAGGCAGTCCTTCGTGTGGCAATCTGCTGACTTATGACGGTACCTTCAGTGGCACCAAAGTCACCGGCGAAGGGGTGACTGTGGCGTTACTGCGCCGGGAAGGGGTGCAGGTGTTCAGTGAGCTGGAGCTTGAGGCGGCAGAGCAAGCCTTGAAACAGCTTTAACACCATCGCGGGGCAAGCCCGCTCCTACCGGGCCCGGTGGGAGCGGGCTTGCCCCGCGAAGCTTTTGTTACTTCGGCGGCTTGCTCGCATCCATCCCGAACCACTTCTGCGACAGCTCGCTCAAGCGGCCATCGGCCTTGATTCGCTGCAGGGCGTTGTCCACAGCGCTCTGGAACGCCGGGTTTCCCTTCTGAAACGGAATCGCCAGGGTCAGGATCGGGCCAACGGTGGCCCCCTTGCTCACCGCTTGCTGGCTGTCGCGGATGGCATAGGGCACCAGCAAACGGTCGCTGATGGCGGCATCGATCTGGTCGCTGGCCACGTCTTTGATCGGCTGCATGGCATCCGCGTAGCTGCGCAGGTCCACGCCTTCGACCACCCGCGCCTGTTCGGCGAACTGGCTGCCCTGGACCACGCCCAGGCTATGGCCCTTGAGGGCCTGGAGGGAACCCAGCGGGCGCTTTTCTTCCTTGCGCACGATCAGTTGGGCACTGGAATACGCGTAGGGCTCGCTGAAATCCAGGCGCTCCTTGAGCTCAGGGGTAGCGGCGATGTGGTTGATGGCGATGTCGTAGCTGCCGCTTTCAACGCCTTGCAGCAGGTCTTTGGCTTCAACCACGACAAACTCGGCGCGCACATCCAGTTCGTTGGCCAGCAACTGTCCAAGCTCGACTTCGAAGCCGCTCAGCTTGTCGTTTTCCTTGAAATTGAACGGCGCCATGTTGGCTTCTACGGCAATGCGCAGTTCACCGCGGTCGTTGACGTCGTCGATCAGCTCGGCCTGTGCCCATGGGCTGAGCAGGGTGGCAAGTAGTACCCCAATGGCAAAACGCATTTAAGCCCCTTGAATGCTTGGCAGTGAAATCGAGTCGCCGCGACTTTCTGGTGTTGTCACGGTCGAACACAACTTAAGACCACGTCAGGTGGAGGATGTTTAACGGGCGGCGAAATTTTTCTGTCACCGTTGTTAAACATGTTTTGACGCATTTGGACTATGGTAATCCACCGTTGCCGTTCGTTCAGTGGCAAGGGTTATTGAAGTAAAACACAGGAGAAGTGAATGAAAAGCCTATTTTCGCGTGCAGCCGTCGCCGGATTGCTGATGGGGGTCTCGGCCTTTGCCGCTGCCGCCGATGGCCTGAAAAGCCAGGAGCCGCCAAAAGCCGCCAAGGTCTTCATCGTTTCCCCGGCCGATGGCGCCACGGTCGACCAGACCTTCACCGTCAAATTCGGCATCGAGGGCATGGAGCTCAAGCCGGCGGGTGATCAGACCCCGCATAGCGGCCACCACCACTTGCTGGTGGACGTCGATCAAGAACCTGCAGCCGACCAGGTATTGCCAACCAGCCTGCTGCCGGAAAACAACGCGCCGCTGGCGGCGGGCCCGCAAGTGCTGCACTTCGGCAAGGCACAGACTGAAGTAAAACTGACCCTGACCCCGGGCAAGCACACCCTGCAACTGGTGCTGGGCGACAAGTTCCACGTGCCGTTCAAGCCAAGCGTCGAGTCGAAGAAGATCACCGTTACCGTCAAGTAAGGCGGGCATAAAAAAGGGAGGCCATCACGGCCTCCCTTTTTTGTCGCACGGAAAACTTAGAACAGAACGCGGGAACGGATGGTGCCCTTGATCTGTTGCAGTTTTTCTTGCGCCAGGTCCGAGTACTCGGCGTCAACGTCGATAACCACGTAACCGACTTTCTCGTTGGTCTGCAGGAACTGACCGGAGATGTTGATCCCGTTTTCGGCGAACACTTTGTTGATTTCGCTGAGTACACCCGGGATGTTTTCGTGGATGTGCAGCAGGCGGTGTTTGCCCGGGTGCGCCGGCAGGGCCACTTCAGGGAAGTTGACCGACGACACGGAAGTACCGTTGTCGCTGTACTTGACCAGCTTTTCGGCCACTTCCAGACCAATGTTGGCCTGGGCTTCAGCGGTGGAACCGCCGATGTGCGGGGTCAGGATCACGTTGTCCAGGCCACGCAGCGGGCTTTCGAATTGCTCGTCGTTGGAGCGCGGCTCGACCGGGAACACGTCGATGGCGGCGCCAATCAGGTGCTTGTCCTTGATCGCCGCAGCCAGGTGATCCAGTTCGACCACGGTACCGCGGGCGGCGTTGATCAGGATCGAGCCCTTCTTCATCGCGCGGATTTCTTTCTCGCCGATCATCCACTGGGTGGATGGCAGCTCAGGCACGTGCAGCGAGACGATATCGGCCAGGCCCAGCAGTTCGTTGAGGCTGGTGACCTGGGTCGCGTTGCCCAGTGGCAGCTTGGTCAGCGGGTCGAAGAAGAACACCTGCATGCCCAGGCTTTCGGCCAGGACCGACAGTTGCGTGCCGATCGAGCCGTAGCCGACGATGCCCAGCTTCTTGCCGCGGATCTCGAAGGAGTTGGCCGCGCTCTTGATCCAGCCGCCACGGTGGCAGGAAGCGTTTTTCTCGGGGATGCCGCGCAGCAGCAGGATCGCTTCGGCCAGCACCAGCTCGGCCACCGAGCGGGTGTTGGAGTACGGCGCGTTGAACACGGCGATACCGCGCTCACGAGCGGCGTTCAGGTCAACCTGGTTGGTACCGATGCAGAAACAGCCGACAGCGACCAGTTTCTTGGCGCAGTCGAAAACCTCTTCGGTCAGTTGAGTGCGCGAGCGGATGCCGATGAAATGGGCATCAGCGATCTTTTCTTTCAACTCAGCGTCGGGCAGAGAACCGGTGAGGTACTCGATGCTGGTATACCCGGCGGCCTTGAGGACGTCCACGGCGGATTGGTGGACGCCTTCGAGAAGAAGGAACTTGATCTTGCTCTTATCGAGAGAAGTCTTGCTCATCTGCGTAAACCTGTGTCCCGGAGAAAAATGGCAGGGAAGTGAAGCTCTCGCAGCATCGGCCTGAAGCACGATCAGCGGGGGGCGTATGCTAGCATGAGTCCCCCCCGATACGCCCATCCCTGGGACGTGAAGAGTGCTCAGGGTGACTATGAATAGTTCGAGAGTTCTATCGATGACCGATTCTGCGCTGATTGATGAGCTGATGACCCTGGTAGAGCCCGGCAAGGTGCTGACCGATGCCGCCTCCCTTGAGGCTTACGGCAAGGACTGGACCAAGCACTTCGCCCCCGCGCCCTCGGCCATCGTCTTCCCCAAGAGCATCGACCAGGTCCAGGCCATCGTGCGCTGGGCCAACCGGCACAAGGTCGCCCTGGTGCCGTCGGGCGGTCGCACCGGGCTATCAGCTGCAGCGGTGGCGGCCAATGGCGAGGTGGTCGTGGCGTTCGACTACATGAACCAGA
This sequence comes from Pseudomonas sp. 2(2015), assembly GCF_000955865.1. Classification (NCBI taxonomy): domain Bacteria; kingdom Pseudomonadati; phylum Pseudomonadota; class Gammaproteobacteria; order Pseudomonadales; family Pseudomonadaceae; genus Pseudomonas; species Pseudomonas sp. 2(2015). The sequence goes on from NZ_JYOF01000023.1 coordinate 66,488, forward strand.
TTCTCGATTTCAACGAGTTCGACCGCTCGGTGGTCTGTCAGCCGGGGGTGGTTACCCAGCAGCTACAGGATTTTGCCGAAGACAAGGGCCTCTACTACCCAGTGGACTTTGCCTCGGCAGGTTCCAGCCAGATTGGCGGCAATATCGGCACCAATGCCGGCGGGATCAAGGTTATTCGCTACGGCATGACCCGCAACTGGGTGGCCGGCCTCAAGGTCGTCACCGGCAAGGGCGACCTGCTCGAGCTGAACAAGGACCTGATCAAGAACGCCACCGGCTACGACCTGCGCCAGCTGTTCATCGGCGCCGAGGGCACCCTGGGCTTTGTGGTCGAGGCGACCATGCGCCTGGATCGGGCGCCGAACAACCTCACGGCGATGGTCCTCGGTACCCCGGATTTCGACTCGATCATGCCGGTGCTGCACGCGTTTCGCGCCAAGCTCGACCTGACAGCCTTCGAGTTCTTCTCCGACAAGGCCCTGGCCAAGATCATGGGCCGTGGCGACGTGCCGGCACCGTTCGAAACCGACTGCCCGTTCTATGTCTTGCTGGAGTTCGAAGCCAGCAACGAAGAGGTGGCCAATGATGCCCTGGCCACTTTCGAGCACTGCGTCGAGCAGGGCTGGGTGCTCGACGGCGTCATGAGCCAGAGCGAGCAGCAACTGCAGAACCTGTGGAAGTTGCGCGAGTACATCTCCGAGACCATCTCGCACTGGACCCCGTATAAGAACGACATTTCCGTGACCGTGTCCAAAGTACCGGCGTTTCTCAAGGATATCGACGCGATCGTCGCCGATAACTACCCGGACTTCGAAGTGGTCTGGTACGGCCACATCGGCGACGGCAACCTGCACCTGAACATCCTCAAGCCCGACAACCTGAGCAAGGACGAGTTCTTTGCCAAGTGCGCGACGGTCAACAAGTGGGTGTTCGAGACTGTCGAGAAGTACAACGGCTCGATCTCTGCCGAGCATGGCGTAGGCATGACCAAGCGCGACTACTTGACCTACAGCCGTTCGCCGGTCGAAATCGAATACATGAAAGCAGTGAAGGCGGCGTTCGATCCTAACGGGATCATGAACCCGGGCAAGATCTTCGCGGTCGAGTAAGCCACAGGCACAAGAGCATCCAATAGCGCCAGGAGTCGGTAATGAGCTATCAGCACCAGTATGTAGACGGCACGCGTATTCACTTTCCGTTGGGCAAGGTGGTGTGCATCGGGCGCAACTATGCAGAGCACGCCAAAGAGCTGGATAACCCGATCCCGAGTGAGCCGCTGCTGTTCATCAAGCCGGGTAGTTGCGTGGTGCCGCTGGACAGCGGCTTCAAGATCCCGACCGAGCGTGGCTCGGTGCACTACGAGACGGAAATTGCCGTGTTGCTCGGCAAGTCGCTGTCCACCAGCCCCACCGAAGAAGAAGTGCTCGACGCCATTTCCGGTTTTGCCCCGGCCCTGGACCTGACCCTGCGCGACCTGCAGGCGCAACTCAAAGAGAAGGGCCTGCCGTGGGAGCGCTCCAAGTGCTTCGATGGCGCCTGCGTGCTGCCGCCGTTCGTGCCGGTCGGTGCCTTTGAGGACCTGACCGACATCGGCATCCGCTTGACCCTCAACGGTGAGGTGCGCCAGGACGGCAACAGCGCGCTGATGCTCAACCCGATCGTGCCGATGATCCAGCACATGGCCACGCAATTCTCGCTGCTGGCCGGCGACGTGATCCTCACCGGTACCCCGGTTGGCGTCGGCCCGCTCAACCCCGGCGACCAACTGGTGCTCGAACTGCCAGGCGTCAGCCGTTTCGAAAGCCAGGTGCTCTGAACCACCGACGTGGCAGCCAGAAATACTGGCTGCCATACTGCCCGTCGGCTTTTGCCATTTTTTTCACAATCGATCCGGATAATGCTTGCGGACCTGGCTCTGCGAAATGTGCCGGTACGGTGTTATCAACTGGCAAAAAGAGCACAAATCCATGGCCACTCCTCTTCCTTCGAGCAATTCCCTGCCGCCTGCGCGCAAGCGTGGCCTGGCCCTGCGCTGGTCCACCTGGCTGGTGGCCGCGGCGATCATCGGCTATGGCGTGGCGATCGCCATGCATTGGGATGACCGTGGCCTGCTCTGGTTGCAGGAGCGTTTCGAAAGCCAGAGCGAGCAACAGGCGAGCATCTGGTTGCCGGACTACCAGGTCGATATCGATGCCAAGGTATTGCCGGGCATGGAGGACGATGAAGCTTCAGACCTGTCCTACAACCCGGTGAGCAAAACTCTGTTCGCGGTCATGGGCAAGAATCCCTTTCTGGTCGAACTGACCCTTGACGGCGATGTGCTGCGCAAGATGCCCCTGGTGGGCTGGAGCAACCCCGAGGGCGTGGCCGTGCTTGAAGGCGGGCGCCTGGCGATCGTCGACGAGCGCGATCACAAGATGACCATCGTCACCCTTGCTGCCGACACCAAGTCGCTGAACATCGCCGATTTCCCCCAATTCGACCTCGGCCCCTCGGCAAACCAGAACAAGGCCTTCGAAGCCGTGGCCTGGGACCCTCTGCAGCAGCGCATCATCCTCGGCGAAGAGCGGCCGCCGGCATTGTTCACCTGGAAAAGCGACGGCCACAGCCCGCTGACCGGCGACAAGCAGCCGCTGCCAAGCGACGAACTGGACCTGCGCAACCTCTCGGCGCTGGGTGTCGACCCGCGCACCGGGCATCTGCTGGTGCTGTCGGCCGACTCCAACATGCTCCTGGAGCTGGACGAGAAGGGCGAGCAGGTCAGCTTCATGACCCTGCTGGGCGGCTTCAACGGCCTGAAGAAGCGAATTCCGCGCGCCGAAGGCGTGGCGATGGACGAACACGGCACGCTGTACATCGTCAGTGAGCCGGACTTGTTCTATCGTTTCAAAAAGCCGTGATTTCAGACTTTTCCTACGTCAGGATTTAAGTTTCACTTCAGTTGAGTGTGGGAAGATTCAGGCTGTCACCCAAAGAGTCCACCTGAATGCGTCGCTACATCCGCCTGCCGCTGATTTTCCTGGTTGCGAGCCTGCTCGCCTTGCTCCTGGTCGCCGTTGCCGGGCAGCAATACCGTTTGTTCGAGCGCGGCTGGTTCAACCTCAAGACCTGGTGGCAGCCGTTCGAGCAGAGCATCGGCCTGGATCAATACCAGGTGGTGCTTGAGGCGCAACCCATCGAAGGCCTGGACGACGATATCTCGGCGCTGACCTTCGACCCTGACCGCAACAGCCTGTTCACCGTGACCAACAAGCGCTCCGAGCTGATCGAGCTGTCGCTGGACGGGCGTATCCTGAGGCGCGTGCCGTTGACCGGCTTTGGCGATCCGGAGGCGGTGGAGTACGTCGGCCCTAACAGCTACGTGATTACCGATGAGCGCGAGCAGCGCCTGATTCGCGTGCGCCTGACCGACAACACGCCGTTTCTCGACGCCAAGGATGCCGAACAGCTGACCCTGGGCATTGGCCTCAATGGCAACAAAGGCTTTGAGGGCCTGGCCTACGACTCGGCCGGCAAGCGTCTGTTCGTCGCCAAGGAGCGCGACCCGATGCTGATCTACGAGGTGCATGGCTTCCCCCACGACAACCCCGAGCAGCCGTATGCGGTGCATGTGGTGCAGGACCAAAAGCGTGATTCGCGGTTGTTTGTGCGTGATCTGTCGAGCTTGCAGTTCGATGAGCGCAGCGGCCACTTGCTGGCGCTGTCGGATGAGTCGCAACTGGTGCTGGAGCTGGATGTGCAGGGCAAGCCGTTGAGCACCTTGTCGCTGCGCAAGGGTTTTCAGGGCTTGAACAAGAGTGTGCCGCAGGCCGAAGGCATCGCCATGGACGATGCGGGGACCATTTACCTGGTCAGCGAGCCGAACCTGTTTTACGTGTTCAAGAAGCCGACCGAGTAGGCATTATCGCGGGGCAAGCCCGCTCCTACATTGTAGGAGCGGGCTTGCCCCGCGATGCTATCAGGCCTTGAGGCTCTTGACCCCTTCCGAAGTCCCCAGCAACAGCAGATCCGCCGGGCGCGCCGCGAACAGGCCGTTGGTGACCACGCCGACAATCGCGTTGATCTGGCTTTCCAGCTCGACCGGGTTGGTGATCTGCAGGTTGTGCACATCGAGAATGATGTTGCCGTTATCGGTCAGCACACCCTCGCGGTACACCGGGTCGCCGCCAAGCTTGACCAGCTGGCGGGCCACATGGCTGCGGGCCATGGGGATGACTTCGACCGGCAGCGGGAAGGCGCCCAGCACCGGTACCAGCTTGCTGGCGTCGGCGATGCAGATGAAGGTCTTGGCCACGGCGGCAACGATCTTCTCGCGGGTCAGGGCCGCGCCACCACCTTTGATCAGGTTCAGGTGCTCGTCACTTTCGTCGGCGCCGTCGACGTAGAACTCCAGGTCACTGACAGTGTTCAGCTCGTACACCGGAATGCCATGACCCTTCAGGCGTGCCGCGGTCGCTTCGGAGCTGGCGACCGCGCCGTCGAAGGCGGTCTTGTGCTTGGCCAGGGCGTCAATGAAGCAGTTGGCGGTCGAGCCGGTGCCGACGCCGACGATGCTCTTGTCGTCGAGCTTGGGCAGAATGAAATCGACAGCGGCCTGGGCGACAGCCTGTTTGAGTTGGTCCTGGGTCATGCGGGCTCCGAAGCGGGGAGGAGTATCGTGAAGGCGCGTAGTATAGCGGCTAAAACCCCTGCCTTGCTGTGGTCGCCCGACAGGGCGCTGGGGTAGACTCGCAAACCCCGCCCAACCGCTCAGTGATGCTTTCCCGATGCTCGAACAGTACGTCAAGAAGATCCTCACCTCGCGCGTTTACGACGTCGCCGTCGAAACTCCGTTGCAGACCGCCGGCCAGCTGAGCAAGCGTCTGGGCAACAACATCCTGCTCAAGCGTGAAGACTTGCAGCCGGTGTTCTCGTTCAAGATTCGCGGTGCCTATAACAAGCTGGCCCAGCTCAGCGCCGAGGAACTGGCCCGTGGCGTGGTCACCGCATCGGCTGGAAACCACGCCCAGGGCGTGGCCCTGGCGGCCCGTGAGCTGGGGATCAAGGCCACCATCGTGATGCCCAAGACCACCCCCGAGATCAAGATCGAAGGCGTGCGTTCGCGCGGCGGCAAGGTGGTGCTGCACGGTGACTCGTTCCCGGAAGCGCTGGCTTATTCGCTGAAGCTGGTGGACGAGAAGGGTTATGTCTACATCCACCCCTATGACGATCCGCACACCATCGCCGGGCAGGGCACCGTGGCCATGGAGATCCTTCGTCAGCACCCGGGTCAGCTGGACGCGATCTTCGTCCCGGTCGGTGGTGGCGGCCTGATCGCCGGCATCGCCGCCTACGTGAAGTACCTGCGCCCGGAAATCAAAGTGATCGGCGTCGAGCCGGACGACTCCAACTGCCTGCAGGCCGCCATGGCTGCGGGTGAACGCGTGGTATTGCCGCAGGTCGGGCTGTTTGCCGATGGCGTGGCGGTGGCGCAGATCGGCCAGCACACCTTCGACATCTGCAAGGACTACGTCGACGCGGTGATTACCGTCAGTACCGACGAGATCTGCGCAGCCATCAAGGATATCTACGACGATACCCGCTCGATCACCGAACCTGCCGGGGCTCTGGGTGTTGCCGGGATCAAGAAGTACGTCGAACTCAATGGCGTGGCCGGCCAGACCCTGGTGGCCATCGACTCCGGCGCCAACGTCAACTTCGACCGCTTGCGCCATGTTGCCGAGCGCGCCGAGCTGGGCGAGGGCCGCGAAGCCATCATCGCCGTGACCATCCCCGAGCAGCCGGGCAGCTTCAAGGCCTTCTGCGAGGCGGTGGGCAAGCGCCAGATCACCGAATTCAACTACCGCTACCATGCCGACGGCGAAGCACACATCTTTGTCGGCGTGCAGACCCATCCGGATACCGACCCGCGTAGCGCGCTGATCCAGAGCCTGACCGAGCAAGGCTTCCCGGTGCTCGACCTGACCGACAACGAGCTGGCCAAGCTGCATATCCGCCACATGGTCGGCGGCCATGCGGCGCGGGTCAGCGACGAGCTGGTGCTGCGTTTCGAGTTCCCGGAGCGTCCGGGGGCGCTGTTCAACTTCCTCAACAAGCTCGGCGGGCGCTGGAACATCTCGATGTTCCACTATCGCAACCATGGCGCGGCCGATGGTCGCGTGGTCGCCGGCCTGCAGGTACCGGATGATGAGCGCCACCTGGTGCCGGCGGCGCTGGCCAAGATTGGCTACCCGTACTGGGACGAAACCGATAACCCGGCGTACCGGCTGTTCCTGGGCTGAGCGTCTACGCTGTTGGGCAACGCCTGAGGAAGAAATAAGAAATGGAACTGCTGACTACCCTGAAAACCGCCCACATCCTGGCCACCGTGTTGCTGCTGGGCAGCGCCCTGGGGCTGGCGATCTGGACCTTTATCGCGCGCCGCAAGGGCGATGCCAGTGCCCACACCCGGCTGATGGCCCGGCCGCTGGTGTTTGTCTGGCTGTTGATGGGCATCTGCCTGGTGAGCATGCCCTTTACCGGCTGGTGGCTGGTGCACCTGATCGGCTGGCCGCTGGGCCAGACCTGGGTGCTGGGGTCCAGCGTGATCTACACCTTCGCAGCGTTCAGCTGGTTCTGGCTGCTGGCGCGGGTCAACCGCCTGCGCACGGCGCCGACTGTGGGCAACCCGAAATTCACCCTGGCGCTGGCGGTGTTCAGCGGTGTCTGTTTTATCGCCATCGCCGGGCTGATGGGTGCCAAGCCGGTCTGATCATGCGGGCTTCGGTGGGAGCGAGCAGTCGCTCCCATAGCGGCGATCAATCGCGCAGGCTGATCACCGGCCAACCGCGCTTTTCAGCTTCGGCGCGCAGGTTCGGGTCCGGATCGACGGCGACCGGGTTGGCCACCTTCTCCAGCAGCGGCAGGTCGTTCATCGAGTCGCTGTAGAAGTAGCTGTCGTCCAGGCTGTAGCCGTTTTCCAGCAACCAGCGGTTCAGACGCGTCACTTTGCCTTCACGGAAGCAGGGTATATCGGTACTGCGCCCGCTGAAACGGCCGTCGAGCATTTCGCATTCGGTCGCCAGCAGGGTCTGTACGCCCAGGCGCTTGGCGATCGGGCCGGTGATGAAACGGTTGGTGGCGGTGATGATCACCAGTTTGTCGCCGGCATCCTGGTGCTTTTTCAGCAGGGCCAGGGCCTTGGGCAGGATGATCGGCTCGACGCAGTCGCGCATGAAGTCGCGATGCCATTCGTCGAGTTGCGCCATTTCCGTGGTCGCGAGGATTTCCAGGCTGAAGTTCAGGTAGGCGTTCAGGTCCAGCTTGCCGGCCAGATAGTCCTGATAGAAGGCGTCGTTGCGGTTCTGGTACTCGACCGGGTCGAGAATGCCGCGTTCGCACAGGTAGTCACCCCAGGCGTGGTCGCTGTCGCCACCAAGGAGCGTGTTGTCCAGATCGAATAAAGCCAGGCGCATTTAAGTCACTCGCATAACATCTGAAAAGTCCCACAGAATACGGACTTTTCACATCGGTGCACATAAGGTAAACAGGCGCGTTGCTGGCCTTGTGACCTTTGTGGAACAATGCCGTGACATGCGTTTGCGAGGTTGCTGCCGTGATCGACCCCGATGGTTTTCGCCCCAATGTCGGGATCATTCTGACGAATGATCTTGGGCAGGTGCTATGGGCTCGACGGATCAACCAGGATGCCTGGCAGTTTCCCCAGGGAGGTATCAACCCCGAGGAAACGCCGGAAGATGCCCTGTACCGCGAGCTGAACGAAGAAGTGGGGCTGGAGCGAGATGATGTTGAAATTCTTGCCTGCACCCGCGGCTGGTTGCGTTATCGTTTACCCCAACGCCTGGTCCGAACCCACAGCCAACCGCTGTGCATCGGCCAGAAACAGAAATGGTTCCTGCTGCGCCTGGTCTCCAACGAGCAACGGGTGCGGATGGACTTGACCGGTAAACCGGAGTTCGACGGCTGGCGCTGGGTCAGCTATTGGTATCCGCTGGGCCAGGTGGTGACATTCAAGCGCGAGGTTTACCGCCGCGCTCTCAAAGAGCTTGCCCCGCGCCTGCTGGCGCGCGACTGACGACGGAGTTCGACCCCGAGCCATGCTCAATACGCTGCGCAAGATCGTCCAGGAAGTTAACTCCGCCAAGGATCTCAAGACGGCGTTGGGGATCATTGTGTTGCGCGTAAAAGAGGCCATGGGCAGTCAGGTCTGCTCCGTCTACCTGCTCGACCCCGAGACCAACCGCTTCGTGCTAATGGCCACCGAGGGCCTGAACAAGCGCTCGATCGGCAAGGTCAGCATGGCCCCCAACGAGGGCCTGGTGGGCCTGGTCGGCACGCGCGAAGAGCCGCTGAACCTGGAAAACGCCGCCGACCACCCGCGTTATCGCTACTTTGCTGAAACCGGCGAGGAGCGCTTTGCTTCCTTTCTCGGTGCGCCGATCATCCACCACCGTCGCGTGGTCGGGGTGTTGGTCATCCAGCAAAAGGAGCGGCGCCAGTTCGACGAGGGCGAAGAAGCCTTCCTGGTGACCATGAGCGCGCAGCTGGCCGGGGTTATCGCCCATGCCGAGGCCACCGGTTCGATCCGTGGCCTGGGCCGTCAGGGCAAGGGTATCCAGGAGGCCAAGTTCGTCGGTGTGCCCGGTTCACCCGGCGCTGCGGTGGGCAAGGCGGTGGTCATGTTGCCACCGGCCGACCTCGATGTGGTGCCGGACAAGACCGTTGATGACATCGACGCCGAACTGAAACTGTTCAACAACGCCCTGGAAGGGGTGCGCGAAGACATGCGCAACCTCTCCGCCAAACTCGCCACCCAGTTGCGCCCGGAAGAGCGCGCGCTGTTCGACGTCTACCTGATGATGCTCGAAGACGCGGCCCTGGGCGGTGAAGTGGTGCAGGTGATCAAGACCGGCCAATGGGCCCAGGGCGCGCTGCGCCAGGTGGTCGGCGAGCACGTCAATCGCTTCGAACTGATGGACGACGCCTACCTGCGCGAGAGGGCTTCGGACGTGAAGGATCTGGGCCGGCGACTGCTGGCCTACCTGCAGGAGGCCCGTCAGCTGTCGTTGGTCTATCCCGACAACACCATTCTCATCAGCGAAGAACTCACCCCGGCGATGCTCGGCGAAGTGCCGGAAGGCAAACTCGTCGGCCTGGTCTCGGTACTGGGCTCGGGCAACTCCCACGTTGCCATCCTGGCCCGGGCCATGGGCATTCCGACCGTCATGGGCCTGGTCGACCTGCCGTATTCCAAGGTCGACGGCATCGACATGATCGTCGATGGCTACAAGGGCGAGGTCTACACCAACCCCAGCGAAGTGCTGCGCAAGCAGTACGCCGAAGTCGTTGAAGAAGAACGCCAGCTGGCCCAGGGCCTTGACGCCCTGCGCGAACTGCCTTGCGTGACCCTCGATGGCCACCGCATGCCGTTGTGGGTCAACACCGGGCTGCTTGCCGATGTCGCTCGCGCCCAGCAGCGTGGCGCCGAAGGCGTCGGCCTGTACCGCACCGAAGTGCCGTTCATGATCAACCAGCGCTTCCCCAGTGAGAAGGAGCAGCTGGCGATCTATCGCGAGCAACTGGCGGCCTTCCATCCGCTGCCGGTGACCATGCGCAGCCTGGATATCGGCGGCGACAAGGCGCTGTCGTACTTCCCGATCAAGGAAGACAACCCGTTCCTCGGCTGGCGCGGTATTCGCGTCACCCTCGACCACCCGGAAATCTTCCTGGTGCAGACCCGCGCCATGCTCAAGGCCAGTGAAGGCCTGAACAACCTGCGCATTCTGCTGCCGATGATTTCCGGTATTCACGAACTCGAAGAAGCCCTGCACCTGATCCACCGGGCCTGGGGCGAAGTGCGCGACGAAGGCACCGACGTGCCGATGCCGCCGGTGGGGGTGATGATCGAAATCCCTGCGGCGGTGTACCAGACCCGCGAGCTGGCGCGCCAGGTGGACTTCCTCTCGGTCGGCTCAAACGACCTGACCCAGTATTTGCTGGCGGTCGACCGCAACAACCCGCGCGTCGCCGACCTCTATGACTACCTGCACCCGGCGGTGCTCCAGGCCCTGCAGAACGTGGTGCGCGATGCCCACGCCGAAGGTAAGCCGGTGAGCATCTGCGGCGAGATGGCCGGTGACCCGGCGGCGGCGGTGCTGCTGATGGCCATGGGTTTCGACAGCCTGTCGATGAACGCTACCAACCTGCCCAAGGTGAAGTGGATGTTGCGTCAGGTCAGCATGAGCAAGTCCAAGGAACTGCTGGCCCAGGCCATGGGCATCGACAACCCGCAAGTTATCCACAGCTCGCTGCAGCTGGCCCTGAAGAACCTGGGCCTGGCGCGGATGATCGGGCCAGGAGTGGGCAAGCCTTTGTGAGGTTTGGGGGCTGCTTTGCAGCCCATCGCTGGCTTGCCAGCGATAGCGTCAGACCTGCAAACACACCTCCCCCAGATGCCCGCCAAGCGGCCCAAAACTGCGCTCCACTAAATGTCGCCGGCCATCGGCCTCGACAATCAGCACGGTACTGGCTCGGGTCCCGTAGTTCTGGCTGGCAATAAACACGCTCGACAATAACCGCTCGGTACCCAGGCCGACGCCGGTCTCTGGCAGCTCGCTGTCTGCCGCCGGCAGGTTATCCCCAAGTAACTCCAGCAAGCGCTGCGGCTGTGGATCGGCCAGTTGCAATTGCAAGCCCGCCCGCGCCTTGACCAGCTTTGGCCAGGGCGTATCCAGGCCGGCGTTGGACAACCCGTAAACCCCGGCGCCCAGCAGCTGCGGCGTGGCTTGCCGGGCATTCAGGTAACCCAGTTGCGTGCTGTCGGCGACCAGCAGGTTGAACCCCGAATATTGCTGGCTGCGGCTGGCCACCTGATCCAGGTAAGCCTCAACCCCAAGCTCCCCGCGCAAAAACGCCGCCACCAGCTCGCCGCGCGAGCGCGCGCCCTGGGGTTGCTGCGGGTCGCGGATATTGGTCAGCGCGGCAAAGCGGCCGTTGGGGCCGACCCCCAGCCAGGTGCCGCCGGCTTCCAGGTCGCGCCCGGCGTAAACCCCGGGCGCATCTTCCCAGGCCCCCATTACGCGGCTGGGGCGGGCGTAGAACTCATCACGGTTGGCCGCGACGATCAGCGGCTGGGCATGCCCAGGCCGCCAGGCAAAGACGATCAGACACATAGGTGGACCTCTGTGTTTTTGCCCACTCTACCGATAGCGTCCGACGCGATCCATCGACTTAATGTGTCTTCACTAGAGCCGCAGGCCTACCTTCCGTTACCATGCCGGACTGAATTTACGGGGGCGACAATGGAATTCGTGCTCTATCTGGCGCTGGGCGCCTGCGCAGGCGTGCTGGCCGGGCTGTTTGGGGTTGGTGGCGGCATTATCATCGTGCCGGTGCTGGTGTTCAGTTTCACCCTGCAAGGCTTCGACGCGTCGGTGCTGACCCACCTGGCGGTGGGCACCTCGCTGGCGACCATTGTCTTCACCTCGGTCAATGCCATCCGCGAGCACCACCGCAAGGGCGCGGTGCAGTGGCCGATCTTTGTCTGGATGACCCTGGGGATCCTGGTCGGTGCGGGTATCGGTGCCAAGACCGCCTCGGCCATTCAGGGGCCAATGCTGCAAAAGATCATCGGCGTGTTCGCTCTGGTGATCGCCGCGCAGATGGCCCTCGACCTCAAGCCCAAGGCCAGCCGCGGCATCCCTGGCAAGCCCGGGCTGACCCTCGCCGGCAGCGTGATCGGCTGGGCCTCGGCGATCTTCGGCATTGGCGGCGGCTCGTTGACCGTGCCGTTCCTGACCTGGCGCAGCCTGCCGATGCAGCAGGCGGTGGCAACTTCGTCGGCCTGCGGCTTTCCGATTGCGGTGGCCAGTGCCCTGAGTTTCATCTGGCTCGGCTGGCACGACCCGCACCTGCCCGCCCATAGCCTGGGTTTTGTGTACCTGCCGGCGCTGCTGGGGATTGCCCTGACCAGCATGTTTTTCGCCCGCTTCGGCGCGCGCCTGGCACATAAACTGTCGCCACGCCTGCTCAAGCGGCTGTTCGCCGCGCTGCTGTTTTGCGTCGGCCTTAGCTTTTTGCTTTAACGAGAGGAGTCACCATGCTGCCTTATCCGCAGATAGATCCAGTAGCCCTTGACCTGAAATGGATCAAAATCCATTGGTACGGTCTGATGTACCTGGTCGGCATCGGCGGCGCCTGGCTGCTGGCCTCGCGTCGCCTGAACCGCTTCGACCCGACCTGGAGCCGCGAAAAACTCTCGGACCTGGTGTTCTGGCTGTCCATGGGCGTAATTGTCGGCGGGCGGTTGGGCTACGTGCTGTTTTATGATCTGCACGCCTACCTGGCCAACCCGACCTTGATCCTCGAAGTGTGGAAGGGCGGCATGTCGTTCCACGGCGGCTTTATCGGCGTGATGCTCGCCGCCTTGTGGTTCGGCAAGCGCAACAACAAGTCGTTCTTCGAGCTGATGGACTTCGTTGCGCCACTGGTACCGATCGGCCTCGGTGCGGGGCGTATCGGCAACTTCATCAACGCCGAGTTGTGGGGCAAGGCCACTGATGTGCCGTGGGCGATGGTCTTCCCGCCGTTCAGCGACCCGGCGCAGTTGCCGCGTCACCCGTCGCAGCTGTACCAGTTCGCCCTGGAAGGTGTGGCATTATTCCTGATCCTTTGGCTGTACTCGCGCAAACCGCGCCCGACCATGGCCGTTTCCGGCATGTTCGCGCTGTTCTACGGTATTTTCCGTTTCATCGTAGAGTTCGTGCGGGTACCCGATGCCCAGCTTGGCTACATCGCCTTCGGCTGGTTGACCATGGGTCAGTTGCTCTGCGTGCCGATGATTGTCGGTGGCATCTTCCTGATCTGGTGGGCCTACAACCGCAAACCCACGGTCAAGGCCGCCGTTTGAATTTCCACGGCAGGGCGATCCCCTGCCGTCTTTGCTACAGGTAAGCCATGAAACAGTATCTAGATCTGGTCCGCGACGTCATCGAAAACGGCACCCTTCAAGGTAACCGTACCGGTATCCGCACCATCAGCCTGCCTGGCGCCATGCTGCGCTTCGACCTGCAGAAGGGCTTCCCGGCCATCACCACCCGCAAGCTGGCGTTCAAGTCGGCTATCGGCGAGATGGTCGGCTTCCTGCGTGGCGTGAAGAACGCCGGCGAGTTCCGTGAGCTGGGCTGCAAGGTCTGGGATCAGAACGCCAACGAAAACGCCCAGTGGCTGGCCAACCCGTTTCGCCAGGGCCATGACGACCTCGGCGAGATCTACGGCGTGCAATGGCGCCAGTGGCCGGCCTACAAGCGCATCCCGCTGAGCAACCCGGCGGCCATCGAACTGGCCAAGAGCCAGGGCTTCCAGCAGATCGCCCAGGCCGAGGAAGACGGCGAAGCCTTCGTGGTGCTGTACAAGGCCATCGACCAGATCCGCCAGTGCATCGACACCATCCACAACGACCCGGGCAGCCGGCGCATCCTGTTCCACGGCTGGAACTGCGCCCAGCTCGACGAAATGGCCCTGCCGCCGTGCCACCTGCTGTACCAGTTCCACCCGAATGTCGAGACCAGGGAAATTTCCCTGACCCTCTACATCCGCTCCAACGACCTGGGCCTGGGCACGCCGTTCAACCTCACCGAAGGCGCCGCACTGCTGTCGCTGATGGGCCGCCTGACCGGCTACACGCCGCGCTGGTTCACCTATTTCATCGGTGATGCGCATGTCTACGAAAACCACCTGGACATGCTGGGCGAACAGCTCAAGCGCGAGCCGCTGGCTGCGCCGAAGCTGGTGATCAGTGATCGCGTGCCGGAATTCGCCAAGACTGGCGTGTACGAGCCAGAGTGGCTAGAGAAGATCGAACCGAGCGACTTCAGCCTCGAAGGCTACGAGCACCACGCGCCAATGACGGCGCCGATGGCGGTCTGATCCTGTAGGAGCGGGCTTGACCCGCGATGCGGTCTGTCAGTCACATCGCATCGCGGGGCAAGTCGGGTCGCCGCACCGCCGCTCCTACAGGTACCTTAATCAGTGCCCGTGGCTTCTGCCCACATGTGAATGCTCCGCCTCTGGCGCCGTTACTGCGCCATTGACCTCAAGATGCTGCAGGATCGAGCACTGGACCTCCTTGGGATGGCAGTGCTGACGCAGTTCCAGCAGTTGCGCCTGCAGTGCCTGCAGCCCATCGATGCGCGCCTTGACGTGCTGGATGTGCTCGTCGATCAACGCATTGACGCTTTCGCACTGGTCATCCGGGCTGTCGCGCAGGTGCAGCAGGCTGCGGATTTCTTCCAGGGTCATGTCGAGGGTGCGGCAGTTGCGGATGAAGGTCAGGCGCTCGACGTGGGCCTGGGTGTACATCCGGTAGTTGCCTTCGCTGCGCGCCGGCTCCGGCAGCAGGTTTTCCCGCTCGTAGTAACGGATGGTTTCCACCGCGCAATCGGTGGCCTTGGCCAGTTCTCCGATCTTCATCTGCAAATACCTCGACAAGTGGCTTGACCCTATAGTGGCTACAGGGTGTTCACTTGGCAACAGGACATTTAAGGATGAACCCATGAATCAGCCTGTCAGCCACACCCCCGGTAAAGCTCCTCACGATCATGACCACAGCCATGATCACGCCAGGCATGAACATGCCGAGCACGCCCACAGCTGCTGTTCCCACGACGCCGCACCGGCGCTGGTGCAACTGAGCGAGGCGAGCAGCGCCGGTGCGCGCCTGAGCCGCTTTCGCATCGAGGCCATGGATTGCCCGACCGAACAGACCCTGATCCAGAACAAACTGGGCAAGCTGGCCGGGGTCGAGCAGCTGGAATTCAACCTGATCAACCGCATCCTCGGCGTGCGCCACACCCATGCCGACACTGTCGCCATCGAGCAGGCGGTCGCCTCGCTGGGTATGCAGGCCGACCCGTTGAGCGAGGCCAGCGAAGAAGCTGGCGCTGCGCCTGCGCCGGTGAAAAAACACTGGTGGCCGCTGGCGTTGGCCGGTGTTGCGGCACTGGGCGCCGAAGCAATCCACTTTGCCGAGCTGGCGCCGTCCTGGGTAGTGGCCCTGGTCGCCCTGGTGTCGATCCTCAGTTGCGGTCTGGGCACCTACAAAAAGGGCTGGATCGCCCTGAAGAACGGCAACCTCAATATCAACGCACTGATGAGCATCGCCGTGACCGGCGCGGTGCTGATCGGCCAGTGGCCGGAAGCGGCCATGGTCATGTTCCTCTTCACCGTCGCCGAGCTTATCGAAGCGCGCTCGCTTGACCGCGCGCGCAACGCCATCGGCGGTCTGATGCAGTTGAGCCCGGACCTTGCCACCGTGCAGCAAGCCGATGGCCAGTGGCGTGAGCTGGACGTCAAGCAGGTCGCCCTCGGTGATCTGGTGCGCGTGCGTCCCGGCGAACGCATCGGCCTGGACGGCGAGGTGGTCAACGGCCAGTCGAGTATCGACCAGGCACCGATCACCGGCGAGAGCCTGCCGGTAGAGAAGGGCCCCGGTGACAAGGTGTTCGCCGGCACCATCAACCAGGCCGGGGCGTTGGAGTACCGGGTGACGGCGGCGGCCGGGCAATCGACCCTGGCGCGGATCATCAAGGCCGTGGAAGAAGCCCAGGGCGCGCGGGCGCCGACCCAGCGCTTCGTCGACCAGTTCTCGCGCATCTACACCCCGGCGGTGTTTGCCTTCGCCCTGGCGGTGGCGGTGATTCCGCCGCTGTTCATGGCTGGCGCCTGGTTCGACTGGATCTACCGCGCGCTGGTGTTGCTGGTGGTGGCCTGCCCCTGTGCCTTGGTGATTTCCACCCCGGTGACCATCGTCAGCGGCCTGGCCGCGGCGGCGCGCAAAGGCATCCTGGTCAAGGGCGGGGTGTACCTGGAGGGCGGGCGCAAGCTCGACTTCCTGGCCCTGGACAAGACCGGCACCATCACCCACGGTAAGCCGGTGCAAACCGACCATGAAGTGCTCGAACCGTTGTTCGAAGGCCGCGCCCAGGCGCTGGCGGCAAGCCTTGCCGATCGTTCCGACCACCCGGTATCCCGTGCCATTGCGGTGTTTGCCAATCAGCAGCAACTGCCCCTGAGCGAGGTCACGGCCTTCGAAGCCCTGGCCGGTCGCGGTGTGCGCGGCGAGATTGATGGTGAGCTGTATCACCTCGGTAACCATCGCCTGGTCGAGGAGCTGGGCCTGTGCTCGGCACAGCTCGAAGCCCGGCTCGATACCCTGGAGCGGCAGGGCAAGACCGTCGTGCTGCTGCTCGACAAGTCCGGCCCGCTGGCGCTGTTCGCCGTCGCCGACACGGTCAAGGACAGCAGCCGCGAGGCAATTGCCGAGCTGCATGAGCTGGGTATCAAGACTGTCATGCTGACCGGCGACAATCCGCACACGGCCCAGGCGATTGCCGCCCAGGTCGGGATCGACCAGGCCCATGGCAACCTGCTGCCGGCCGACAAGCTCAAGACCATCGAGGACCTGTACGCCCAGGGCCATCGGGTCGGCATGGTCGGCGACGGCATCAACGATGCGCCGGCACTGGCCCGCGCCGAGATCGGCTTTGCCATGGCCGCGGCCGGTACCGACACCGCCATCGAGACCGCCGACGTGGCATTGATGGATGATGACTTGCGCAAAATCCCGGCCTTCGTCAGGCTCTCGCGCCAGAGTGCGGCGATCCTGACTCAGAACATTGTTCTGGCGCTGGGGATCAAGGCGATCTTCCTGGCAGTCACCTTCGCCGGCATGGCAACCATGTGGATGGCGGTGTTTGCCGACATGGGCGTGAGTTTGCTGGTGGTCTTCAACGGCCTGCGCCTGCTGCGTAAATAGAGGATCTATGTTGAGTTCCGAGTTGAAAGCCTTCTACATGGTTGCCCGCCTGGGCAGCATTACTCTGGCGGCGAAGAAACTCGGGCTCAGCCAACCGACGGTAACCACGCAGATCCGCAACCTCGAAAGCCAGTACGCGGTGGAGCTGTTCTACCGTGGCGGTCGCCGCCTGACCCTCAGTGACGACGGCACGCGCCTGCTGCCGATGGTCAAGGCGCTGCTGCAGCAGGAGGCCGATATCGAGTTCTTCCTGCGCAACAGTGGCCAGGGCCAGGGCAGTTTGCGTATCGCTGCCACGGCGCCGTACTACATCCTCGACCTGGTGAAGATCTTCCGCGAGCGCTTGCCGCAGGTGGAGGTGTCGGTGGAGATCGGCAACTCCCAGCAGGTGCTGGAATTGCTTGAGGACTACCGGGTCGATCTGGCCGCCTCATCGCAACTGGTCGAGGATGCACGGCTGGTGCGGCGGGTGCTGGGTACCGATCCGCTGGTGGTGGCGGTGCATCGCAACCATGTGCTGGCCAGCCGCGAATCGCTGCCGCTGTCGGCGCTGGCCGGGCATTGCCTGCTGGTGCGTGAGCAGGGCTCGACCACGCGCAAGCTGACCGAGCAGATGCTTGAAGCGGCGGGGGTGAAGGTCGGCTCGCTGCTGGAGATCGGCAGTCGCGAGTCGATTCGCGAGGCGGTGCTGCGCAATATCGGCATCAGCATCATTGCCCGCCATGAAGTGCCGCATAACCCCGAGCTGCGGGTGCTGAGCCTGGAGGGCGCGCCGCTGATGCATGAGTATCTGTATTGCTTGAAGGAGCGGCGCCAGGCGCGGTTGCCGGCGGCGTTTCTGGGGTTGGCTCAGGAAGTGGCGGCGGTAGAGATATAGATAATCGCTGGCAAGCCAGCTCCCACAGGGTACTGCATGCACTGGACCTGTGGGAGCTGGCTTGCCAGCGATGCAAGGCGCAGCCTTGCCAACCGAGATCACACCAAAATCTGCCTATACCACTATCGGCAACTTTTGCCTCTGCGCCACAGAACCTTCGCATTGCCCGCCTAGCATGGCCCTCATTCGTTCGATGAGGTCCTGCCATGAACACTCCGGTCGCAAACCCTGGCGCACAGATGAAAGTGCGCGGTATCCACAAGCGCTTCGGCGCCTTTACCGCCCTGCACGATGTTTCCCTCGACGTCGCCGCCGGTGAGCTGGTGTGCCTGCTGGGCCCCTCCGGTTGTGGCAAGACCACCCTGCTGCGCTGCATCGCCGGCCTCGAGCGCCAGGATCGCGGCACCCTGTACATCGGCGACCGTGATATCTCCGAGCTACCGCCCCAGGCCCGCGACTACGGCATTCTGTTCCAGTCCTATGCGCTGTTCCCCAACCTGACCGTCGAAGCCAATATCGCTTACGGCCTGGCCGGCAGCGGTCGTGACGAAGTGCGCCAGCGGGTGGCGCAGATGCTTGAGCTGGTGGGCCTGAGCGGCAGCGAGAAGAAGTACCCCGGCCAGCTTTCCGGCGGCCAGCAACAGCGCGTGGCCCTGGCCCGCGCCCTGGCCCCGGCACCGTCGTTGCTGCTGCTCGACGAGCCGATGTCGGCCCTCGATGCCCGGGTGCGCGAACACCTGTGCAGCGAATTGCGCCAACTGCAACGCCAGCTCGGCATCACCACCCTGATGGTCACCCACAACCAGGACGAAGCCATGTTGATGGCCGACCGTATCGCGGTGATGAACAACGGCCAGGTCGAGCAGTACGCCACCCCGCAGGAAATCTACGACAAGCCGGCCACGCCGTTCGTTGCCGAGTTCGTTGGCCAGGGTAACTGGCTGCCGTTCCAGCGCCACAGCGACAGCCATGCCCAGGTCGGTGCGCTGAACATGCGCCTGGCCGATGGCGCCAGCCAGGCCCGTAGCGGTCGGCTGTTCTGCCGCCCGGAAGCGATCAGCGTCAACCCGCCGGTGCATGAAGAGAACCTGTTCCCGGCGCGGGTGCGCGAGATCACCTTCCTCGGCAATCGCTGCCGCATGAGTTTCGAATTCAACGAACTGCCAGGCCATGCCCTGCTTGCCGAAGTCGCCCCCGAGTCGATGCCGCGCCTGGGCTCCCAGGACATCTGGGTCGCGTTGCCGCCGCGCAGCCTGCAGGTGTTTGCCTGAGATGGCCGCGCCAATCGCCATGCCGATCGCGCACGCGAAGGCAACCCGGCGCGCCGGTGTTTCGCTGGGTGATCGACTGTTCGTGGTCGGCGGCAAATGGTTGCTGCTGCTTTTGCTCACCGTCGCGGTATTGATGCCGCTGCTGGCGATCTTCTGGCGCGGTTTCAGCAGCGATGCCGGCCAGGGCGGCGGCCTGGCCGCAGCTCGCGAACTGTTTGCCAGCGCCAACTTTCACTGGCTGCTGGGCAATAGCCTGAAGGTCTCGCTCAGCGTTGCGGCCATTGTGGTGCCGCTGGCCTACCTGTTCGCCTACGCTCTGCAGCGTACACTGATTCCGGCCAAGGGCCTGTGGCGCGGCATTTCGCTGCTGCCATTGCTGGCGCCGTCGATGCTACCGGCCATTGCCCTGGTCTATCTGTTCGGCAACCAGGGGCTGCTGCGCGGGCTGCTCAGCGACAATATCTACGGCTTCTGGGGCATTGTCCTCGGCGAGGCGATCTACACCTTCCCGCATGCGCTGATGATCCTGCTGTCGGCGCTGTCGCTGGCCGATGCGCGCTTGTTCGACGCCGCCTCGAGCATGGGCGCCGGGCCTTGGCGGGCGTTTCACAGCATCACCTGGCCAGCCACCCGGCAGGCGGTGTTCGCCGCCTTCTGCCTGGTGTTCACCCTGACCATCACCGACTTCGGTGTGCCGGTGGTAGTCGGTGGCGACTACCAGGTGCTGGCGCTGGAAGCCTACAAGGCCGTGGTCGGCCAGCAGCAGTTCGGCCGTGGTGCCTTGATCGGCATGGTCCTGCTGGTGCCGGCGCTGCTCAGCTTTGCCGTCGATGCCTGGCTGCGCCGCCGTCAGGGCGATTCGATGAGCGGCCGGGCGCAGGTGTTCCAGCCACAGCCGTCGCGGCGTCGCGATGCCTGCTTCATGGCCGTGGTCATCCTGATTTGCGCGGTGCTGTTGCTGGTGGTGGGCATGGCGGTGTACTCATCGCTGGTCAAGTTCTGGCCTTACAACCTGTCGCTGTCGCTCAAGCACTACCAGTTCGACGAAACCGCCGGTGGCGGCTGGCTGGCCTACCGCAACAGCCTGACCATGGCCCTGGGCACGGCGCTGATCGGTAGCGCGGTGATTTTCACCGGCGCCTACCTGATGGAAAAAACCAAGGGCCAGCGCAGCTTGAACCTGCTGCTGCGCCTGCTCAGCTTCGTGCCGATGGCGGTGCCGGGCCTGGTGCTGGGCCTTGGCTACGTGTTCTTCTTCAACCTCAGCAGCAACCCGCTGCATGTGTTCTACGGCAGCATGGCGCTGCTGGTGGTGTGCACCATTGCCCACTACCTGACCACCGCCAACATGACCGCGACCACTGCCCTGCGCCAGCTCGATGGCGAGTTCGAGGCTGCCGCGCTGTCGCTCAAGGCACCGCTGTACCGGCACTTCATGCGGGTCACCGTGCCGATCTGCCTGCCGGCATTGCTCGACATCATTCGCTACCTGTTCGTCTCGGCGATGACCACGGTGTCGGCGGCGATCTTCCTCTACAGCCCCGACACCATCCTTGCCGCGGTCGCCGTGCTGAACATGGATGATGCCGGCAACGTCGGCGGCGCCGCAGCGATGTCGACCCTGATCCTGATTACCAGCGCCACCGTTTCGCTGCTCCTGGCCTGGGCCTCGCGCGGCCTGTTGCAACGCTCCCAAGCCTGGCGCCAGCGCGCGCCGGGTCACTGATTGCCTCTCCCAACCTGTACTGTTCAAAGGAACCGCATCATGTTCAAGCCACTTGCTCTTGCCGCTGCCGTCCTCACTGCATTCAGCGTGCAGGCCTTTGCCGCCGATACCCAACTGACGGTGTACACCGCGCTCGAAGCCGAACAGCTCAAGAGTTACAAGCAGGCCTTCGAAAAGGCCAACCCGGACATCGAAATCAAGTGGGTGCGTGATTCCACCGGCATCATCACTGCCAAGCTGCTGGCCGAAAAAGACCGCCCGCAAGCCGATGCCGTGTGGGGCCTGGCGGCATCGAGCCTGGCAATCCTCGACCAGCAGGGCATGCTGCAAAGCTATGCACCGAAAGACCTCGGCAAGATCGGCGCCAACTACCGCGATGCCGCCAATCCGCCGGCCTGGGTGGGCATGGACGTCTGGGCCGCGACCATCTGCTTCAACACCGTCGAGGCCGAGAAGCAGGGCCTGAGCAAGCCGCTGAGCTGGCAGGACCTGACCAAGCCTGAGTACAAGGGCAAGATCGTCATGCCTAACCCGGCGTCTTCCGGCACCGGTTTCCTCGATGTCAGCGCCTGGTTGCAGACCTTCGGCGAGAAGCAGGGCTGGGCGTATATGGACGGCCTGCACCAGAACATCGGCCAGTATGTTCACTCTGGCTCCAAGCCGTGCAAGCTGGCTGCTGCTGGCGAATTCCCGATCGGCATCTCGTTCGAATACCCGGCCGTGCAGCTCAAGCGCCAGGGTGCGCCGCTGGACATCGTCCTGCCGAAGGAAGGCCTGGGCTGGGAGATCGAAGCCACCGCGGTGATCAAGGGCAGCCAGCATGAAGACGCGGCCAAGCGCCTGGCCGACTTCTCGGCGAGCCCGGCGGCCATGGAGCTGTACAAGGAAAACTTCGCCGTCCTGGCCCAGCCGGGCATCGCCAAGCCGCAGACCGAACTGCCGGCCGACTACGAACAGCGCCTGATCAAGAACGACTTCGCCTGGGCTTCGAAGAACCGCGACAACATCCTCGCCGAATGGCGCAAGCGCTATGACGGCAAGTCGGAGAAGGTCGCGCAGCAGTAACACTGCGTTGACTTCATCGCTGGCAAGCCAGCTCCCACAGGATCGGTGTATGCAGTACCTGTGGGAGCTGGCTTGCCAGCGATGGGGCGACGAATTCTTCAAGGAACCTCAGATGACCGATCTACTCATCGTCGGCGCCGGCATCCTCGGCCTGTCCCATGCCTACGCCGCTGCCCGGCGCGGGCTCAAAGTGCGGGTCTTCGAGCGCAGCGCGACGCCCCTGGGCGCTTCGGTGCGCAACTTCGGCCAGGCCCTGGTAACCGGCCAGCCACCCGGCCAGATGCTCGAACTGGCCAAGGCCAGCAGTGGTATCTGGAAGCACTGGGCGCAGCAGACCGGCTTCGAGCTCAAGGCCAATGGCTCGCTGCTGTTTGCTCGCACTGCGCTGGAGCTGGAACTGCTCGAAGCCTTCTGTGCCGAGCGCGCGCCACAACATGATTACCAGGTGGAACTGCTCAGCGGCGCCGCCTTGAACGACCTGTACGGCGGCCAGTTTCGCCACCACCGCGCCGCCTTGCGTGGCTTGCAAGACCAGCAGTTGTATTCCCGCGAAGCGCTGCCGAGCCTGATCCGCTTCCTGCAGCAGGAACTGGATGTAGCGTTTCACTTTTCAACCTTGGTACGTGCTATCGAACCTGGTCGCGTATCGACCACGGCGGGGGACTTCAGCGCCAGACAGATTGTGGTCTGCTCCGGCCACGACTACCAGACCCTGCTCGCCGAACCCATCGCCGCCCTGCAACCGCAGGTTTGCCGTCTGCAGATGCTGCGCGCCCGGCCGCGCTTCAAACTCGACCTGCAGCACGCCTTGCTGACTGGCCTGAGCTGTGTGCACTACGGCGCCTTCGCCGACCTGCCGCAGGCCCAGGCGCTGAAAGCGCAACTGCAGGCCAACAGCCCGCACCTGCTGGAGCATGGCATCCACCTGCTGATCAGCCCGACGCCCCATGGCGAGCTGATCATCGGCGACTCCCATGCCTATGGCAGCGATGCTTCACCGTTCAACGCCGAGCAGGTCGACAACTGGATGATCGAGCTGGCCGAGCAGACCCTGGGCGGGCGCATCGAGGTGGTCGAACGCTGGCAGGGCGTCTATGGTTCAGGCGGGCCGGGGCCGTTTTCCTTGCTGCAGGTGGCGCCGGGTATCAGCGCTGCGCTGATGCACAGCGGTGTCGGCATGAGCGTCGGCCCGGCCCTGGCCGAGCAACATATCGCCCGTTTGCTGGAGGAGAGTGACTGATCATGGTTAGTGCCGAACAGATTGTCAGCGAGGTCTTCGCCTTGTATCAGCAGCATGGCAATGAGGACTACATTGGCGAGCCGGTTTCGCAGCTCGAGCATATGTCCCAGGCGGCGCAGCTGGCGTTGGCCGAGGGCTATGACGACGAGGTGGTACTGGCGGCGTTCTTCCATGACATCGGCCATATCTGTGGCAGCGCCGAAGGCGACATGGGCGGCTATGGCGTGGTCAGCCATGAGCGTGTTGGCGCCAACTACCTGCGCCGCTGCGGCTTCAGCGAGCGTTTGGCCAGGCTGGTGGAGTACCACGTCGAGGCCAAGCGCTACCTGACCTTGCGCCAGCCGGGTTATTACCAGCGCCTGAGTGAGGCCAGCCGGCGCACCCTGGAGTACCAGGGCGGGGTGATGAGCGAGGCCGAGGCCGATGCCTTCGAGCAAGACCCACTGTGTGCGGTGAGCCTGCGCATGCGCCAGTGGGATGAGCTGGCCAAGGAGATGGATGTGCCGGTGATTGACCTGCAACTGCTCAAGGGCAAGGCGCTAAAGCTCCTGCACTAGCGCATCTATCTGCTCCTGGCGCTCGGCCTGATTCACTTTCGCCCCGGGATTGAGCGACGACCACTGCGGATGCGCCCGGGCCTTGCCCAGCGCTTGCGGCAGCTTGCCTTCGCGCCAGGTCTGCTCTTGTGGCGCCGCCAGCTTGATTCGCTCCAGCGCCGCATGGCCACGGGCATCCAGGGCGTGAATCAGCTGATGCTGACGCAACGCCAGCAGGCGCAACACACTGTCGTCCACCGTCAACTCGCGCTGGCCCTTGAGTTTGCCGAGCAGGCGCGAGCCGTAGCTGCGGGCAGTCTGTAGCGCGCCGCCGGCTATCGCCCCGGCCAGCGCCGCGGCACCGAGGGTCAGGCCGCCGACCAGCAAATCGACCCCGGCCCCGGCCGCCGCACCGGCTGCCACGCCACTGCCCAGGCGTACACCGAGCAGCTTGAGGGTTTCCGGGTTGAACAGGTCATCGCCCCAGCGCCCGTCGAGCAAAGGCAGGTCGCTGCTGGCGGCGTCTTCCTTGCGAAACGCATAGAGCTTGAGCAGCGCTTCGACGCAGCGTTGCTCGCGCTGGCGCACATCGCGGCGCAGGGCTTCGATGGCCACGGCTTCGGCGCCAGGCTCGGCGACCACGCTGCGCCGGCAAGCGGCGCAGTCGAGCAGCAGGTCGGCGACCAGGCGCTTGGCGCTTTCACGCCGGGCCTGGCGCTGGGCCTGCTGATCGTCGATCAGGCGTTGCAGCGCTGGTCGTGAGTGCTCCAGCATCAACGCCAGGCTTTCGTACAGGCGGCGCTCGCCGTCTTCTGGCGGGGCGACGCTGTCGAAGCGCACCAGCGCATGCAGCCCCAGGCGCGCCAGGGCTTCGCGCCAGTCGGCTTCGCGATGGTCGCTACTGGCGACGAAGTTGAGCACCGGTAGCAACGGCCTGCCGCAGCCGGCCAGCACTTGCAGTTCGTCGCGGTACTTGGCCAGCACCGGCTCGCGGGCATCGATCACATACAGGCCGGCATCGCTGGCCAGCAGCTGGCGCAGCACCTTGGCCTCCTGCTCGAAACGCTGGCGCGCTTCGCTGCCTTGCAGAAAACGCTCCAGCCGCGCCGGGCCATCGAGGCGCTCGCCCGGCCGTTCCAGGCGCTCAAGGTAGTCGAGCAGGGCGATGGCATCTTCCAGCCCCGGGGTGTCGTAGAGCTCCAGTAACGGCTCGCCGTCCACCGACAGGCGTGCGCCCTCGACATGACGGGTGGTGCTCGGCCGATGCGAGACCTCGCCGAAGCCGACATCGCGGGTCAGGGTGCGCAGCAGCGAGGTCTTGCCAACGTTGGTGTGGCCGACCACGGCCAGTTTCAGCGGCTTAGTCATGGCCATGCTCCAGCCAGTTCAGCGGGGCGCTGTCGGCGTAGCTCAAACCCAGCTGTTCCAGGGCCTGATGCCAGTCGCCCAGGCGTTCAGCGTCCAGTGCCTGACCGGGCATTGCCTGCAGCAGCCAGATGCGCGTGGCCCCGGCATTGCGCGCAAGCTCGGCGAGCAGCGCCAGGCTGCCACGGTCGGGCGAGCGGCGCGGGTCGCAGGCAATCGCCAGGCGCGCTGGCGGAAAACGGCTGAGCTGTTCCAGCAGTTTGTTGCGCGACTCGCGGCTATCGAGGATACCGGCGTTGCTCACCGTTGCCGGCAGGGTAGGTGGCCACGGGCGTTTGTCGTCCAGCTCCAGGCCGACCAGCAGGGCGCCTTCGCTGTGTTCTTCACCAACGCCACGCACGATCTGCGGCAAGGCATCAGGCGCGGCGTCGTTGACGCCCAGGCGTTCGCTGCTGGGCATCAGCACATCGCGCAGCTGGCTGTAGCCGGGCAGCTTGAGGTCCAGTTGCAGGCGTGCCCGGCCACTGCGCCAGCGCCACAGGCACAGGGCGGCAAGCAGCAGGCGCGGAACGATGCCGTATACCAGCAGCACGCCGAGCAGCCAGCCGGCCCAGGCCTGGCGGGCCAGCTCAAGTGCCGGTTGCGTGTCGCCACTGGCGCGGATCATGGCCACGTCCGGCACGCTGAAGCCGAGTAATGCGGGCAGGGCGCCAAGGGCCTGGGTCAGGGCGACGAAGGTGTCGGCGCCGAGAATGGTAGTTTCCCAGACGAAGCCGTAACGTCGGGTGGCCAGCAGCATCAGCAGCATCAACAGCGCAGTGCTCAAAGCCAGCAGCCACAGGCTGTGCACCAACAGGCCGAGCAGCCAGCGATTGAGTTTTTGTCGCTGCAGCATCACCAGCAGGGCGGGGGCCAGGTGTGCGGCCTGGGCATCGCGGGCGAATTTTTCGCTCAGCCACAGCCACAGGCGACCAAGGCTGGCGCCCTGTTCACCGGCCAGAAAAAAGCCCAGCAGCCAGCCCAGCAACAGCAGCAGGTTCAACCCGAGCAGGCTGCCCAGGGCCCAGAACACGTTGACCGGGCGCAGGCTGTCGCCGAGGGCGGCCAGGGCCAGGCCGGCGCCGCTGAGCACGGCCAGTACCACCAGGGCTGCCAGCGCCAGGCGAGCGCCTTGTTTCCAGTGTTGCAGGGCGCTGCGCATGCCGTCGCGTTCGGCCAGCCACAGGGCGCGGCTTTCGATGCGCGCCGGCAGGTCGCCGCCTGCCTGGCGGGCGCGGCGGTTGGCTTCCTGGTCTTCCAAGGGGCCTGCATGTTCTTCGCGCAGGCGCACGGCTTCGGTGAGCCAGCGTTTGTCCAGGTCAGTCAGTGCAGTCACACGGTCTTCCATTGATCAAGTCAGCCCAAAGCATAACTCAGGCATCGAAGATCGGGCTTTGCTATCCTCGCCGGCATGAAAACATCACTCCCCCTCAGCCTGATCGCGGCCCTCGCCGAGAACCGCGTGATCGGCATCGACAACAGCATGCCCTGGCACTTGCCGGGGGATTTCAAGTATTTCAAGGCCACCACCCTGGGCAAGCCGATCATCATGGGGCGCAAGACCTGGGATTCGCTGGGCCGCCCGCTGCCGGGGCGCTTGAACCTGGTGGTCAGCCGCCAGCCGGGCTTGCAGCTCGAAGGTGCCGAAGTGTTCGCCTCGCTGGAGGCTGCCATTGAGCGTGCCGAGCAGTGGGCACTGGCGCAGGGCGTCGACGAGCTGATGCTGATCGGCGGCGCGCAGCTGTATACCCAGGCCATCGAGCGCGGCCTGGCGGATCGCCTGTACCTGACCCGGGTTGAACTCAGCCCGCAAGGGGATGCGTGGTTTCCTGAGTTTGATGCGGCGCAGTGGAAGTTGGCGTCGAGCCAGGCCAATCCGGCTGAGGATGACAAACCAGCGTATCACTTCGAGGTCTGGGAAAAGGCCTGAAATGCATCGCGGGGCAAGTCGAGGCCCCGCGATGAGGTCGTCAGGAGTGCGTCAGCTGCGCATGTTCCTGCGCATCCAGCACCGACTTGTCGGTCTGTTTGAGCATCTGGCTGGTAATCGCCCCGGCCGTCATTGAGCCGTTGACGTTCAGCGCCGTGCGGCCCATGTCGATCAGCGGCTCGACCGAGATCAGCAAGGCCACCAGCTCCACCGGCAAGCCCATGGC
This sequence comes from Pseudomonas sp. 2(2015), assembly GCF_000955865.1. Taxonomy (NCBI): domain Bacteria; kingdom Pseudomonadati; phylum Pseudomonadota; class Gammaproteobacteria; order Pseudomonadales; family Pseudomonadaceae; genus Pseudomonas; species Pseudomonas sp. 2(2015). Next base: position 93,576 of record NZ_JYOF01000023.1, read on the forward strand.
CGGCAATACGATCAGCGCCGCGAACGTCGCACCGCCGCCGACACCGGCAACACCTGCCGAGCTCAGGGTGACGATCGCCACCAGGGTGGCAATCCACAGCGGGTCAAACGGATCGATGCCCACCGCTGGCGCCACCATCACCGCCAACATTGCCGGGTACAGGCCGGCACAGCCGTTCTGGCCAATGGTTGCGCCAAATGACGCGGCAAAGCTTGCGATCGACTGCGGAATACCCAGGCGCAGGGTTTGCGCCTCGATGCTCAGCGGGATGCTGGCGGCGCTGGAGCGGCTGGTGAAGGCGAAGGTCAGTACCGGCCAGACCTTGCGGAAGAAGCGCAGCGGGTTGACGCCGCTCATCGCCAGCAGCACGCCGTGTACCACGAACATCAGGCCCAGGCCGATGTACGAGACCACCACGAAGCTGCCGAGCTTGAGGATGTCGTCGAGGTTCGAGCTGGCCACTACCTTGGTCATCAACGCCAGCACGCCGTAGGGGGTGAGCTTCATCACCAGCCGCACCAGGCGCATCACCCAGGCTTGCAGGGTGTCGATGGCGGCCAGGGCGCGGTTGCCCTTCTCGGCGTCATCCTTGAGCAACTGCAGGGCGGCCATGCCGAGGAACACGGCAAAGATCACCACGCTGATGATCGAGGTCGGCTTGGCCCGGGCCAGGTCGCCTACCGGGTTGCTGGGGATGAACGACAGCAGCAATTGCGGGATGTTGAGGTCGGTGACCTTGCCCACGTAGTCGCTCTGGATCGCCGCCATGCGCGCGGTTTCGGCGGTACCGGCCACCAGGCCTTCGGCGGTCAGGCCAAACAGGTTGGTCAGCACGATGCCGATCAGCGCGGCGATGGCCGTGGTGAACAGCAGCGTGCCGATGGTCAGGAAGCTGATCTTGCCCAGCGACGAAGCATTGTGCAGGCGCGCCACGGCACTGAGGATCGAGGCGAAGATCAGCGGCATGACGATCATCTGCAGCAACTGCACGTAGCCGTTGCCGACCAGGTCGAGCCAACTGATGGTGGCCTTGAGGACCGGGTTGCCGGCGCCGTAAATGGCATGCAGGGCAGCGCCAAACAGCACGCCGAGGACCAGGCCGACCAGCACTTTCTTGGCCAGGCTCCAGTTGCCATGACGGGTTTGCGCCAGGCCTAGCAGCAAGGCCAGGAACGCCAGCAGATTGAGAGACAACGGCAGATTCATTGAAGCTCCAGGAAAAAAGGCGGGGTATCGCCTCTGTGTGCGATTGCGAACAGAAATGCTAACAGCATGAAAACCAACGAATTTATATCGAAATGGAATTTCGATAGTCGTTTTTGGAATAACGCCAGGTCGCAAACAGAATGCTCGTGGCCGCTCAGGGGCGTGTCGGTGTCGCTGTCGGGTCGGTGCGCATTGCAGGCTTTGCTAGCGTGGGCGGGCCACTTTTCTGGAGAAAAGCACATGACGTCTGCTCCGAAAATCCTCGCCGCCGGCCTCGCCCTGTTGCTTACCGGGCACAGCTGGGCCACCGAGCTCAAGCACTGGCCGGCCGAGGCTGCCAAGCAACTGGACAGCATGATCGCGGCCAATGCCAACAAGGGCAACTATGCGGTCTTCGACATGGACAACACCAGCTACCGCTTCGACCTCGAAGAATCGCTGCTGCCGTTCATGGAGAACAAGGGCCTGCTCAGCCGCGACAAACTCGACCCGTCGCTTAAGCTCATCCCCTTCAAAGACACCGCCGAGCACAAGGAGAGCCTGTTCAGCTACTACTATCGGCTCTGCGAAATCGACGACATGGTCTGCTACCCCTGGGTCGCCCAGGTGTTTTCCGGTTTCACCCTCAAGGAGCTCAAGGGCTATGTCGACGAGCTGATGGCCTCGGGCAAGCCGGTGCCGAGCACCTATTACGAGGGTGACCAGGTCAAGCCCATTGAGGTGCAACCGCCGAAAGTGTTCGCCGGCCAGGCCGAGCTGTTCAACAAGCTGATGGAGAACGGCATTGAGGTCTACGTGATCAGCGCCGCCTCCGAAGAGCTGGTGCGCATGGTCGCTGCCGACCCCAAGTACGGCTACAACGTCAAACCGCAGAACGTGATCGGCGTCAGTTTGCTGCTCAAGGACCGCAACAGCGGCGCCCTGACCACCGCGCGCAAGCAGATCAGCGCCGGCAGCTATGACCCGCAGGCCAACATGGGCCTTGAGCTGACCCCGTATCTGTGGACCCCGGCCACCTGGATGGCCGGCAAGCAGGCGGCCATCATCACCTACATCGACGAATGGAAGAAGCCGGTGCTGGTCGGTGGCGATACTCCGACCAGTGACGGCTATATGCAGTTTCATAGCGTCGACGTGGCCAAGGGCGGCATCCACCTGTGGATAAACCGTAAGGCCAAGTACATGGACCAGCTCAACGGCATGATCGCCAAGCATGCTGCGGCGCAGGCCAAGGAGGGCTTGCCGGTGACGGCGGACAAGAACTGGGTGATCGTTACGCCGGAGCAGATTCAGTAAGCAAAATAGATATCAATTGCGAATTCATCTCATCTTCTGCTAGCGTGCGCGCACCTTGAGGTCCATCGCCAGGAAGTACCGTGTCTTCGTGGAATACGCAGATTGCCCGCCTGTTTGCCGAGCACAAGAAAGCGCTGGAAGCCTTTGTTGCGCGCCGCACTGGCAATTCGCAGGTGGCAGCCGACCTGACCCAGGAGTCTTTCCTGCGCCTGGCGCGGCTGCCTGCCGACAAGAAGATCGACAACCTGCCGGCCTTTCTTTTCACCATTGCCAGCAACCTGATCCGTGACCACCAGCGCCAGGCCATCCGCCGCGAGCGCCTGGACGGCGGTGAGCCCAGCGACGAGCTGGCCTGCGAAACGCCCGGGGCCGACGAGCAACTCTCGGCGCTGCAGGAACAAGCGCTGATGCACGAGGCCATTCAGGCCCTGCCCGAGGCGACCCGGCATATCTTCCTGCTTTATCATGTCGACGAATGTTCCTACCGGGAAATTGGCGAGCGGCTGCAGATCTCCCCGCGTAGTGTCGAATACCAATTGCGCCGTGCGCTGATCGACTGCCGGGCCTTTATCAAGGCGCGCTTGCTCAGTGGCACGTCGGGGCCGCGTCCATGAACCGGCCATTTGCAGTGACGGATAGCCCGATGACCGACCCTCACGCCACGGATGCCGACGACCTGTTCGCCGAAGCCAGTGGCTGGTACTACCGCCTGCAGGCCGACGACGTCACGCCCGCAGAGCGTGAGGCCTTCAGCGCCTGGCTGGGCCAGGGCCCGGAACAGGCCCAGGCCTGGGACGAGGTGCTTGGCCTGCTCGGGGCCCTGCGTGAGCCGGCACGGCAACTGCGTCAGGCCCAGCGCGCGCGTTGGCGCCGACCGCGGCGGCAGCTCTGGGCAAGTGCCGCGGCGGTATTGCTGATGGTCGCTTTACTGGTGAATAGCCCCTGGCCGGACCGCTGGCGTGCCGACTACGCCACCGCCACTGGCGAGTCGCGCAGCATTGCCTTGGCGGACGGTTCGCAACTGCAGCTCAACACCGACACGGCCGTGCAGGTCGAGCTGGCAGGTGGCGAGCGGCGGGTGCGGCTGCTGCGTGGCGAGGCGTGGTTCGAGGTCAGCCATGATCCGGCGCGGCCATTCGTGATTCGCTCCGGCGATGGCTGGGTGAAGGTGGTGGGCACGCGTTTCAGCGTCGCCCGGGAAGGTGACCAGACCCGAGTGCGGGTTGCCCAGGGCAAGGTCCAGGTCGGTGCCGACAGCCATCAGTCGGTGCTGCTGGAGCCTGGTCGCGCCGTCGAGTATCGCGGCACACAACTGGGTTCGGCACATGCTTTCGATGTGGCCGCCGAGTTCGCCTGGCGCCAACGCCAGCTGGTGTTCCGCGAGCAGCCGCTGGTCGAAGTGGTCGATGCTCTCAACCGCTACTGGCCGGGGCAGACCCTGGTGCTGGGCGAGGGCCTGCGTCAGCGCAAGGTCTCGGGGGTGTTCGAGATCGACAAGCCCGAGGCGGTGCTCAAGGCCCTGACCCACACCCTGGGCCTGCGCGCCGAGCATTACACCCCGTATCTGCGGGTGTTGCGTGAGGGCTGAAAAATTTCTTACGAAAGTTTCAGGGTTTCCCCAGTAGCTGACGTCCTTGATCTCGTAGGCGCAAATAATAAGCACTCTCAGACAGTGCGGCGCTATTCAACGACTTCGACGATTCTGGGGAGCTTCACTGATGGAACATACCACCGCCACCCGGCGCCTGCCCGGCGTGCCCACCCTGCTGAGCCTAGCCATTGCCCTGGGCTGCGGCACACTGGCAACGCCGATACTGGCCGCGCCTGCCGCGCAAGCGCAGGAGTATCGCTTCGAGATTCCGGCGCAATCGCTGGATGCAGCGCTGGCGGCTTTCAGTGCGGTTACCCGGGTGCAGGTGCTGGTCGGCGCCGAGGTCACTCAGGGCTTGCGCTCCCCGGGCATCAGCGGCAGTTATCCACAGGACCAGGCACTGGCCCGCCTGCTGGCTGGCACTGGCCTGAGCGCCAGCTACATCGATCGCGACAGCGTGACCCTGGAAAAACGCCAGGGTGAAGAGGCGGCGCTGCAGTTGGGCGCGACCATGGTCGGCGGCAAGGTGCTTGGGGCTACTACCGAAGGCAGCCAGTCCTACACCACCGGTGCGTTGACCATCGGCAAGGGCGAACAGAAGCTCAAGGACATTCCGCAGTCGGTGTCGGTGGTCACCCGCCAGCGCCTGGACGACCAGAACATGAACAGCCTGCAGGACGCCATGCGTCAGGTGACCGGAGCGACGATCAAAAGCTACAACTCCGGCTCCAGCCTCAACGACGTATATATGCGCGGCTTCCTGGTCGATCAGGTGCAGGTCGATGGTGTTTCGCAAATGACTGGCCAGGGCGACCTGATGACCAGCTTCGACCTGGCGATGTTCGACCGCGTCGAAGTGCTGCGCGGGCCTTCCGGCCTGTACCAGGGCGCCGGTGAACCTGGTGGCACCATCAACCTGGTGCGCAAGCGCGCCCTCGGCCAGTTCGCCCTGAGCGGCGAGCTGTCGGCAGGCTCCTACGATCATTACCACTCGACCGTCGACATCACCGGCCCGCTCAACAGCGACGGCAGCCTGCGCGGGCGCTTCGTCACCGCCTATGAAGACAACAAGTCCTTCGTCGATTACGCCCAGAACGAGCGGCCAATGGTTTACGGCCGGCTGGAATACGACGTGACCCCGGACACCACCCTGTCGCTGGGTGGCGCCTATCAGAAAAACCACTCCACCCCGGCGTTCGGCCTGCCTGCGTACGCCAATGGCAAGCTGCTGGACGTCAAGCGCTCGACCTTTGTCGATGCCAAATGGAACGAACTGGACGAGCACGTCTGGGAAAGCTTCTTCGAAGTCGATCATGCCCTGGACAACGGCGGCCAGTTCAAGACCTCGCTGACTTACCGCGACGCCGAGACCCCGACCCGCAACTTCACCTGGAGCGACGGTGCGGTCGACCCGGCCACCGGCGCCAGCTCGGCCGTGGCCTATTCCTACTACACGCACATCAAGACCCTGGGCCTGGACAGCTTCGTGACCTTGCCGGTGGAAGCCTTTGGCCGTACCCACGAGCTGACGGTGGGCGCCGAATACCAGCACCTGGACAAGGACTTCACCTACGGCGGCGGAGAATACTTCGACACTAACGTGTTCGACCCGGGCAGCATCAATATCCCTAAGCAGAAGTACCAAATGGACAACGGCAACTGGTCGAAATCGCACCAGTACGGCCTCTACGCCCGCACCAAGATCAGCGCCACCGACTGGCTGGACGTGATCCTCGGCAGCCGGGTGACCTGGTTCGAAAGCGAAGCGCACAACGCCAACGCCTTCTTCAACAACTTCAACAGCACCGAGTCGAGCATCAACCGCAAGGTCATCCCCTATGGCGCGCTGGTGGCCAAACTGACCCCGGAACTGTCGGCCTATGCCAGCTACACCAGCGTGTTCAAACCGCAGACCGATGTGAATGCCGGCGGCCAGACCATCGCCCCGCGCAAAGGCAAGCAGTACGAAATCGGCCTCAAGCGCGAGTTTTATGAGGGGCGCTTGAATGGCAGCGTGGCGCTGTTTCGCATCTACGACGAAAACCGCGCCGAGCTGGTCGCCAACAACCAGTACTACGAGCCGCAAGGCAAGATCCGTAGCCAGGGTTGGGAAACCGAGCTGAGCGGCAACCTCACCGACAACTGGAGCATCAGCACCGGTTATGCCTTCACCATGCTCAAGTCGCTGAGCGGCGAAGACACCAACCAGGGCACCACCATCACCCCCAAGCACAACTTCAACCTGTGGACGCGCTACGAATTCGCCGATGGCCCGTTGAAGGACTTCAGTGTCGGTGGCGGGCTACGGGCGGTGAGCGCCACCTACTACAAGCGTGACGTCGACTTCGTCCAGGGCGGCTACAGCATTGCCACGGCCCAGGTAGGGTACAAAATCAACCAGAACCTGTCGGCAACGCTGACGGCCAACAACCTGTTCGATCGTACCTACTATGAGCGGGTGGACAGTTCGTGGGGGTCGAACTTTTATGGCGAGCCGCGCAATCTGACCTTTAGCGTGCGGGCCAAGTATTGAGTGGGGGGGGCTGCCTTGCAGCCCATCGCTGGCAAGCCAGCTCCCACAGTGGCCCGGTGTACACAGCCACTGTGGGAGCCGGCTTGCCGGCGATAGGTCGCACCGCGTAAACCACAGGCATAAAAAAACCGGCGCACAAGGCGCCGGTTTTTGCACCGCCAGAACGACTTACAGCCCGTCCAGCAGTGCCTTGTTGCGTACCGCGCCCTTGTCGGCACTGGTCGCCAGCAGGGCGTAGGCCTTGAGCGCCGTGGTCACTTTGCGTGGCCGCGCTTCGACCGGCTTCCAGCCTTTCTTGTCTTGCTCGATACGGCGCGCCGCCAGCTCTTCATCGCTGACCAGCAGGTTGATCGAGCGGTTGGGGATGTCGATCAACACCTTGTCGCCGTCCTGCACCAGGCCAATGGCGCCGCCGGCTGCGGCTTCTGGCGAAGCGTGGCCGATCGACAGGCCCGAGGTGCCGCCAGAGAAACGGCCGTCGGTGAGCAGGGCGCAGGCTTTGCCCAGGCCCTTGGACTTGAGGTACGAGGTCGGGTAGAGCATCTCTTGCATGCCCGGGCCGCCTTTCGGGCCTTCGTAGCGGATGATGACGATGTCACCGGCCTTCACTTCGTCAGCAAGGATGCCGCGCACGGCGCTGTCCTGGCTTTCGAAGATCTTGGCGTTGCCTTCGAAGACGTGGATCGACTCGTCGACGCCGGCGGTTTTCACCACGCAGCCGTCCAGGGCGATGTTGCCGTACAGCACCGCCAGGCCGCCTTCTTGCGAGTAGGCGTGCTCGACGCTGCGGATGCAGCCGTTTTCACGGTCGTCGTCCAGGCTCGGCCAGCGGGTCGACTGGCTGAACGCGGTCTGGGTCGGAATACCGGCCGGGCCCGCCTTGAAGAAGTGGTGCACCGCTTCGTCGCTGGTCTGGGTGATGTCCCACTTGGCGATGGCTTCTTCCATGCTCGGGCTGTGCACGGTCGGCAGGTCGGTGTGCAGCAGGCCGCCACGGGCCAGCGAGCCGAGGATGCTGAAGATGCCGCCGGCGCGGTGGACGTCTTCCATGTGGTACTTCTGGATGTTCGGCGCCACTTTGCACAGCTGCGGCACTTTGCGCGACAGGCGATCGATGTCGCGCAGGTCGAAAGCGATCTCGGCTTCCTGGGCGGCGGCCAGCAGGTGCAGGATGGTGTTGGTCGAACCGCCCATGGCGATGTCGAGCATCATGGCGTTCTCGAACGCCTTGAAGTTGGCGATGTTGCGCGGCAGTACGCTCTGGTCGTTGTCGCCGTAGTAGCGCTTGCACAGCTCGACGATGGTGCGCCCGGCCTGCAGGAACAGCTGTTCGCGGTCGCTGTGGGTGGCCAGGGTCGAACCGTTGCCCGGCAGAGCCAAGCCCAGGGCTTCGGTCAGGCAGTTCATCGAGTTGGCGGTGAACATGCCGGAGCACGAACCGCAGGTCGGGCAGGCGCTGCGCTCGTACTCGGCGACTTTTTCATCGCTGGCAGTGGAGTCGGCGGCAATGACCATGGCATCGACCAGGTCCAGGCCGTGGCTGGCCAGTTTGGTCTTGCCGGCTTCCATCGGCCCGCCAGAAACGAAGATCACCGGGATGTTCAGGCGCAGGGCGGCCATCAGCATGCCGGGGGTGATCTTGTCGCAGTTGGAGATGCAGACAATGGCGTCGGCGCAGTGGGCGTTGACCATGTACTCGACCGAGTCGGCGATGATCTCGCGGCTTGGCAGCGAATAGAGCATGCCGTCATGGCCCATGGCGATGCCGTCGTCGACCGCGATGGTGTTGAATTCCTTGGCCACGCCACCGGCGCGTTCGATCTCGCGAGCCACCAGCTGGCCGAGGTCCTTCAGGTGCACGTGGCCCGGGACGAACTGGGTGAACGAGTTGGCGATGGCGATGATCGGTTTCTTGAAGTCTTCGTCCTTCATCCCGGTGGCACGCCAGAGGGCGCGGGCGCCGGCCATATTGCGGCCGTGGGTGGACGTTTTCGAGCGGTAATCAGGCATGAAGCACTCCTGGCGGCTAATCAGGTAACAAAAAGGGGAGTGAGCTTCTCTTGTCCTTTGCACCGAAGGCAGGTGGCCGCTGGTACGGATGAAGCCGAGATCGCCGCGGGATCGCCGTGCGCTCGGCCAGAGCTCATAAACCCGCCGGGGATGACTGGCGATGAATAGCCCGATTCTACACCGCTGCGGCCTTGAGGGAATGGCGTTGTGATAATTGGCCGTTGGCGCAGGCCGCAAGGTAAAGGCCTTGGCGTCGGCTGCCAGGCTTTGGGTAGACTTGCGCGCTTCGCACCCCACTGGCCAAAAGGATTTGCAATGCCTGCGATAAGTCGATCTTTACTGTTCTACCTGGCCATTGGCCTGCTGCAAGGCCTGGTGTTCCTCTTCGCCAGGCACATCCAGATTGATATCGCCGGGCTGCCATTTGGCCTGTGCGCCGCCGTGCTGGTGGCCGGGGTCAACCTGCAACTGCTCGGCAGTGCGGTGTTGCAACGCGGTACCGCCTGGCTGGTCCTGGGCCTGACGCTGCTGATCGGCTTTATCAGCAGTTGGACCTTCAGCCAGGACACGCTGGGCTGGGTCTGGCAGAGCTCATGGCTGGCCGCGGTTGTGGTGACCTACATCGGCACCGCCTTCATCCTCAGCTGGCCGACCCGCGAAGGGCTGCGGCCGCGTTATGAAGACCTGTTCCGGCATGCCTGGAACAACATCTTCATCGTCCTCCTGGCGCTGCTGTTCACTCTGTTGTTCTGGCTGCTGCTGTGGCTGTGCGGGCGCTTGTTCCTGATGCTCGGCATCCCCCAGGTCGAAGATGTGCTGACCTCGGCGCCAGTGGTGCGTATCGGTCTGGCTGTGGTGTTCTCCCTGGGGATGCGCATGGGCCTGGAGAACGAAAAGGTCATCGGCCTGTTGCGCGGTGTGCTGCTGACCCTGTGCCGTGTGTTGCTGCCACTGAGCGCACTGATCGCCTTGCTGTTCAGCCTGATGCTGCCGTTTACCGGGTTGCAGCCGATCTGGAACACCGGCTACTCGACCACCATCCTGCTGTTGCTGGTGGCCATCAACCTGTTTTTGGTCAACGGCGTGTTCCAGGATGGCCATCAGGCCAATCCCTATCCGGGTGTGCTCAAGCGCCTGGTCGAGGCCTGCTTGCTGTGCTTGCCGGTGCTGGTGGCGTTGGCGGGCTATTCAAGCTGGTTGCGGGTGAATCAGTACGGCCTGACGCCTGAGCGTATTCTCGCCCTGTTGCTGATTGGTGTGATGCAGGTGCACAGCCTTGCTGCGCTGTGGGCGGTGTTCGCCTCGGGCAAGGGCTGGCTCAATAGCCTGCGGGTCAGTAACCCGTGGATTGCCCTGCTCAGCGCGGTGCTGGTGGTGCTGTTCTATACCCCGCTGCTGAACCCTTTGCAGCTCAGTGCCAACAACCAGGTCGAGCGCTTGCTTAGCGGGCGCACCGCGATCCAGGAATTCGATGCCAGAACCTTGTATCACGGCCTGGGCAAGCCGGGACGTGAGGCGTTCACGGCGCTGCAAGAGCGGCTCAAGACTGACGAGCTGTTCGACGCTGAAGGGCGCAAGAGGCTGCAGTGGATCATGGAGGAATCCCACGCGCGGTATGGCGAAGACACTCGCGGGCCGAAACTGGAATGGTTGGGCCCCGAGCAGCCTGGCAGCGAGGCGTTCGCCAAGATGGTCATGGCCGAGACTCAATGCACCGGCAGGGGCTGCTTTCTGTGGGGCGTGGACATGGATGGCGACGGGCGCAACGAAGTGTTGATGATCCCGCGGCACACCTACGCATCCAGCGTTTTTCTGTTTGCCCGCGAGGGCAAGGGTGAGTGGCGCGAAGTCGGTAGCCTGCACAGTATTCGCGATAACACCGAGCGCCTGGTTCAGCTGATCCGCCATGGCCAGATGAAACCGGTGATGCCGCGCTACAAGACGCTGACCATTGATGGTGTCGACCTGACCTGGCAGCCCAACCGCTAGCGTCTTGCAGGCGAAAAAAATCCCGGCACCAGGCCGGGATTTTTTATTGCGCCACGCCTTAGCTGTTGGGCAGCAGGCGGCAGGTGATGCTCTTGATGTAGCGGGTTTCCGGGATCGCCGGGTGCACCGGGTGATCCGGGCCCTGGCCGCCGCGCTCGAGCAGCTGGATGTTGCGGTCCAGGTGACGGGCGCTGGTCAGCAGGATGTTCTGCAGGTCGTCTTCAGGCAGGTGCATCGAGCACGATGCGCTGACCAGAATGCCGTCCTTGGTCAGCAGGCGCATGGCTTGCTCGTTCAGGCGGCGGTAGGCGCCTTCGCCGTTTTTCAGGTCTTTCTTGCGCTTGATGAAGGCGGGCGGGTCGGCCACGATCACGTCGAAACGCTCTTCGGAGGCCTTGAGCTCTTTCAGCGCTTCGAACACATCGCCTTCGATGCAGGTCAGCTTCTCGGCAATGCCGTTGAGCCCGGCGTTACGCTCGACGCCGTCCAGGGCAAAGCCCGAGGCATCGACGCAGAACACTTCGCTGGCACCAAAGGCACCGGCCTGCACGCCCCAGCCGCCGATGTAGCTGAACAGGTCGAGCACGCGCTTGCCCTTGACGTACGGCGCCAGGCGCGCGCGGTTCATGCGGTGGTCGTAGAACCAGCCGGTCTTCTGGCCTTCCATGACCGGCGCTTCGAACTTCACGCCGTTCTCTTCCAGGGCCACCCATTCCGGCACCAGGCCGAACACGGTTTCAACGTAACGGCCCAGGCCTTCGGCGTCGCGGGCGGCCGAGTCGTTCTTGAACAGGATGCCGGTCGGCTTGAGCACCTGGACCAGCGCGGCAACCACGTCGTCCTTGTGCTGTTCCATGGTCGCCGAGGCGAGCTGGACCACCAGGATGTCGCCGAAACGATCGACCACCAGGCCCGGCAGCAGGTCGGAATCGCCGTACACCAGGCGGTAGAACGGCTTGTCGAACAGACGCTCGCGCAGCGACAGGGCTACGTTGATGCGGTGCACCAGCAGCGATTTGTCCAGGGCCAGCTTGGCGTCACGTGACAGCAGGCGGGCGCAGATCAGGTTGTTCGGGCTCATGGCGACGACGCCCAGGGCCTTGCCGCCGGCGGTCTCGAGGATCGCCTGGTCACCGGCCTTGAAGCCATGCAGCGGGGTCGCGGCGACGTCGATTTCGTTGCTGTAGACCCACAGGTGGCCGGCGCGCAGGCGGCGGTCGGCATTGGCTTTGAGACGAAGGCTGGGCAGGGACATGACGTCGCTCCGGGAAAAAAGAGCGGGATTATAACCCGATGCCTGACGCCTCGATGGGGAATAGCGACAAATTGCAACAGAGCGATGGCCTTTAGCTTCACCGCTGGCCGGTACGATCAGGTTAGAATCGCCGCTCAGCCCCGAGTGTGTACTTATGTCCCAGGAACTCTCCGCCGAACAGATCCAGCATGCCCTGCAAGGCATCAGCGTACCGCCGCAGCCGCAGATCATGGTTGACCTGCAGTTCGAGCAATACATGCCCGACCCTGACCTGGAGGTGATCGCCAAGCTGATCTCCCAGGACCCGGGCCTGTCCGGCGCGCTGCTCAAGCTGGTCAACTCGCCGTACTATGGCCTGACCAACAAGATCGCCTCGATCCAGCGTGCGGTGAACCTGCTCGGCAGCCGCTCGATCATCAACCTGATCAACGCCCAGTCGATCAAGGGCGAGATGAGCGACGACACCATCGTCACCCTCAACCGTTTCTGGGACACCGCCCAGGACGTAGCCATGACCTGCCTGACCCTGGCCAAGCGCATCGGCTCGCAGGCGGTGGACGAAGCCTATGCCCTGGGCCTGTTCCACGATTGCGGCGTGCCGTTGATGCTCAAACGCTTCCCCGAGTACATGAGCGTGCTCGAGGATGCCTACGCCAGTGCCGGTGCCGAGCAGCGGGTGGTCGACACCGAGAACCAGGTGTTCAACACCAACCACGCGGTGGTCGGTTACTACACCGCCAAGTCGTGGCGCCTGCCCGAGCACCTGAGCAACGCCATCGCCAACCATCACAACGCCCTGGCGGTATTCAGCGATGACTCGGCGCGCAACAGCCAGCTGAAAAACCTGCTGGCGATCCTGAAAATGGCCGAGCACATCTGCGCTTCGTACCGGGTGCTGGGCAACCAGAGCATCGACCACGAATGGAATACCGTCGGGCACCTGGTGCTCGATTATGTCGGCCTGTCCGAGTATGACTTCGAGAACCTCAAGCAGACCATTCGCGAACTGGGCGGTCACTGATCCATGCCGGAATTACCAGAGGTCGAAACCACCCGGCGCGGTATTGCGCCTTACCTGGAGGGCCAGCGGGTCAGCCGGGTAATCGTGCGCGACCGGCGCCTGCGCTGGCCGATCCCCGAGGACCTCGACATTCGCCTTTCCGGGCAGCGCTTCGTCAAGGTCGAGCGGCGCGCCAAGTACCTGCTGCTCAATGCCGAAGTGGGCACCCTGATCAGCCACCTGGGCATGTCCGGTAATTTGCGCCTGGTCGAGATTGGCTTGCCGGCGGCCAAGCACGAGCATGTGGATATCGAACTGGAGTCGGGCCTGGCCTTGCGCTACACCGACCCGCGGCGCTTCGGCGCGATGCTCTGGAGCCTCGATCCGCTCAACCATGAGCTGCTGATCAAGCTCGGCCCGGAGCCGTTAACCGATCTGTTCGACGGCGAGCGGTTGTTCCAGCTGTCGCGGGGCAAGTCGATGGCGGTCAAGCCGTTCATCATGGACAACGCGGTGGTGGTCGGGGTTGGCAATATCTATGCAACCGAGGCGCTGTTCGCTGCCGGTATCGACCCGCGCCGCGAAGCCGGGGGCATTTCCCGGGCGCGCTACCTGAAGCTTGCGATCGAGATCAAGCGCATCCTCGCCTGCGCCATCGAGCGCGGCGGCACCACCTTGCGCGACTTTATCGGCGGCGACGGCCAGCCGGGCTACTTCCAGCAGGAACTGTTCGTCTACGGGCGCGGGGAAGAGCCGTGCAAGGTCTGCGGCAGCATCCTGCGTGAGGTCAAGCTTGGCCAGCGCGCCAGCGTCTACTGCCCGCGCTGCCAGAAGTGAAGGTGCTCAGCGCGGGCTGAGCACTTGCGCGGCGCCCACGCCGCGGGGGTCGCTGGCGGCTTCGAGGGTTTGCCCGGCCTTGTCCCAGTACAGCACTTGCTGATTGCCATAGCTGCGGCCCAGGTCCTTGAGCGGGTAGCCGCGCGCCTGCAGCTCGCGCTGCTGCCCAGTACTGAAAGCCCCCGGTTCGTGTTCGACCACATCGGGCAGGTATTGGTGGTGGTAGCGCGGCACCGCCGGCCATTCGGCCACCGGCCGGCCCTCAAGAAAGCCCATCATCGACAGCAGCACCATGCTCGGAATACGGCTGCCGCCCGGCGTGCCGAAGGCGGCGAACTGGGTCGGGCTCTCGATAAAGCTCGGGCTCATGCTCGACAGCGGCCGTTTGCCGGCGGCCACGGCATTGGCCTGGCTGCCGGCCAGGCCGTAACTGTTGCTGCCATGCGGGTCGGCGGCAAAGTCGTCCATTTCGTTGTTCAGCACCACGCCGGTGCCCGGGGCAGTAAACGCGGCGCCGAACGGCAGGTTGACCGACAGCGTCGCGGCCACGGCATTGCCGTCAGCGTCGATCACTGCAAAGTGGGTGGTGTGATCGCCCTCGCGCCAGGCCGGGGCGGGCGGCAGGCTGCTGCTGGGCGTTGCCTGGTGGACGTCGATGCTGTCGGCCAGCGACGTCAGGTAATTACGCGCGAGCAGCTGTGGTATCGGATTGCTGACGTAGTCCGGATCGCCGAGCAGGCCGCGGTCACGGTAGGCCCGGCGCAATACTTCCAGTACGTAATGGCTGCGCTGTACAGGCTCGGCGCTCTGCCAGGGCAGGCGCTGCAGCATCGCCAGGCTCTGGGCCAGGGCCACGCCACCGGCCGAGGGCGGCGGGGCGCTGATCAGTTCGCGTTGATTGGCCAGCTGGTAGCGCAGCGGCTCGCGTTTGGCGGTGCGGTAGTTGGCCAGGTCATCCAGGCTCCAGATCCCGCCCGCGGCCAGTACCCCCTGCACCATGGCCTGGGCGCTCGGGCCGGCATAGAATCCGTCGTGGCCCTGGCTGGCGATACGTTCAAGGGTTATGGCCAGTTGCGGTTGGCGGATTTTAGCGCCCAGGGCTGGCACTTCACCGTTGTTCAGGAACAGACGGGCGCTTTCTGGATCGTCGCGCAGTGCGCTCAAGCGCATCTGCGCGCGGTCGCGATAGATGCGGTCGACGGCAAAGCCCTGATTGGCCAGGCGAATAGCCGGGGCCAGGGTACTTTTTAGCGGCAGCTTGCCGTAATGGGCAGCAAGGTCGGCGAGGGCTGCCGGCAAGCCGGGAATCGCCGCCGCCAGCGGGCCATTGATCGACAAGCCCGGCTGGACCTTGCCGTCCTTGAGGTACATGGCTTCGCTGGCCTTGCCAGGTGCGCGCTCGCGGGCATCGATAAAGGCATAGCGGGCGGGTGTGTCGCCCTCGCGCAGCAGGAAGAAGCCACCGCCGCCCAGGCCTGAACCATAAGGCTCGACCACCGCCAGCGCGGCGCTGACGGCGATGGCGGCGTCAAAGGCGTTACCGCCCTGCTCGAAAATTTCGCGTGCGGCGGCAGTCGCGTCGCTATGCGGCGTGGCAATCGCCGCGCGGCCCGGGCCTTGTGCCTGGGCACTGGCCGTCCCCAGCGCCAGTACGGCGCCAAGGACCAGCGGGGCAAGCCGGGCGACGAACGGCATCAGGCCTTGCCGGTAATTCGGCGGTATTTTTCCATCAGCTGCGCTTCGCTCTCCGGATGCGCTTCATCCAGCGGGATGCAGTCAACCGGGCAGACTTGCTGGCATTGCGGCTCGTCGTAGTGGCCGACGCACTGGGTGCACAGGTTGGGGTCGATCACGTAGATCTCTTCGCCTTGAGAGATCGCAGCGTTCGGGCACTCGGGTTCGCAGACGTCGCAGTTGATGCAATCGTCGGTGATGATCAGGGACATGGGGACTCCGGCCAGGGCTCAGAACCCGGGCATTTGAAAACCAATGGGCACAATTGTGCCGCATTAGCGCCCGCAGTGCACGCGGGCGCCGTGGTCAAATCGCCGATGTCACTTCTTGAAGCGTTCGGTCAGGGCCTCGGCCACCACCGGGTGGACGAATTTAGTGATGTCACCGCCCAGCGCCGCGATTTCCCGGACCAGGGTCGAGGAAATGAACGAATAGCGCTCTGAAGGGGTGAGGAACAGGCTCTCGACGTCGGGCGCCAGTTGACGGTTCATGTTCGCCAGCTGGAACTCGTACTCGAAGTCTGAAACCGCCCGCAGGCCGCGCAGGAACACATTGGCCTGCTGTTCCTTGGCGAAATGCGCCAGCAAAGTGGAGAAGCCGATGACTTCGACATTGGGCAGGTGCTTGGTGACCTCGCGAGCCAGTTCCACCCGTTGCTCCAGCGGGAACAGTGGGTTTTTCTTCGGGCTGGCGGCGACCGCAATGATCACCTGGTCGAACAGCCGCGAGGCACGCTCGACCAGATCGCCATGGCCCTTGGTAATAGGGTCGAAAGTACCTGGGTACAACACTCGGTTCATCGCGTCGTCCTGGCAGGAGTGCGTTGGGGAGTCGGA
Source organism: Pseudomonas sp. 2(2015) (assembly GCF_000955865.1). Classification (NCBI taxonomy): domain Bacteria; kingdom Pseudomonadati; phylum Pseudomonadota; class Gammaproteobacteria; order Pseudomonadales; family Pseudomonadaceae; genus Pseudomonas; species Pseudomonas sp. 2(2015). Next base: position 109,863 of record NZ_JYOF01000023.1, read on the forward strand.
TGGTATCGCAGCAGTGGCGGTCGGCCAAGTCGCCCGACCACGCTGAAGGCACTATAGACAGTGCGGCCATTTGTTGTCATCTGCCAGCCACCAGGCGCTCGGCCAGGGCGTCGCTGAGCCGGGCACTGAGGCCGTACACCGACAATTGCGGGTTGGCGCCGATGCTGGTGGGGAACAGCGAGCCGTCGTGAATCGACAGGTTTTCCAGCTGATGGTGCCGGCCCAGGCTGTCGCACACCGCCTGGCGCGGGTCTTCGCCCATGGCGCAGCCGCCCATGACATGGGCACTGCCCAGGCGGGTACGAAACAATTCAAGGTTCAGGCCGTCGATCATCTGCCGCGCTTCGGCCAGGTTTTTTGCATGGCGGGCATCGCTGTGCACCGGCATCACGCTGTCGGCGCCAGCGGCGAACTGGATCTCGGCCATGCTCTGGAAGGCCCGGCGCACGCCGTCCCAGGCATAGGCCGACAGCGGGTAGTCGAGCACCGGCGAGCCATCGCCGCGCAACTGCACCTCGCCGCCGACGCTGTCGGGGTGAAAACCGTCGCGCAGCAGGGCGAGCATCACGTGGGTGTGCGGCAGTTGCTCCATGCGCAGGGCGTTGTCCTTGCCGAAGCTGCCCAGCAAGGTGCTGGCCAGCGCCGGGTGCAGGGGCGGCACCTCGAGCTTGTAGCCCATCGGCCCGCTGACGCCGTCGCGCCACTGGAAATGGTCGGAGTAGATCGACTGCGGCGCGCCGTAGAACGGGTTGACCTTGTCCTTGAACAGCCCGGCGCTGAAGTTGACCAGGTGCAGGAAGGTGCGCTTGCCCAGGCGCTCATGGGGGTCCGGAGCGTCCGAGCGCAGCAGCAGGCCGGGGCTGTTGATGCCGCCACCGGCAAGGATGTAATGCCGGGCCTTGACCCGGATCTGCCGGCCAGTGGGCTCGACGCAGCGCGCGTCCATGGCCACGCACTGCAGGCCGCTGATCTGTTCGCCGTTGTGTTCCAAGCGCTCGGCGCGGGCCAGGTACAGCAGCTCGCCGCCGTGCTCAAGGGTCGCCGGGATGCTGGTGACCAGCATCGACTGCTTGGCGTTGACCGGGCAACCCATGCCGCAATAGCCCAGGTTCCAGCAGCCGCGCACGTTGCGCGGGATCACTTTCCAGCTGTAGCCCAGCGCTTCGCAGCCGCGGCGCAGTGCTTCGTTGTTGGCGTTGGGCGGCATGATCCATGGCTCGATACCCAGGCGCTGTTCCATGCGTGCGAACCAGGGCGCCAATTCGGCGCTGCTCAGGCCTTTTACCCCGTGTTCGCTGGCCCAGTGCTCCAGGGTTGGCGCGGGGGTGCGAAAGCTCGAGGTCCAGTTGATCAGGGTGGTGCCGCCGACTGCGCGGCCTTGCAGGATGGTGATGGCGCCGTCCTTGCTCATGCGCCCGATGCCTTCCTGGTAGAGGCTGGCGTAGGCCTGGTCTTCGAGCATGTGAAAATCGCTGCTGGTTTTCAGCGGACCTTCTTCGATCAACAGTACCTTGAAGCCTGCAGCACTGAGCAGCTCGGCACTGGTGGCGCCGCCGGCGCCGCTGCCGATAATGGCGATGTCGGTCTCAAGGCTCAGGTCCTGGTCCAGGCGCGAGGCATCACGGGTTTTCCAGCCACGGCCAAGGCCGTCGCGAAACAGGTCGGGTACGGGCATGTTCAGCCTCTTGTGGTTATCGGTGGATCAGACCTTGGGTGGCCCTGGGTAGCCGCAATGGGCCCAGGATTGCGGCAGTTCGTACCAGGCCATGTGCAGCAGTTGCAGCAGCGAGGCATGGCCCATGCGCAGCAGGTTCAGCGAGCTGTCCTGCCAGCGCTGCAAAAAGGCTTCGATCTGCACGCTGCTGGCGTTGTCCCAACTGCCCCAGATGCCGGTCAACGGCCCGCGGGTGAGCGCCATGGCGAGCACGTCGAACAGTTGCCGGGTCAACTTGAGCATGGCCGGCGACAGCGCGGCGAGCTTGTTGTCCAGCCCGCGCAGCAAGGCTTCGCGGTTGTCCGCCGCCTGGGTGCCAGCCAGGACTACCGGAATCAGCGCGTGGAGGATCGGCAAGTCGTTTTCGCGCAGGGTAATGAAGCCGCTGGCCGGTGTTTGCGCCGAGCAGCCGCTGAGGCTGGCGCCCAACCCTGCGGTGGCGAGCAAGGCGCTGGCGCCGAGGCTGAACTTGAGCAGCCCACGCCGGCTCAGCGCGGGGTTTACAGGCAGGCTTGTGGTCATTGTTATCAGGCCCGTGGGTGGTTTTTCAGCGAATGAACAGTTTGTACACCAGCTTGAGCAGCCCCTTGCCGTAAGGCGGGTAGATCAGCCGCGCGGCATTCAAGCGCTGCTTGGCGAACACCGCCTTGGCCTTGCTGAAGGTCAGGAAACCTTCATGGCCGTGGTAATGGCCCATGCCCGAGGGGCCAATGCCGCCGAACGGCAGGTCGTCCTGGGCGACGTGCAACAGGGTGTCGTTGAGGCATACGCCGCCAGAGTGGGTCTGTTCCAGTACCCGTTGCTGCTCGCTGCGCTCGTAGCCGAAGTAATACAGCGCCAGTGGGCGCGGGCGTTGATTGATGTAGGCCAGCGCCTGGTCGAGGCTGTCGTAGGGCACCAACGGCAGCAGCGGGCCGAAGATTTCGTCCTGCATCACGCGCATGTCGTCGCTGACCCCGAGCAGCAGGTGCGGCGGCAGGCGCCGGCCATGGCGTGGCTCTTGTGGGTACAGGTCGATGATCTCGGCGCCCTTGCTGCGGGCATCCTCGAGATAACTCTCCAGGCGGGCCAGGTGGCGCGGGTTGATGATCGCGCTGTAGTCCGGGTTGTCGGCCAGGGTCGGGTAAAAGCGCCGCACGACGTCGCGGTAGGCCGTGGCGAAGTCCCCCAGGCGATCACGTGGCACCAGCACGTAGTCGGGAGCCACGCAGGTCTGGCCGGCGTTGAGGGTCTTGCCGAAGGCGATGCGTTCGGCGGCGTCGGCCAGCGGCACGCTGGCCGAGACAATGGCCGGCGATTTGCCGCCCAGTTCCAGGGTCACTGGCGTTAGGTTGTGCGCGGCGGCGAGCATCACCTGGCGGCCGACGCTGGTGGCCCCGGTAAACAGCAGGTGATCGAACGGCAGGCGCGAGAAGGCCTGGGCAACATCGGCCTCACCCAGCACCACGCTGACCAGGTCTTCGGGGAAGATCTTGTCGAGCAGTTGCTGGAGCAACAGGCCGGTCGCCGGGGTTGCTTCGCTGAGCTTGAGCATTACCCGGTTGCCGGCGGCCAGGGCGCAGGTCAGCGGGCCGATGGCAAGAAACAGCGGGTAGTTCCACGGCACGATGATGCCGACCACTCCCAGCGGTTGGTACTGGACCTCGGCGCTGGCCGGCTGGAAGGCCAGGCCGACCTTGCGCCTGGAGGCTTTCATCCACTGCTTGAGGTGCTTTTCGCCATGGCGCAGGCCCTGAATGCTCGGCATCAATTCGGCCAGCAGGGTTTCGTTGGCGCTACGGCCAGAGAAGTCCTCGTTGATCGCTGCGATCAACGCGTCCTGTTGCTCCAGCAGGGCTTCGCGCAGGCTTTTCAGCCATTGCCGGCGCTGTGGCGCAGAGGGCAGGGGGTTGCCGGCAAAGGCCTGGCGCTGGGTGGCGAACACCGCGTCAAGGGCGGCGAATTCGGTGGGCGGCAGGGAGCGGGTAGCGTCGGCGAGCATGCGAAACTCCACGGCAAGGCAGGTTTTCTAGAGCATATACTCTAATATGTGCCCGGTGCGACTGTTTTTCACAGCGCCTGCGGGTACATACCGGTGTGGATACACCGTAAGATGGACCTATTCATTCAAGCTCAACGCCTGGAATTGATCATGGCCCCGCGTATCAAGACCCGCGAGCGCATCGTGCAGAACAGCCTGGAGCTGTTCAACCAGCAGGGCGAGCGCAGTGTCAGCACTAACCACATTGCCGCGCACATGGAGATTTCGCCCGGCAACCTGTACTACCACTTCGCCAACAAGCAGGAAATCATCGCCGTGCTCTTCACCCAGTATGAAGAGCTGGTGGAAAGCTTTTTGCGCCCGCCCCAGGGGCGTGTTGCCACGGTCGAAGACAAGCGCTTCTACCTCAAGGCGTTGCTGGCGGCGATGTGGAACTACCGCTTTCTGCACCGCGACCTGGAACACCTGCTCGACAGCGACAAGGAACTGGCCGCCCGTTACCGGCGCTTCTCCCAGCGCTGCCTGCTGCAGGGCCAGGCGATCTACCGCGGCTTTGTCGAGGCCGGCATCGTCGAGATGGACAGCGTGCAGATCGAGTCGCTGACCCTCAATGCCTGGATCGTGCTTACGTCCTGGGTGCGTTTTCTCTGCACCACTCGCGAAAATTCCGCGCACTTGAGTGAAGAAGCCTTCAAGCGCGGTGTCTATCAGGTATTGGTGCTGGAGCTTGGCTTTGTCACCGCCAAGGCGCGCCCCGCCGTCGACGCCTTGTGCCAGGAATTCTACGTTTCGCTTAACCAGGCGCTGGAGCAATAACGCCCGGGCCTTATCCGTTCAATCGTTCAGGAGACTGTCATGCCCCTCGCGCAACTGATCACCGCCCAGCAATTGGCCGAACGCCTGGAGGCGCCGGCGCTGGTGATTCTCGATTGCCGTTTTGCCCTGGAAGACATCGATTATGGTCAGCGCAGCTATGCCGAGGGGCATATTGCCGGGGCGCACTTTGCCGACCTTGAGCGCGACCTCAGCGGGCCGATCATCAAGGGCGTGACCGGCCGCCACCCGTTGCCGGACCCGGAGCGTCTGGTCGAGCGCCTGCGGGACTGGGGCATCGACAACGACAGCGAAATCGTCCTCTGCGACGACGGCCCAGGTGCCTTCGCGGCCCGGGCCTGGTGGCTGCTGGCCTGGCTGGGCAAGCGCAGTGGTGTATTCATCCTCGATGGCGGCCTCAAGGCCTGGCACGCGGCCGGGCTGCCGCTGAGCCTTGATCCGCCGGTCAAGCGCGAAGGCAACTTCAGTGGTGAGCCGGACGCCAGCCTGGTGCTGGATGCTGCGCAGTTGGGCGAGCGCCTGGGCAAGCCGGAGCTTACGTTGATCGATGCCCGTGGCCTGCCGCGCTTTCGCGGCGAGGTCGAGCCGATCGATCCGGTGGCCGGGCATATTCCCGGTGCACAATGCGCAGCCTTTACCGACAACCTCGGCGCCGACGGGCGGTTTCTGCCGGCCGAGCAGCTCAAGCAGCGCTTTGCCCAGAAGCTGGACAAGCGTTCGCCAGAGCAACTGGTCGCTTACTGCGGGTCGGGGGTGACGGCTTGTCACAACCTGTTTGCCCTGGCGCTGGCGGGGTATCCGCTGGGCAAGCTGTATGCAGGCTCGTGGAGTGAGTGGATTACCGACCCCCAACGGCCGGTGGCCACCGGCGACTGATCAAGACAGTTGCTCCCACAGAACGGTGCAACACCACAAATCCTGTGGGAGCAACTGTCTTGAT
>NZ_JYOF01000024.1:0-779 GCF_000955865.1 Pseudomonas sp. 2(2015)
GATAAAACCGTGTCGGCGCCGGGCTGAAGGAAGGACAGGCGCAAGGCGCCATCGACGAGAATATTGCTCAGGCTGCAGGCAACCTTGTTGCCAGGGCGTTCCGGTACCAGCAGAGTGTGGCGATCCAGTACCTGTACGAAACCAGCCGGGTCACCTCGTGGCGACATCTCGGTGGCGTCGACCTGGCGCTGCGTAAGCATCAGCAGGTACGGCGAGGCGGCGATAAAGGCCTGCGCTGGCTCGGACAAGGCCTGCCCTGTGTCAGCTAAAAAGGGCGTGGTGTACTCTCTGGCCCGCCAGAAATCGGCGCGTACCTTGGCTCGCGAACAGTGCAGGAACAGCGCCTCGGCGCGAAACTCCAACAGCTTTCCGGCCCGCAGAGAGCCCCGGCCATTGGCGCGCAGGCTGAACCCCACGCCGGGCAGGATGAAATACAGACTGCAGGCCATTTCCTCTATCGGCTGCTGTGAGATCGCTTTGTCTGCCGGCCAGGGCAGCAAGATGTCCTGGCCCTCGGCCCGTAACACTGGATGGTGGCGCAAATCGAGGTACTCGATATCTAACCTCGGGTCGGCGAAGCCGACGGCGCAAACCGTCGCTTGGCGGATCATCAGCAGGCAGTGCTCATCCAACTTGCGCTGCAGTCGTTTGTGCATCATCGCCGGTGGTGGCGGAATCAGTGCGCGCAAGGCGCTTAACGATTCGATTCTGTGCTCGGGCATAGCAGGTCTTCCTGTGCCATGGTCGTGTCGTCGATGCTAGGCAGTCCGATGACGGCT
>NZ_JYOF01000024.1:816-1229 GCF_000955865.1 Pseudomonas sp. 2(2015)
GCCGTCGCAGTGCTGGATCTGCACGACCAGTTGCTGAATCTCGGCGTGGTCACTGCAACCCAGTTGCGGGAGGCCGGGGTGGAGGGTGCCAAACTTCTCGACCAGGGGGCTGCGGCATCGCCGATCCAGGAGCAGCGTGTCGACGAGACCCAGTTACTGGCGCTGTGGCAGTTCGCCGCGAACAACACGCAATTGCCGCATATCGGCCTGCTGATCGGGCAGACCTTCAACCCCGCCACGCATGGCGTGCTGGCTAGTTGGTTGCGCCAATGCAGTCGGGTGAGCGAGGTGCTGGAAGTGTTCCAGCGGCATATCGCGCTGATGAACCCTTCGGAGAGCTGGCAGTACAGTGAAACGGCAGATGCTCTGGTGCTGGAGATCACCTTCGCCCCCGGCAAAACCTACCCGCAGGC
>NZ_JYOF01000024.1:1244-3477 GCF_000955865.1 Pseudomonas sp. 2(2015)
TAGAGCTGCGGCCTCTGGCCTGCGAGTTCGCTTTCCCATCCCCGGCCTACCATGCGCACTATGTCGAGCTGTTCGGCAGCGAGCTGCGCTTCGACAGCGAGAGAAACAGCCTCCACCTGCCGCGCGACTTCCTGCAGCATCCCATTCTTGGCGCCAGCGACTACCTGCGACAGATGCTGGAGTCTCGTGCAAGGGCGACACTCGCGCAGCTGCAAGACGCAGATACGCTTGCCGGCACGGTGCGTCGCTTGATTCTCGCAAGCCTGCCAGAAGGCGTGAGCATCGAGCCAACCTGCCAGGCGTTGCACGTCAGTCGCACCACGCTCTACCGACGCTTGAAGGAAGAGGGCACCAGTTTCAGCGCGCTGGTGGCGGAGGTACGTCGCGAGTTGTCCGCGGAGCTGATTCGCCAGGGGCTGCCCGTGGCGACGGTCAGCGAGCGGCTGGGGTTCAGGGATACCAGCACTTTCCACCGTGCCTTCAAGCGCTGGTTCGACCGCCCTCCGGGAGCCTTTCGAGACTAGCAGTGGGCTTGCCGCTTTCGGCGCCAATGGCGCGTTAAGCGAGGCGATTGAATTGCCCCTGAAAAGGTAGGTGCCTGCGAACCTCAATGCAGGAGACTGGCCTGCTGCGAATCAGTCCGCTTCTGGCCGATTTCTGCCCGTCGCGACCGGCAGCTATAGGTTGTGGATTCAACCGGTCGATGCAACACAACTAAATTCTGTGTAAGCAGAAGGAGTGTTGCATCGACCGGTTGAATCCACAGTCGAAAGCAGCCATCCACAACCGGCAGCTAACGACCCAGGGTAGACATTCGGTGGGATACACTGTCTGGCATCAGTGATCTCACATCAAAGCACAGGCTATGCGTTCAAGAAGGAACAAATGGGCTGGTGGGTGTCGTGGACTTCGCAGCGATTCGGCGCAGATCGGCCAGGCGCCGGGCCTGGCGCAAGGCGAGGAGTGCGCGCTCATTGAGCAGGACCACCCGGTGCTGCTGGGTCTTGATCCGGTCTTCCGGCTGGCCATCGACGATAATGCGCCGGATGTTCGCGGTTGTTGCCTCCACGAGGGTTCATAGATAGCTCATAACGAATGACACCTCGCTGTTAGCCGTTCCAGGACTTACCCCTGAGTCATTCTTGCCGCCGTTGCTTGCGGGAAGTATTCGATAATATCGTGCGCTCAGTGGTATCCGGAAATTTCCGCCTGTAGAGGTGTAGTCGCTGAATGCGTGATCTTTGTTTAGTTCCAGAGGGGTTTGATTGCTGTCTAGTATTTGTAGGGCAATGCCTTTGGCCGTTGAGGTCTTGTTTAGCTCGATGATGCCCTGGCCTGCATCCCAGGCTGGGGTGGTCGGGTTTGGAGCTAAACTGTACATAACCTTATTTATTCCACTGGGACAGTTGTTGAGTAGGATGTTGAATGCAGTTGCTTTCGAAGTGTCACCAATGTCGGAAAAAACGCCAAGATCATACTGTCCCATTTCAACGTTTACATCTGGGGTTTCGCAGGACTGAGCTACAATCGATACGTTTTTGGCTATGCGCATTGCCAGAGGTTGCAGCGTACCTATCTGGTAATAACCAATATCCCCTGCTGGGATGGTTAAGTTTCCCTTGAGCGGGGCTATCTTAAGTAGATGTAGTGTGTGGGTTGTGCCATTGAAGCCATATCCCCCAGGTTCCCCAAAGCTACCGCCAAACCCTTTGACTGGGCCAGTCTCCCTTATCCATTGCCAAGCCAGGCCGCTATTGCTAATAGGGAATATGACTGAGGTGGGGAGGGTTGTTCCTAGGTTATTCTTGATCCCCTTGTCGAATGTGGTTGTGCAATTGTGTGAGCTGTTTCCTTGAAATGTCACGGTGTTTGTTTGATAGATGGTCGTGCCGTCTGCTGTGTCCCTGGGGATTGAAAGTGTTGAAGGTATATCAAAAATTATGGAATTTTGTTGGTGGCCCTCATAATATTTGCAGTCTGCCGAGGCGTCGAACCATGCGCAAACTAAAGCCATAAACAAGAAGTTCTTTTTAAGGGCCATTATTTGAATGACCCCTCAATGAATTCCCAGTGATAATCGGGGTTTTCAGACTTTATTTTGTTGTAGTAGTGAGTAAAGCCGGTTGGCTCGGGTTTTATATGCTGGTCAGGGGACGCACACCCAGAAAGCGCAGTAAAAAAACTTGCGAGGAAAGCTGGATTTGGCTTATAATTGCTTGCTTGCTTGCTTGCT
>NZ_JYOF01000024.1:3503-70000 GCF_000955865.1 Pseudomonas sp. 2(2015)
TTGCTTGCTTGCTTGCTTGCTCTGCGTAAATTCCGAGTTTTGTATGGACATTGCTAATTCGTACTGTCAGAAATGAATAGGTAAAGCTACCTATCCCGCCTCCTGCTCGACATCAGACGATTCTCATTTTGGCTGAACAGCCTGATCTGCCCCTCAATCGCTGCGCTTGCTCTTTCGGCTGTATGGCCGCCGGTAGCCGATCCCCAATTCCTTGAGGACGGGCCGCCATTGCTGATGCAGATTGGAGGTTGGCTGCACACATTCTGCGTTTTTTGACGACGCAAAGATGTACAGCGTCTCCTGTCAGATTTTGGGTTTTACGTTCTTCGCTTGCTCATCAGACAGTTTCTTGTTTCGATCGGCTTCAGCGTTAGCATCACGCGCAGCCAGCTCGTCAAACATCGATTTGACGTCGATGATGGACACCGTGTAGTGAGGCACCATTTCGTCTGGTTGTTCCGAAGCGCCAACCTCGATGATTTTCCCGCAGGTTGGGCTAAACGATTGCGGCGCCGGAAACGACACACCGGGAATGTTGCTGCTGGCGCTGCGCACGCCCTTGCATGGACCCTCTGAGCTGGGGCCAAAGTACTGTTTGCCGTCGCGGTCGTACTGCCAGACAAGGCCGAGCGACATCATCTGGGTAATGTTCGACGGTTTACCGAACTTTTCAGTCAAGGCAGCTTTAAGTGCCTCTGTCTTGATGCGCGACCCGTCTTCGAAGCGTTGAACACGCGCAATGAACCAGACTTTCCCGGCATCATTCTGCAGCGCTGCAAACTCGTCAGAAGGCCCCCCCGCATTGCTGAGGCCGGTTCCTTTGAGTCGGTCTGCTGTAACTGCTGTAACGCCGGCTTCCTTGCCGTCACGCAGCATCAAGGGCGAAAGCTTGAAGTTTGGGTTTGCCTCTGCAATGGCTTCTTTGGCGACAGCCAACGAGGATCCAAGGGCGACGCCCGAAATGTCATCTGCGGCCAGAACAGCCGTGCAGGTTAATGTGGCGAGAAGGGCGGCGATGCCCGAACGTTGAAAACGCATGAAAAATAGTCCTTATCAAAAATCAGCATACCTGCAAGGTATGCATGCTGCTCCTGTTGCGCAGTGCGGCGTGGCCGCGCCGAATATTAACATCAACCTGCCGGAACAGTGTCAATGCTGGCGCGCATTCAGGGGCAAGACATAGGCTTCGATGCGTATCAGGTGAAGGCAATTCGGGCGAATCGATCTGGCGAGATAAATCCGAAATTCAAAGCACGCCAGGGCGGGGTCAAGAACAGGAACAAACGCAAGGGGTGAGGCTAGCGTTGGTCACCGCGCACAGTGACCCTCACGCCCGTGGCCACAATCTCGTACTCCGTCTCGGAAATCTGCTTCACCTCACCGCCGAATTGCATCTCGAAATGCTTGCGGCCCTCATGGCGAACCATGCCGTGAGATGAGCGTTCAACGGTCTCGTCCTGATAAATGTTGATCACGTACTGCACGTTGTCCGTGCCGACACCCATGAGCTTGCCAACATATTTATCTGCCATGTTCAAACTCCTTGCGTGAAGCCTCAAGGTAACGGGTACTGGCAGATCTATCCACTGCCTTGAACGGTGCGGGTCATTCTGCTGATGTTTTGTGGCCTGGGCAGTGCTAGGCTTTGGGCGAACCACACCATCCAGGGAACCGGAAATGAGCTTCGACTGGCACGCAGGGCCGATTACCCGCAGCACGCCGCTGGACAAGCATTACCGCAATACCCAGGAGGTCCGGCGGTTTCTGATTGGCCAGTGTGGGGCAGCATTCAAGTTCGATCGGGCCTTCATGGCCTGGGTAAAAACGGCGGAACCCCTGACGATGGGCGACGTGGCGGATGAGTGGATGCGGACTCACCGTTGATCTGATCCTGGCGTTTGCCGATACGGGCCACGGTATGGACAATGGCGCGGCGCATCAACTCACACTCGTCGTCCGAGTCGATATCTGATCCTTCAGTCCAGTCGTCGGGGTTCTTTCCGTAAAGATCCCTCGGCATCGCGCAGAGAAATGCGCAATCGATATGAATACCCAGTTTCACCGCCAGGCGCAGGGCATCGCCATCATCCACCAGTGGGTTCCACAACACTTGGCGTTGCTCAACGCGCAGCAGAAAACCCTGTTCACCGACCCTCGGGTGCCCGGCGATACCTGGCCACGCGTCTGTCCAGTCGATGAGTTCATAGCCGGCAGCCCTGGCCGCCAGTTTCAGTAATTCCCGGTCCGTTGCCACAGTATTCATGCTTGCTGCTCCTTCAGAGCTGCACATGATACCCATGTTGCCCGCGCCCTGTGATTGCCTTTAGGAATCGTCTGATACAGACCTGCCACGGGCCACGCCAGAATCGGCGCATGACTTTCCAACCCCGCATCCCTCAGCTTGTACGCACGCTCAAAACCGTTGCTGGCATCTTGCTGGCGGTAATCGCCAGCGCTTCGGCACGGGCCGAGATTACCTTCGATGGCTTTACCCGGTTCGTTTTCGAGGGCACGCAGAAGCAGTTGCCGCTGATTATCGTCAACCAGGGCAATGAGCCTGCGCTGGTGCAGGTCAAGCTCGGCTGGGGCGACAAGCAGGACACCCGCGAGTTGCCCATGGCCGTGTCGAAACCTTTGTTGCTGATACCCGCCAACAGCAAGGCATCGACCGACATTCTCTATCAGGGGCAGGGCCTGCCTGAGGACCGGGAGTCGTTGCTGATGCTGAAAGTGCTGCAGATTCCGAAAAAAACTGCCGACAGCAACGCCATGGCGATTGCCCTGCAGCACAACCTCAAGCTGTTTTACCGGCCGCAATTGCCCGGCTCGGTCAAGCAGGCTGTGGAGCAGTTGCGCTGGTCTGCAAGCGCAGCCAGCAGCTATGAAGCGCGCAACGATTCGCCGTATTACCTGACCTTGACCGAGGTCGGTTTGCTTGATCACTCAGGCGCCGCCTGCGGCAAGGCCATTGATCATCTGATGATTGCGCCGTTTTCAACCTATCCATTGCCCGTGAGCGACTGCGACCGGCCTGTCGGCCAGGTGGCCTACGCCTATATCAGCGACGCCGGGCTGGCCCATGCGCGTCGCAGCGAGCTGCAGTTGTGATTATTCCGGAAGGCGTTGCCATGTTTAACAGACAGTTACTTTTTATTGGCGTTTTGTTTTTTTTGAGCATTCCTGACAGCTATGCGCTGAAATGCCAGAAGACCGGTTCGGCGCTCATCAATGACACGACCACCATTACCGATACCACCGCCATTCCCAATTCATTGCCTGCGGGCACTGTGCTTTGGCGGCAGGCGACCCAACGTATCAATGTCGAGTGCTGGGTGGATATTCAGGGCAGGCCTGGTGAGGACATTTACTTTTACATGAACCCGAGCCGGGTGGACCTGGGTAAGGACATCGAAATCGGTGTTACCTATGAAGGCAAGGATTACTTGTACTCGTCGCTCAGCGGCGGAAAGCTCAACATCGGCTGGTGGGTCGCTGGTTGCCCGGCCAACGACAACTGCGGCTGGAAAAAAGAAAGCAAGTCGATGACCTACTCGTTGTTCTTCGTAAAGAAGTCACCTGCAGGCGATAACAAGGAAGGGCCTATCACTTCGCTTGCCAACTACCGGGCTTTTCAGTTCGATGGCGTAGGCGGTGTGCGGCCCGGCGAGAGCTACAACGTCACCGTCAACGGCCTGAACAAATTCCGCTACCTGCCTTGCGAGTCCTCGATCAATATCCAGCCGAGTGTCATTAACTTCGGCGCGATCCGCACCTCGGGCGCCAAGGTCGGTGCAACGATCAAGGAGGTGCCGTTCACCATCACCGAACAGCGCACCTGCAATGCCGCCTATGGCCTGGGCGGTTATCTGGAGCCGTTGACCGCGACCTTGAACGCGGCGCAGGACACGCTGATTCCGAACGACAACAAATCGGTGGGCATCAGCCTGATCAACGAAGACGATCAACGTGCGTTGTTTTTCAAGAAGGAGTTCTTGCTGACCCCCAAGACCACCTCGACCACCAACTCCCACAACTTACTGGCGCGCCTGAAATGGATGAGCGCGACGCCGACCTTCGGTGAGTTCAACGCCGGCGCGACCCTGGATATTTTCTACAAGTAAGCCGCAGGGCTGTTGTAGACTCGCCGCTTTGCCAGGGAGGCGCAGCGGTGTATCGGTATCTTTACTGGATTGCATTTGTGCTACTGACCGGCTGCAGCACGCAGGTGGCGCCGGTCATCGACGAGTCGTTGCTGCCGGTATATAGCCCGCCATTGCACACCAATACTTACCAGCGCTGGGGTGAGGAGGGCGTGCAACGCATCAGCCGCGCCCAGCGCCAGGCGCTGTACGCCATCGCCCGCCAGCCGGCCTGTGACCAGGTCACGTTTCTGGCCCTCACCGAGACCATGAGCCAGCCACCGGCAACCATCGTGACCTTCGTTGAATGCCGCAACCTCTGGCGCTTCTACATCGACCAGGATGCCCGTGTGCTCAGCAGCGAGCACCGGGGCTAGGCCACTCTTTACCTTTATAGGGATATCCCGATGTTCAAGATGAACGCACTGGTGCCGGAACTGATTGTCAGCGACCTGCAGCGCAGCCTTAAGTTTTACTGCGACATTGGCGGTTTTGCGCTGGAGTACCAACGCCCCGAGGACAAGTTCGCCTTCCTGTCGCGGGGCAACAGCCAGATCATGCTCGAGCAGGACTGGCACAGCGAGTCACCCTGGCGCGTCGGCCCGCTTGAAGCGCCTTTCGGCCGAGGCCTGAACCTGCAAATCCTCTGTGAAGACGCCACGGCACTGGCCGGCGCATTCGAGGCCGCCGGCTACCCGTTGCGGCGTGGGGTGGAGGATCACTGGTACCGCAGTGATGAGCGTGAAGCCGGCCAGCGCAATTTCCTGATTCAGGACCCGGATGGCTACTTGCTGCGGTTTTTCCAGGACCTCGGCTTTCGCCCCTGCCCATAAGGAAACACGCCGATGGACAAGCCCATCAAAGCCTGTGCGGTTCCGGGTAACGCACGCATCCACCTGCAACTGGCCGGCGCCGATTTCGTCGATGCGCAGCGGGCGCAGGTGGCAAACGCCGAGCGCACGGCGCTGGGCCATTTCTTGCGGTTGATGAGCAGCATGCCGGGCTGGATCGACAACCTGATGGTGCTGCGCAATCGCCTGGTTCGGTTGTGCGGCCTGAAAGACCTGGGGCGTTTGTCGAGGGTCGACCTTGATCGCGAAGAAGGGTCTTACCGGGTCGATGAGCGCATTGGTATCTTCACCCTGGTCGGCAATAGCCCGGATGAAGTGCTGCTGGTCGATCGCGACAAGCACCTGGACGTTTACATCTCGTTGCTGCGCCTGCCCCTGGGCGCCGACAAGCGCCGCGAGATCGTGGTGTCCACCGTGGTGCACACGCACAATCGTCTCGGCCGCTTGTACATGTTGCCGGTCGCGCCGTTTCACCGCTTTATCGCACCCATTGCCCTCAGGCGCCTGGTCAACGCCAGCTAAGCGCTTGCGCTCAGACAAAACCCTGATCGGCAAAGCCGCGGGGCAAGCGCTGGCGACCGGGCAGGGCGCTCAGGCGCTCGACCCAGGCACTGCGCCAGTCGCTGGCGGCGTGCTGGGTGCTGGCCCTGCGTGCGCGTCGGGCGGCATTGCGCTGGTCTTTGCGTGCGGTCTTGAACGCATCGGTGTTGCGGCAGCTACGGCATTTGACCCGATTGAGTTCGCTGGTGGCGACCAGGTTTTTACCGTGGTGTCCGCAGGCCAGGTGGCCGGCGGTCTTGAAGTGAGTGACCATGGGGATCCTCCTCGGCACTGTTGCTCAACAACAGGCTCTAAGGGTTGGACCGCTTGGGCAGGGTCAGGTTCGGCGCCGCTAGAGGGTGACGATGGCCAGGGCCAGTTGCATGTCGCTCATCGGCCGTGGGCCGCTGCCGGCCCGGTATTCCTGCACCGCCCGTTCGAAGGCGACGCCACGTATGGCGCCGTCGGAGCCGACGAACGCGGTGGCGTCATCCTTGGCCGACTTGAACAGCGCCGGCGCACCGGTAGTGGTGATAAACGGGCTGGCCACGACGACGCTGACGCCAATTGCCACCACCATGGTGCTGCGTTCGATCGGGTTCTCGATCGGTTCACCGGCCCAGGCCGGCGTTGCCAGCCCCAGCACCACCAGCAGTGCTGCAATCTTGCCCACGTCCATGTTAATGCCGCTCCGTTACTTGAGAGGGGTGTTGCGTGAAACTGTGTGACGGTTGTATGACGGATAGCGGCGCATTTTCGTCACCGCCCAGCCCAGCAGCAGGCCGGCGATCAGCAAGGCGCCGGCAAACCACAGGTTGAACAACAGGGCCCGGTGGAATTCTTCTGGCTGCAGGTCGGCGTAGTAGGTGATGTAGCCGGAGCCCGTGCGACCACCTCGGGGCATGCGGACCCAGCCGCGTTCCTGGTCTATCCAGTACGACAGGGTCAGCCATAAGGCGCCGGTCAGCGCGGCGACGGCCAGGGCCAGTACTCCCAGGTCGTTGCTATCCCACGGGCGAGAGTGTTTGCGCATGAGCGTCCTTGCTTGCGGGCCGTCCTCTGACGGCTGGAAAACCGCCAGCATAACAGCTGATGGCTAAAAGCCCGAAGTCTGGTGCTGCACGCTGAACTGCTTGCGAAACCACTCCTGGAGCATGGCCTTTTCGGCATACAGGCGGTCGCTGTCGGCGCGCCAGCCCGGGCGCTGCAGGTAGAACTTGTCGCTCACATGGGCATCGGCCTGGCTGACAACCTGGCCGGGTTGCGACAGGGCATAGTGCAGGTCGATACTGGGCCAGGTGACGTCACGCATGATCCGCACTGAATAGGCATTGGCCCGCCAGGGTTCATACTGGCCCGCCAGGTCGATATCGCGGATGTCGATGCGCAGGCTCTGGCCGGGCGCCAGGTAACGCTGGCCGAGCTTGACCAGGTAGGCGCTCAGCTCCTTCATCACATAGGCATCGGCACCGCGTGGGTAGCCGTTGCTGTCGAGGCTGGCGTCGCGAAAGTGTTCGGGTTTGTCGAAGGTGACTTCGACGTTGGGCGTGGCCGCCGGTTGCGCCAGGCTGTTGCAGGCCAAAAGGCTCAAGGTGGCCAGGGTCAGGGCAGGGCGCATGATTCACCTCCAGGTGCAGCCTTGCGCAGTGTGCTGCACAGGCTTCATTGTACGCCTGTACGGATTGAAAACAGAGGAGTCGGCAGTGCGCAGGATCGAGCGGTTTACAGCCAACAGGCGCGGGCGGGACGTTGCCGTGGGCGATATCCATGGGCATTTTTCACGCCTGCAGGAGCGGCTGGCAGCTATTGGCTTCGATCCGGCGGTAGACCGCCTGTTCAGCGTTGGCGACCTGGTCGACCGCGGCCCTGAGTGCCCGCTGGCCCTGGAGTGGCTGGCCAAGCCGTGGTTCCACGCGGTGCAGGGCAACCATGAAGCCTTGGCGATCACCCACGTTGATGGCGGCACCCTCGACTACAGCCAGTACCGCGCCGCCGGTGGCGGCTGGTTCCTGGCCCTGGACAGCGATGAACAGGCGCGCTTTGCCGAGCGCTTTCGGCGCCTGCCGCTGGCCCTTGAGGTGGAAACCGCAGACGGGCTGATCGCCCTGCTGCATGCCGATTGCCCGTTCCGCCACTGGTCGCAATTACGCGAGCTGCTGGTGAGCACGCCACCGAGCGAGGTCCAGGAAGTTTGCCAATGGTCGCGCAAGCGCCTGGCTGCTGGCGATGAGACGCCCGTTGAGGGGCTGCGGGCGCTGGTGGTCGGGCACACCCCGCAGCGTGAGGTGCGGGTGCTGGGTAATATCTGGCATATCGACACCGGCGGCTGGGCCAGCGGCCAGTTCAGCCTGCTCGACCTCGCCAGCCTCACCGTGCTCAACGCCAGGCCAGGTGAATGATTACCCCCAGCGCCAGCAACATCAGCACCACCCCCGACACCCGCTCAAGCCAGGGCAGCAGCCGGGCAAAGCGCCGGCGTACCCGCAGGTTGCCAATGGCCGCGGCCACCAGCACATCCCACAGCAGCACTGCGCTGAACATCCACAGGCCATACAGCCATTTCCAGCCAGCACTGGCCTGGCTGGCCGCGACCATGCTGGCCAGGCTGACATAGAACAGCGCATTCTTCGGGTTGAGAATCCCCGACACAAAGCCCATCACCAGGCCCTGGAACCACGGGCTCTTTAGCAGTACAGGGTCATCGCCCACCCGGGTCACGGCGCTGGCACCGGCATGGCGCAGGAACAGCACGCCCAGGTACAGCAAATAGGCGCAACCGGCCAACTGGATGAGGACAAACAGCGTGCTGTCCGGGCGCAGCGCCGACACTCCGGCAAAGGCTGCGACAATAAACACGCCATTGGCCAGGGCAATGCCCAGGCAGGCGCCGGTTGCCTTGAGCCAGCCGGCGCTCATGGAGGTGCGCGCGACCAGGAAAAAATCCGGGCCGGGTGACAGCAAGGCAAGAAAGTGCGCGGCGGCAATGAGTAAAAACTGCTCCATCGGTTTCGGACTTCTTCAGCAAGAGGGTTGCTGATTGTCCGTAGCGGCTGCAGCGCCTGTATTGAAGAAAATTGCGCGCTCAGCTGCGGTACAGGCCGGGCGTCACCCCGGTATGGGCCTTGAACACCCGCTGGAAGTGGCTCTGGTCGGCAAAACCCAGGCGGTAGGCAATGTCGGCCATGTCCTGGCCCTTGCGCAGCCACTGGCGGGCACGGTTGATGCGCAGGTTCAACTGCCAGGCATGGGGAGTGAGGCCGGTGGCGGCGCGAAACGCCCGGATCAGTTGGTAACGGCCCATGCCGGCGCTGCTCGCCAGTTCGCCCAGCGACAGGTTGCTAGCGTCTTCCTGGGCAAGGCGCTCGAGCAAGGGTTCGAGGCTGCGGTCAAGCGCCTGAGCTGTGGTGGCTGGCGCCTGATCATCATGATCATCATGATCACCGATGAACTCGATCAGCGCGGCCTCTTTCACACCGGCGCAGGCCTCGGAGAACAGCAAGTCGTTGAGCCGGGTAAAGCGCTCATAGGTAGAAGGATTGCGGGTGATCTTCGCAGGCCTTGCCTGAACCTGCGGGGCCAGGGCCGACTCCAGGCGCAAGGCTTGCAGCCAGCCGGCGTCCAGGTGGAGCATCTGGTAGCTCCAGCTCAGCCCGGGTTCAGGGTTGCAGGCATGCACGCAGTGCGCCGGGATGAACACCAGGGTGCCGGGCAACAGGCGCGTTTGCCCTTTGCCTGCGCCGGTGAACACACTGCAGCCCTGATCGACCGCGCCAATCGAGAACGTTGGATGGCTGTGCGCCTTGTAGCAGGCACGGCTGTCGCAGGCGCGGCGGCTCTCGACAAAGGGCAGGGCCGGGTCACGCCAGAACAGGGTAGGGTTTTTGCCGGTTGCCCGCAGCATCACGTAAGCCTCAAAGGGGCGAAGCCTGCAGCTTATCCGCAATCCACCGGCTAAAACAAACGCCCCTCACGTTGCCGGGAGGGGCGTTTGCGCAAGCTCAGGCGAAATTACATGGACTGC
Organism: Pseudomonas sp. 2(2015); assembly: GCF_000955865.1. Classification (NCBI taxonomy): domain Bacteria; kingdom Pseudomonadati; phylum Pseudomonadota; class Gammaproteobacteria; order Pseudomonadales; family Pseudomonadaceae; genus Pseudomonas; species Pseudomonas sp. 2(2015). The sequence continues at coordinate 13,055 of NZ_JYOF01000024.1, forward strand.
AAGGCGATGCTGGCCGATTGCGAGTCTTGCGCACTATCGGCATCCATCCACACCCATTGGCTGCCATCGCCCTGCAGGGTATTGGTGATGCTCTGCAAGCTGGTTGGCAGGATGGTCACGACGCCAGCGGTCTTGGCGGTTGGCCCGATGGAGGTGATCTGGCCCGACAACAAGCCGTTGGAGGTTTCATTGATTACGTAGACGACGGCCTTTTCCTCGCGGAACTGGCAGGAGACGAACTGAGTGATCTTGCTGGCAATCGTCAGGCTCATCCATTTTGACGGTGGCACTGCGTAGTAGCGGCTGTACTTGCTGAACGGGTAGAGCTCGCCATTGGCCTGCAACGCCTGGTTGTTCAAGCCGGCGGTGTTGATCGGCATGCTGACGCTACCGAGCCAGATATCCACCTGGGCCAGGCCGCTGTTGGGGGCAATCGACACCGAGACTGTCTGGGTATCCGTACCCGAGACAAACCCTATTGAGGCAAGGCCGGCGTTGGCGGTGGTGCCAGGCACGGTGATCGGGCAAGGCGGCTGGCTGTTGCTCCAGTTCACATTGACCGTGGCGCTGGTCTGGTTCTGCGCCGAGTTGTAGATGAAGATCCCGTACAACTGCCCCGGGCTCAGGGTGGTGCAGGTGGCGGTATCGCCGGCATTGAGGGTAAGACGTTGGCCACCGTTCCAGTTGGTCTGGGTGGCGAGTACACCGATGCTTTCCATGGAAATGTCCTTTTCCTAGCGTTGACAGGGCAGGTGACGGTGCGCTGCGTTCCTGTGTGCAGCCTCCGTGCACCCGGGCACTCATGTGCCAGAGGGAGGTATAGCCAAGCCGAAGGTGAGTACTGATATTGTTTTGCTATCAGTGGTGGCGCGGGTTCAAGCGAATCGCTTTAGCCTCAAGCCAAGTGCTTGTTGCCAAAGGGGCAGGGTGCATTGCCAGGCACACAGTTTTTTCCCTCAGCTGTACCTTGACCCGGCAACTGTGTGCGCGGGAATCTTGTCGCTCCTGTCACCGGAGAGCCCCCATGGACCTGTCCACCCTCGCGCTGTTCATCCCGGCCTGTTTTGCCCTGAACATGGCCCCTGGCCCGAACAACCTGCTGTCACTGAACAACGCCAGCCGTTACGGCCTGCGCATTGCCTGTGTGGCAGGCATTGGCCGGTTGCTGGCCTTTGCCGGGATGATCGTGCTGGCAGCCATGGGCCTGGCAGTGGTGCTGCACACCAGCGAGTACCTGTTTTTGCTGGTCAAGGTGCTGGGCGCAGCCTACCTGTTCTACATCGCCTGGCAGCTGTGGCGCGCGCCAGTGGGCGAGGCGCTGGCGGCTGACGGCCAACGCCGCGGTACCTTGCGCCTGGCGCGCCAGGAGTTCTGGGTGGCGGCGGGCAACCCGAAGGCGATCCTGATTTTCACCGCCTTCCTGCCGCAGTTTGTCAGCGTCGCCAGCCCGGTGCCGGTGGCCGAGCAGTTCGCCTGGCTAGGCGGGTTGTTCCTGCTGCTGGAGTGGCTGGCCATTGCGATTTATGCCTGGCTGGGTGCTTACCTGCAGCGCTGGTTCAGCCAGCCCGGGCCACGCCGGTTGTTCAACCGGGTCAGTGCCACGCTGCTGGGTTGCGCCGGCATCGGCTTGCTGGCAGCGCGGCGTGCCTAGTAGCTGATGCGTATTCCCAGGTTGGCACCGACGCGCTCCTGCTGGCGGCTGTCGAGGTTGCTGGCGTAGTCAATGCCCAGATGCACACTGAACTGCTTATGCAACTGCGCCACCAGTCCGGTGCCGACTTCAAGGGACGTTGAGCGATAATCGGTCCGGACCTGGTCGACACCGGCGAAGACCAGCGAGTCGTGCCCGCCATCGGCGTGCCAGATGTTAGTTTGCAGGTAAGCCTGCAGGGGCGTCGTGCCTGCTCGCAAGTTACCCTCAAGACGCAGCCCCAGGCGGCTGCTCACTTCGGTCCGGGTATCGAAACTGACCGTCGATACACCATCTTGCACCTTGTCCAGGCTGACCTTCTGCACCAGCACTTGTGCCTGGGGCTCCAGGCTCCATTGGTTGGACAAGGCAAACGGCCGGCCCACCTCCAGCGAGCTACCCCAGGCATGGCCGTCGAGGTCGATTTTTTCGCCGTCCTCCGAGCGCGCGCGGCCGTCCAGGTCGGTGTACTGCACGACCATATCGAGGTAACCGTGTTGCGGTCCGATCAGCGTCCAGTACACCCCGGCGCTGTCGCCATCGAGCCTGAGGTCACCGACCGGGCGATCCGCAAATCCCTGCGCGTAGCCTTTGACATCACCGTTCAAACGGCTGTGGCCGACATAAACACCAATGTGCTGGCGGTAGTCTGCGGCGCTGGGCGAGGCAAACAGGTCCTGGCCTGCCTTGTAGCCATAAAGATTGCCATCCAGGCTGGGGCTCACCGAGCCGGACCAGCTTTGATGAAAGCTGTAGCCATGGGCTTGCGCCCAACTGGCGGCCAAGGCGCCCTGTTCACTGAGCAGGCGCTGGTCGCCCTGGCGTTGATGGAAAGTACCGAGGTTGAATTGTCCGATCAACGCTGCGGCGCGAGGCGCAGCGGCATACAGTGAGGCCTGCGATCGGTACAGCGGGATGACCTGACCGGGGATCGCCCGGGGCAGTTCGGCGAGTCCCGGGGCCGGTGCGGCCAAGGGCGGCGGGCGGCCGTCAGCAGGCGCGACCAACGCCGAACTCAGGTACCAATTGTTCTCGCTGCCGGGCGTTATCCCTCCTTTGAACAGGCGATAGTCGAAAGCCCCGGCCGACAGGCGCTGGGTCTGGGTAAAGGCGGTATCGGTACTGGTTGCACCATTGGCGGCCTCGACCACCAGGATGCCGTCCTGGCGGGTCAGCCCGCCCGGGCCATGAAGATTGGTAACCAGCAGGGCGGTATCGCCAGAAATCGCCCCTTGGCTGATAACCAGGCGGTCGGAAGGCGAGTCGTCAGTGCCTAGTACGGTGTTCACCGCCAGTCTGCCTTCGTTGCCGAAATAATTGCCGATGACGGTCAGGCGCCCCTGGCCATCGCCGCTGTTGCGCAGGTCAACCAGGCCGGTGTTGCCCAGGCGCGCGTTCAGGCCGGCAGCAAAGGGCCGGATCACACCGGTGCTTGAGAACAGCGTGCTTTCTCTGCCGATGAATAGATCGCCCGTGCCGGTGGCAACATCGATCGGGCCTCCGCCGTCGCCGAGAACCAAGGTGTCGTTGAGTGTGTAGTGGCTTACGAAGCCAAGGCTGATGCTCTCCCAGTTGGTGTACAACGCTCCGTTTGTGGGAAAGCTGTTCTGGAAATGCAACTCATCGCGTGCAGCGCCGCCATTGAAGGGCACGAACAACTGCTCGGCCCGCAGGTTGACCATCAGCACCTGGTCGGTGGTGTCGCCCATGTCGACGCTGCCGTACAGTTGGCCGCCTTTCCAGTTGAAGTGATCGTTCTCGGGGCCGGTGGAAACGTTGCCGTGAATCTCGCCACCCTCGAAGGAAATCAGGTCGATACCCTTGCCGGTGATCAGGTTGCCGCCGAGCACAGTGCCGCGAAACACCAAAAAATCATGGCCATCACCCGTGATCAGATCGCCGTCTATGGAGCCGCTGGTGAGCGCTACATCACCGTTGCCGGGCTGCAACTCTATGCGGCCGATACGCCCGCCTCGCAGGGCAACGCTGTTGCCGTTGGCGAAGGTGCCTACGATGTGGCCGCCGGTCATGATCAGAAGGTCCCGTCCGTCGCCCTGATCCAGCGACTGTACCGTACCTCCGCTCATGGTCAGGGTATCGGCCTGCGGGGTCTGCACGATGTCGCCAAAAACGTCGCCGTCGACCACGACGCGATCTTCGGCCTCGGCATCCAGGGCAAACGTCATCCAGGGAAGGACTCCCAAGGTCAAGAACAGTGGCACTCGCATCAGACCCGCTCCCTTGGTGACTGGCAACAAAGCGCGTTCAGTAACTCAGACGCAACCCCAGGTTGGCGCCGACGTGCTCCTGCTGACGACTGTCCAGGTTGGTGGTGTAGTCGATACCCGCATGCACGCTGAGGTTCTTGTTCAGTTGCGCAACCAGGCCGGTGCCGACACTCAGGGAAGTGTAGTTGTAATCGGTCTTGACCTTGTCGACATGATCGTACGTCTGCGTGTCGCGGCCTCCGTTGCCACTCCAGAAATCCGTGGTTACATAAGGCTGCAAGTGCACTCCGGCGGATTTGAACTTGCCTTCCAGACGCATGCCCAGGCGCGCACTCACCTCGGTCTGGGTGTCGAAGCTAACGTAGCTGACACTGTCGTTGGCGCTGTCCAACGAGACTTTCTGGGCGATGAGTTGTGCCTGCGGCTCCAGGGTCCAGTACGACGACAGGGCAAATGGGTAGCCGGCCTCCAATGACGCTGTCCAGGCGTGACCGTTGAGGTCGAGCTTGTCGCCGCGATCGGATTTGGCCCGGCCGTCGAGGTCCGAGTACTGCACCACGGCATCGACATACCATTGTTGCGCGCCGATCAGGGTCCAATAGGCGCCGACGCTGTCGCTGTCGAGTTTCAGGTCGCCGACCTTGTTGTCTTCAAAGCCCAGGGCGAAGCCTTTGACATCGCCGTGCAGGCGGCTGTGCCCGACATACACGCCGACATGCTGGCGCAGGCCGTCATCGTTGAGCCAGGCCCACAAGTCCTGGCCGACCTTGAAACCGTACAGGCTGCCGTCCAGGCTTGGGCTGACAGTACCCGACCAGCTCTGGTGGAAGCTGTCGCCATAGGCCTGGCCCCAACTGGCCGATAACGCGCCCTCCTGGTTCAGCAGGCTCTGGTCGCCCTGACGTTGGTGAAAGGTGCCCAGCGCCGAGCGTGCAATCAATGCCGCAGCCCGGGGCGCGGCGGCATAGACGGCAACTTCCGGGCGGTACAGCGGGATGCTCACGCCGGGCGCCGGCGGTGGCGGCAAGTCAGGCTGGCCGGGAGCAGGGCCAGGGATTGGGGGCGGGATCACCACAACCGGTGTACCGGGATCGACTGGCGTACCAGGATCAACCGGTGTTCCAGGATCAACCGGCGTACCAGGGTCCGGGTTAACGGGCTCCGGCAACGGGGTGGGCACCACGACGGTTGAACGCAGGTACCAGCTGTTCACGCTATCAGCCGTCACCCCACCCTTGAACAGGCGATAATCAAATGCACCGGCCGACAGGGTCTGGGTCTGGACGAAGGCGGTGTTGCTGCTGGTCGCTCCGTTGATGGCTTCAACTACCTGGATGCCATTCTGGCTGGTCACCGCACCGGCGCCGCCGAAGTTGTTGATCTGCAGGTTGGTGGTGCCGGAGATCGAGCCCCGGCTGACCACCAGGCGATCAGATGCCGCGCCGTCGCCGGCCAGTACGCTGTTGAGCTTGAGGGTGCCGCCGTTGCCGGTGTAGTTGCCGTTGATGGTCAACCGCCCTTGGGCATCGCCGCCGCTGCTCAGGTCGATAAGCCCGCTGTTGTTGACCGTCAGCGGCTGGCCGGCGGTGAAGGGGGTGATCACCCCGGTACGCGAGACCAGCGAGCTGCTGGCGTCGATGTTGAAGCTGGTGGGCGCGGCAACGGCACTGGCATCGCCCAGGGTCAGGGTGTTGTCCAGTTTGAACTGGCTGGCGTTGATGAGGCTGACCGACTCCCAGTTGATGTAGCGATCGCCCCCCACCGGCTGGCTGTTGTTGAAGGTCAGGCTATCGATACCTGCGCCACCGTTAACGGTGATGTTCAGGGCCGGGCTGCCCAGGCCTTCGAGCACCGCCACATCATCGTCACCGCCCATGTCGACGCTGCCGCGTATAACGCCGCCCTGCCATTTGAGCGAGTCGTTGCCGAAGCTGGCGAGGAGGTTGCCACGCAGTTCCCCGCCAGTGATGACGAACACATCGGTGCCGCCACTGGTGCTGATGTTGCCGCCGATGGTTCCGGCATTGAGGAATATCTGGTCGTTGCCAAAACCGGTGACCAGGTTGCCGACGATGGTGCCGCCGGACATGCTGAAAATGTTGTTGTCCAGCTTCATGTCGACCCGGCCGATGCTGCCACCTGAGAAGAACGCCACGTCACCGTCTTCAAAGGCACCGATAATCTGCCCCGCCGACATATTGAACGTATCGCGGGCATCGCCCTGTGCCAGGGACTGCAGGGTCCCGCCGGTCATCAGGAAGTCATCGATCAACGGCGTCTGGACGACGACACCGAGGGTATCGCCGGGCCCAACCACGAGATTCTGCGCCAGGGCGGTGAAGGGTAAGGCGCTTAGTACCACGATAAGCGAAATTCGCATCAGACAGGCTCCGTGTCTTCCAGGCATTGCCCCACTGGCTGTCCAGCCCCCCTGTTAGTACCGGACGGGTCTTGCTTTGCAGGTATAGAGCAATGAGCAATATCGGCAACTGACAAAAATGCTAGGTGGCGAATGGCCGCTACTGTCCCGCAGCCGGTAAAACCGCCAGGTGCTTATAGTGAAAGGGTCTGATTCGCTTAGGGAATATGGCCTAGTCTTGGGGCTGGACCGGGCAACACGGAACCGCTGTCCGCCACCTGCCAAGGAGATGTACCGATGCTCTCGACCCTGGAGTTGCGCAACATTATAGAAAGCAGTTTTTTACCCACCCGCTGCCAATGCACCCTGGCTGCCGACCGCTCGCTGACCGTGCGGGTGTTCGACCGCAGCTGCGAGCGGGTCGACTTGCTGGTGACCGGCATCAGTGCCGAGCAACTGACCAGCAGCCGGGCGATTTCCAACCTGATCGTCGGCCTGCGCAATGACCTTGAAGACCAGCGCAGTCAACGCTTGCAACGGCGTCGCGACAGCCTTTAATCGCGGTAGAACACCTGCACCAGGTGATAGCCGAACTTGCTCTTGATCGGGCCGTGCACGGTGCGCAGTGGCTTTTTGAAAATCACCTGGTCGATGGCGCCGACCATCTGCCCCGGGCGCACTTCGCCCAGGTCGCCACCGCGCTTGCCGGACGGGCAGGTGGAGTACTTCTTGGCCAGCACATCGAACGCCTCGCCCTTGGCGATTCGTTGCTTGAGCTGTTCGGCCTCTTCAGCGGTCTTGACCAGAATGTGCCGGGCCTGTGCTTTCATCTGAACCTACCTTCGCAACGGGTAAAAACCGCGCATTATGCCTGATCGCGCAGCGCTTGGCGGTCGCGAAATTGCTCAAGGGCGTCGGTGCCGGCGAAAGGCACCTGTGGGAGCGGGCTCGACCCGCGATCGAGCGCGCAGCGGTCGCAACTCAGGCGACACCTGGTGTGTTGAATGTACTGGCCTCATCGCGGGCCCGCTCCCACAGGGCTGTTGTTCAAGCAGCAGCGCTTTATTCCACTGTAGCTTTTTTCACTTTGTTCGAAGCCGACCACACGCGGTAGCGCACTTCGACACCTTCAGGCGCATACACCACCACCGGCAGCTTGCTGTTGTAGCGCAGCATGAAACCGTCGCCAACCACCGGCACGAACGCCTGTTTCTTCTTGCCGTCCGGGCAGGCCATCAGGGTCGAGGCCGGGCCCGAGACTTTTTCCAGGCGGTAGTAGTTGTAGCCCCAGCCTTGCAGGGTTTGTTCTTCGAGGTTGCCGCCCAGGTGCTGGCGGTTGCAGTCGACTTCCAGCTGTTTGCCAGCCAGCACTTCGAGTTTGAAGGCCGACTCGTCAGCCTGTTTTGGCAGGTGGATCACCTGGCGGGTATAGCCTTTTTCGGCCTCGGGGTAGGGCGCTACATCCTTGAGGCTGGCAGCTTGTACCGAAGTAGCGGCCGCCAGGGTCAGGGTGAACAACGCGGTGAGGGAGCGTGGGCGCATAAGGCCTCCTTGCAGATAAAAAAACACGATGCCGCAGCCAGGGTCCAAGGCTGCCCGTCATTGGGCCAGCCAGCCGCCATCGATGTTCCAGGCAGCGCCACGAACCTGACTGCCAGCCTCGCTACAGAGGAACAATACCAGCTCACCCAGGTGTTCGGGAGTGACAAAGGCCAACGACGGCTGCTTCTCGGCCAGCAAGTCGTGCCGGGCCTGCTGCGGATCGATTCCGCTGGCGGCGCGATCATCGATCTGTTTCTGCACCAGCGGGGTCAGTACCCAGCCGGGGCAAATGGCGTTGCAGGTGATGTTGCTGGTGGCGGTTTCCAGCCCGACCACCTTGGTCAGGCCGACCACCCCGTGCTTGGCGGCGACATAAGCGGCCTTGCCGGTGGAGCCGACCTGGCCGTGCACCGAGGCGATGTTGACGATCCGTCCCCAGTTGCGCGCACGCATGCCCGGCAGCACCAGGCGGGTGCCATGGAACACCGCCGAGAGGTTGACGGCGATGATCGAATCCCAGCGTTCCACCGGGAATTCCTCGACCGCCGCCACATGCTGGATGCCGGCATTGTTGACGAGGATATCGACGCCGCCGAACTCGCGTTCCGCGTAGGCGAACAGGTCTTCGATCTGCGCCACATCGCTAAGGTCGGCCGGGTGATGGCCGACCCGGGTGCCGTGGCGGGCGACTTCGGCAATCGCCGCGCGGGCATCGCCAAAGCCATTGAGGATCAAATTGGCCCCGGCCTTGGCCAGTACCTGGGCAATGCCCAGGCCGATGCCGCTGGTGGAACCGGTGACGACTGCTGTCTTGCCATTGAGACTCATGAGGTGCTCCTTAGACGATACCGGTGGCATAGAACGTAGCAATCACCACGAACACTGCCAGGGTCTTGATCAGGGTAATGCCGAAAATATCCTTGTAGGCCTCGCGGTGGGTCAGGCCGGTGACCGCCAGCAGGGTAATTACCGCGCCGTTGTGCGGCAGGGTGTCCATGCCGCCGCTGGCCATGGCCGCGACCCGGTGAAGCACTTCAAGGGGGATGTTGGCGGCATTGGCGGCGGCGATGAAGCTGTCGGACATCGCCGCCAGGGCGATGCTCATACCACCGGACGCGGAGCCGGTGATACCGGCCAGCAAGGTCACGGTAATCGCTTCATTGACCAGCGGATTGGGGATCGCCTTGAGCGCGTCGGCCAGCACCAGAAAGCCCGGCAGCGAGGCAATCACCGCACCAAAGCCATATTCGGACGCGGTGTTCATCGCCGCCAGCAAGGCGCCGCTGACCGCGCTTTTGCTGCCCTCGGCCAGGCGGCTCTTGATCGCGCCAAAGCCTGCCACCAGCACCAGCAGGATGCCCAGCAGCAAGGCCGCTTCCACCGCCCAGATCGCCGTGAGTTTGGCGATGTCGGTTTGCACCGGCGCGCTCATGCCCGCCAGGCTCAAGGTGTGGGTCTTGCCGTACCAGGCCGGAATCCAGTGGGTGAACAGCAGGTTCATCACCCCTACCAGCAGCAGTGGCGACAGTGCCAGCAGCGGGTTGGGCAGCTTGAGGTCGGCGGCGGTTTCCGGCTCGTTGCGCAGCTCGCTGCCGTAGCCTTCACCGGCGCGCTGGGCCTTGTTGCGCTGGCGCTGCAGGTAAAGCATGCCGGTGCAGAACACGAACAGCGTACCGATCAGGCCCAGCCAGGGCGCGGCCCAGGCGGTGGTGTTGAAGAAGGTACTGGGGATGATGTTCTGGATCTGCGGGGTGCCGGGCAGCGCATCCATGGTGAACGAAAACGCGCCCAGGGCAATGGTTGCCGGGATCAGGCGCTTGGGGATGTTGCTCTGGCGGAACATCTCGGCGGCAAACGGGTACACCGCAAACACCACCACAAACAGCGACACGCCGCCGTAGGTGAGCAGGGCGCAGACCAGCACGATCACCAGCATGGCCTGGCGGGTGCCAAGCAGGCGGATGGCGGCGGCGACGATCGAGCGCGAAAAACCCGACAGCTCGATCAGCTTGCCGAACACCGCACCGAGCAAGAACACCGGAAAGTACAGCTTGATAAAGCCGACCATTTTCTCCATGAACACCCCGGTAAAGGCCGGGGCGACTGCCGAAGGGTCGGTCAACAGCACCGCGCCGAGGGCGGCGATGGGGGCGAAGAGGATAACGCTATAACCACGGTAGGCAGCCAGCATCAGCAGCGCCAGGGCTGCCAGGGCGATGATCACACTCATCGAGTGTCTCCTTGGGTGCATCTTGTTTTTGTTGGTCAGGAGGCGAAAGCGGGAATCGTGCCAACTCTTTAAGCTGTTGATTTATATAGATATAGTTTGTTTTTTTGAGATGAAAGTCTCTGAATTGAGATTGAGCGGTTCGCGGGGCAAGCCCGCTCCTGCCGTCGGACATCTTCCCGGTGGGAGCGGGCTTGCCCCGCGATAACAATCTCAAAAAAGAAACACATATCTCTTTATTGAGACTTGATCCCCAGCGCCACCAGTTTCTTGTACAGCGTCGAGCGCCCCAACCCCAGCTGCCGCGCCGCTTGCGGTACATTCCCGGCACAGCGCGCCAGGGTGTTTTCGAGTAACTGCCGCTCAAAATCGGCACACGCCTGTTTATAGCTCAACGTGGCGGCTTCAACCGGCAGCGGCGCCAGGTCACCCAGCGCCGCCTGAACATCGCCCAGCCCCAGGCGCGCTTGATCGGCCAGCAAGGTCGCCCGTTCCAGCACATTGCGCAGCTCGCGGATATTGCCCGGCCAGGCATGCCGGGCCAGCAGCGCCTGGGCCTCATCGTCCAGCTCGTGCTGGCTGCCCAGCTCTTCAAGAATCGCCTCGCTCAACGCTGGCAAATCCTCCAGGCGTTCACGCAGCGGCGGCACCTGGATCGGCAGCACGTTCAAGCGGTAGTACAGGTCGGCACGAAACTCGCCACGGGCCATGGCCGCCTGCAGGTCGGTGGAGGTGGCGGCAATGATCCGCACATCGCTGTGGATCATCTGGTTGGAGCCGACCGGCTCGTATTCCTTCTCTTGCAAGACGCGCAGCAGCTTGCTTTGCAGCGGCAAGGGCATGTCACCGATTTCATCGAGAAACAGCGTGCCACCCTCGGCAATCTGCAGTTTGCCCGGGCGGCCCTTGCGCTCGGCGCCGGTAAAGGCGCCCGGGGCGGTGCCGAAGAACTCGGCTTCGAGCAGCGTCTCCGGGATTGCTGCGCTGTTGATGCTGACAAAGGCCTTGTGCGCCCGCGGCGAAGCGGCATGAATGGCATGGGCCAGCAGCTCCTTGCCGGTGCCGGTTTCGCCCAGCAGCAACACCGGTGAGTCACTGCTGGCGCCACGCCGGGCGCGGCGCTTGACTTCAAGGCTGGCGGCGCTGGTGCCGATGAACTGAGCGAAGCTGTACTTGGCCTGGCGGGCGCGCAGCAACGAACGGGTCGAGGCCAGTTCCTGCTGCATGCTGGCGTAGCGCTTGAGCAGCGGCGAGAGGCTGCGCAGCTCGTCGAACAGGGCAAAACCGATAGCGCCGATCAGCGTGCCGGCGGCGTCGTGCACCGGCAGGCGCATGACCACCAGCGGCTCCTTGGGGGTGTCGAGCATGTCCAGCAGGATCGGCCGGCCATTGCTCAGCACCTCGCGCATCAGGCTGCCGGGGATGACACTCTCGCACGGCTGGCCGATGGCGCTGCTGGCGTCTTCAAGGCCAAAGCGCCGGGCATAGCGCTGGTTCATCCAGACAATGCGCGCATCGCGGTCGACGATGATCGTGCCTTCGCTGGACTGCTCGATGATCTCGAACAGCGAACGAATCGCCAGCAGGCGCACCTGCTGATAGTCCTTGAGGCTGTCACTGTCCTGCATGGGCCGCTCCGCCGGGGTAAAGGCTGCGATTATGCCCGTGGATCGAAGGCTTCGCGCAAGGCATCGCCAATGAACACCAACAGCGACAATATCAATGCCAGGGCAAAGAACGCGGTAAAGCCCAGCCACGGTGCCTGCAAATGCTGCTTGCCCTGGGTCACCAGCTCGCCCAGCGAAGCGCTGCCGGCGGGCATGCCGAAGCCGAGAAAATCCAGGGCGGTGAGGGTGGTGATGGCGCCGGTGAGAATAAACGGCAGGTAGGTCAGGGTGGCGTTCATGGCGTTGGGCAAAATGTGCCGCAGGATCACCCAACGGTCAGGCAGGCCCAGGGCACGGGCGGCCAGCACGTATTCGAGGTTGCGTCCACGCAGGAACTCGGCGCGCACCACGTCCACCAGCGCCAGCCAGGAAAACAGCGCCATGATCCCCAGCAACCACCAGAAGTTCGGCTCGACAAAACCGCTGAGGATGATCAGCAGGTACAACACCGGCAGGCCCGACCAGACCTCCAGCAGACGCTGGCCGATCAGGTCGACCCAACCACCGTGGTAGCCCTGCAAGGCGCCGGCGGCGATGCCGATCAGGGTGCTGATCAGGGTCAGCGCCAGGGCAAACAGAATCGACACCCGAGTGCCATACAGCACCCGCGCCAATACATCACGGGCCTGGTCGTCGGTGCCCAGCCAGTTGACCGCCGACGGCGGGCTGGGGGCGGGCACCAGCAAATCGTAGTTCGGGGTGTCGGCGCTGAACGGCACCGGTGCAAACAGCATCCAGCCGCCCTGGCCCTCGATCAGCTGGCGTACGTACTGGCTGCGGTAGTCCGGCTGGAATGGCAACTGGCCGCCAAACTGCTGCTCGCTGTAACGTTTGAATGCCGGGTAATACAACTGGCCCTGGTAGCTCAACAGCAATGGCTTGTCGTTGGCCACCAGCTCCGCGCCCAGGCTCACCAGCAGCAACAAGGCAAACAGCCACAGCGAAATCCAGCCACGGCGGTTGCGCCGAAAGCGCTGCAGGCGCCTGCGCGATACCGGCGACAGGCTGAACATCAGTGGGCCCTCGTGGCAAAGTCGATGCGCGGGTCGACCAGGGTGTAGCACAGGTCGCCGATCAGGCGCACCAGCAGGCCGAACAGGGTAAAGATGAACAGCGAGCCGAACACCACCGGATAATCCCGCGCCACCGCCGCCTCGTAGCTCATGCGCCCCAGGCCGTCGAGGGAGAAGATCACCTCGATCAGCAGGGAACCTGCAAAGAACACGCTGATCAACGCCTGGGGAATGCCGGCCACCACCAGCAGGATGGCATTGCGAAACACATGCCCGTAGAGCACCCGTTGCTCGCTCAGGCCCTTGGCCCGGGCGGTGATCACGTACTGGCGGGTGATCTCGTTGAGAAAGGCATTCTTGGTCAGCAGGGTCAGGGTGGCAAAGCCGCCAATTACCAGCGCGCCCACCGGCAGCACCAGGTGCCAGAAGTAATCGGCGATCTTGCCCAGCAGGCTGAGCTGGTCGAAGTCTTCCGAGACCAGCCCGCGCACCGGAAACCAGTTCAGCGAGGTGCCGCCGGCAAACAGCACGATCAGCAGCAGGGCGAACAGGAACGAGGGCAGGGCGTAGCCAATGACGATCAGGCTGCTGCTCCAGGCATCGAACGCGGTGCCGTGGCGCACCGCCTTGCGGATCCCCAACGGGATCGACACCAGGTAGGTGATCAGCGTGGCCCAGAAGCCCAGCGACAGGGTCACTGGCATTTTCTCGAGGATCAGGTCGGTGACCTTGGCGCCGCGAAAAAAGCTCGAACCGAAGTCCAGCCGGGCATACTGGCTGAGCATCAGCCACAGGCGCTCGGGCGCCGACTTGTCGAAACCGTACTGGCGCTTGATGTCTTCCAGCAGCTTGGGGTCCAGGCCACGGCTGGCCCTGGAGCTTGCGTGCAGGGTTTCGCTGCTGGCCCCCGGCGCACCGCCGCCGATCCCCTGCAGGCGCGCTACCGCTTGTTCCACCGGGCCGCCGGGGGCAGCCTGGACGATGACGAAATTGACCAGCAGGATAATCAGCAAGGTCGGGACGATCAGCAGCAGGCGGCGCAGGATGTAGCCGATCATGGCCGGCTCCCCAGGCGCTCGGCCATCTGCGCGTTGGTCAGCGGTGTCGGGCTGACTTGCCACCAGCTGTCCAGGCCTTCGTCGTTGCTCGGCTGCACCTTGGGCAGGCCGAAGCGGTTCCACCACACGGTAGATGAGCCGGGTGGGTAATAGTTGGGAATCCAGTAGTAGTTCCAGCTCAGCACACGGTCCAGGGCATGGGCATGGCGCAGCATGTCGGCCTTGGTTTCGGCCTTGACCAGGCCGTCGAGCAAGCGGTCCACGGCCGGGTCCTGGAGCACCATGTAGTTGTTCGAGCCGGGGTCGCTGGCCGCCGCCGAGCCAAAATAGTTGTACAGCTCAAGCCCCGGCGACGGCGACACCGGGTAGCCGGTGACGATCAGGTCGTAGTCGCGGGCCATCAGCCGGTTGACGTATTGCGAGGCGTCGATGCGGCGGATCTGCAGGGTGATGCCGATCTGCGCCAGGTTGCGCTTCCACGGCAGCAGCAAGCGTTCGAAACCGGCCTGGCCGTTGAGGAAGGTAAAGCTCAGCGGTTCACCCTGGGCATTGACCAGTTGATCACCGCGCGGCTGCCAGCCTGCCGCTTCGAGCAGTTCGAGGGCTTGTAGCTGCTGGTCACGGATCAGCCCCGAGCCGTCGCTGCGCGGCGCTTCGAACACCTGGCTGAAGACCTCGTCGGGTACCTGCCCGCGCAACGGTTCCAGCAGTTTGAGCTCCTGGGCGTCGGGCAGATTGCGCGCGGCCAGTTCGGTATTGGCGAAAAAGCTCTGCTGGCGAATGTACAGGTTGCGCATCATCTGCCGGTTGCTCCACTCGAAGTCCCACAGCAGGCCCAGCGCCTGGCGCACCCGGCGGTCCTTGAACACCGGGCGTTGCAGGTTGAAGACAAAGCCCTGGGCGGTTTGCGGGGCGTCCTTGGCCAGGTGCGCGCGCTGCAAGCGGCCATCGTCCAGCGCCGGGCTGGCGTAACCGAGGGTATAGGCGGTGGCCGAGAACTCGCGGTTGTAGTCGAAGCCGCCGCCGCGCAGCACCTGGCGCGCCACTTCGGTGTCGCCAAAGTACTCGATGCGCACCTGGTCGAAGTTGTAACGGCCACGGTTGACCGGCAGGTCGCGCCCCCACCAGCTCTTGTTACGCTCGAAGGTGATACTGCGACCGTTGTCGACCCGCCCGACGCTGTACGGGCCGCTGCCCAGCGGCGCCTCGAAGCCTGCGCCATTGGCGAAATCGCGGTCTTTCCACCAGTGTTCGGGCAGCACCGGCAGGGTCGCCAGGTCCAGAGGCAAGGTGCGGTTCTGGTTGTTCTTGAAGTAAAAGATGATCTGCCGCGGGTTCTCGACCTTTACCTCAGAGACATCGGCGAACTGGGTGCGGTACTTGAGACTACCGGCGCGCATCAAAAGCGCGAAGGTGTAGCGCACATCCTCGGCGCGGATCGGCTGGCCATCGGCAAAGCGCGCACGCGGGTCAAGATAGAAGCGCAGCCACAGCCCCTGCGGATCGCGCTCAAGCTTTTGCGCCACCAGCCCGTACACGGTGTAGGGTTCATCCTGGGAGCGCACCGCCAGCGGCGAATACAGCCAGCCATCGACCTCGGCAACGCCGATGCCCTTGTCGATGTAGGGAATGATGTGGTCGAACTGGCCGAGTTCGATGGCCGAGCGGCGCAGGCTGCCGCCTTTGGGCGCATCGGGGTTGGCGTAGCGCAAGTGCTGGAAGCTGGACGGATAGCGCGGTGCTTCGCCGTATACCGTCAGGGCGTGGACCGGCGCTGGCGTGGCAGCGCATGACCAGGCAAGGGCCAGGCCGAAGACGAACAACAAGAAGGGGAAGGGAGCAATTCGCAAGCGCCTGACCACCTGAACCACGACTGTGGCTGAAGCTTAGCAGGTCACTTGCGCGAGCAAACCGGCCCTGGAGGCCGGTTTGCAGAGTAGTGATCAGTCCTGACGGCTGGTCACTTCCAGCAGGTGATAACCGAACTGGGTCTTCACCGGGCCTTGCACGGTGTTGACCGGCGCGCTGAACACCACGGTGTCGAACTCCTTGACCATCTGGCCCGGGCCGAACGAGCCCAGGTCGCCGCCCTGGCGGCTCGATGGGCAGGTGGAGTTGGCTTTGGCGACTTCGGCGAAATCGGCGCCGGCTTCGATCTGGGCTTTGAGTTCGTTGCACTTGTCTTCGGTGGCAACCAGGATGTGACGGGCAGTGGCTTTGGCCATGGGAGTGGCTCCTTGGGGTAAAACGCAAAGCCTAACGTAAATGCGGGTTGGCTGATAGTTGTCGCGGGGCAAGTGGGAGCTGCGCTGCGCGCCCGGCTTGCCCCGTGATACGGCTCACAAGCGTGCAGCCGCCTCACGCAGCAAGCGTTCGGTCGAATCCCAGCCCAGGCAGCCATCGGTAATTGACACGCCGTATTTCAGCGGTTGCGTGCCCAGTGTCTGGCAACCGTCGAACAGGTGGCCCTCGATCATCATGCCGATCAGCGAGGTATCGCCCTGCAGGCGCTGCTCGAGCACCTCGTTGAACACCGCCGGCTGGCGCAGGGGGTCCTTGGCGCTGTTGGCGTGGCTGCAATCGACCATGATCCGTGCCGCGACGCCGGCTTTGGCCAGGCCCTGGCGGGCCAGGGCGATGCTCTGGCGGTCGTAGTTCGGGCCCTTGCTGCCGCCGCGCAGCACCAGGTGGGTGTCGGCGTTGCCCAGGGTCTCGACAATCGCCGGATAGCCTTGCACGTCCATGCCGAAATGCCGGTGGCCGTGGGCGGCGCTGCGGATCGCGTCGCAGGCAATGCCAACACCGCCGTCGGTGCCGTTCTTGAAGCCTACCGGCAAACCCAGGCCGCTGACCATTTCGCGGTGAATCTGCGACTCGGTGGTGCGCGCGCCAATCGCCGCCCAGCTCAGCAGGTCATCGAAGTAGCCGGCCGCCATCGGTTGCAGCAGCTCGGTGGCCACCGGCAGGCCGCATTCGAGCATGGCCAGCATGAGCCCGCGCGACAGCGCGATGCCGCCGTGCATGTCGTCGCTGCCATCCAGGTGCGGATCGTAGGCCAGGCCTTTCCAGCCGACGGTGGTGCGCGGCTTTTCGACGTAGGCGCGCATCACCAGGAGCATCTTGTCGCTGACCTCAGAGGCCAGGCGGGCCAGGCGTTGGGCGTATTCGCGGGCCGAGCGCGGGTCGTGCAGCGAGCACGGGCCGACGATCAGCAGCAGGCGCTGGTCGTGGCCATCGAGGATGGCGCGCACGGCCTGGCGATGGGCTTCGACCTGGGCGGCGAGGGCGGGGGAAAGCGGCATTTGCTGCTTGAGCAACATCGGGCTCGGCAGGCGTTGGCTGACGGCGCTGTTGGCAGCGCTGGGTTCGGACAGTGGCAGAGCGAGGGTGGACGATTGCATGGTGTGAATTCCCTGGGCGGCTGGCGGGGTCTGGCCCGCGCGCTCGGCCCTATCGAGGTGTTCGACAGTTGGCCGGATTGGCGTCATGTGTTTGTGTGCCACCAACAAGTGACCGATCGGAGGCGGCAGGCTGGCCCGAACGGGATTGGCTAAATCGCCAGAAGCTGAAGCTTTGGTAACGGTAGGTGGCGTAGTTCATGTTCTGTTCCTCAATGTGATTCGTTGATTGCCGGGGCCTTGAAACGCAAAACCCCCGGTCGGGGGGCCGACCGGGGGTTGAGTATTCTCGTGTTCGGCGGCCCCTTGAAAGTGGGCGCCGGTGAGGGTATCAGCGGCGCCTGTGGCTAAACCAATACCCAAAATAAAACGCTGCCGGGGAGACAGTCGCGCACTCGGCAGCGGCCACGGGGCGCGACAGGCGACCAGTGCTGCAAGCGTGAGTGAGGGTGGTGTGCGACATGTGACTCTCCAGTTGATGTGCCCGAGCTTACTTCAGGCCTTGCCCAGGTTTCAATGGCTAATTTGCATGATTGTCATGGAGCGTGACTATCGCCGCAGGTAAGCGGTGAAGTCGATGTCGCCGGCACTGAGAATCGCCTGCACCCGGTTGTGCACGTTGAGCTTGCGCAAAATCGCCGAGACGTGAGCCTTGACCGTGGTTTCGGCGATGTCGAGGTTGTAGGCGATCTGCTTGTTCGATTCGCCCTTGGTCATGCGTTCGAGCACCAGCAACTGCTTGCGGGTCAGGGCTTGCAGCAGCTCGGGGGCAAAGCCCTGATGGTCACCCTGGTTGCGCCGGCTGCTGCTCTTTTGCGTGCGGATGATGTCCGGCGGCAAGTAGACGTTGCCGTTGAGGATCTGCTCGATGGCCTCGGTCATCTGCGAGCGTGGCGAGGATTTGGTGATAAAGCCGACGGCGCCATAGGTAATGGCCTGCAGCACCACCTGCTTGTCCTGTTCGGCCGAGACGATCACCACCGGAATGGTCGGCGCCTCGTTGCGCAGGTTGATCAAACCGCCCAGGCCATGCATGCCGGGCATGTTCAGGTCGAGCAGGATCAGGTCGAGGTCGTCATGATCGCCGGTGATCGCCAGGGCGCTGTCGAGGTCGGCGGTTTCCATCACCTCGCTGCCGGGAAAGCCGTCGCTGATGACATTGTGGATGGCCTCGCGAAACAACGGATGGTCGTCGGCGATCAAAATCTTGTACATGGCTTTGCACCTTATTGTTGTGGTTGTGCTGCACCCCTTCATTACAGGCCAGGTGCAACGCTTTGGGAATGCGACCATCGACAAGCAAAACAGTACCAAAGTAGTAGCCGGGCGCCCAGGCACGCGTTCTAGCATGGGGCAAACCTGCGGGAGCTGCGAAGATGGCGATATTGCTGGTGGATGATCACCCGATGCTGCGCCTGGGCCTGGTCGCGGCGCTGCAACAGGGCCTGGAGGGCATGACGGTGATCGAGGCGGCCAGTGGCGAAGAGGCGCTGGCCAAGGTCGGCGAGCAGTTGCCGGGGCTGGTGATCATGGACGTTGACTTGCCGGGTATCAGCGGCGTGGAAACCACCCGACGCCTGCGCCAGCGCCTGCCGCAACTGCGCGTGCTGTTTTTCAGCGAGCACACCGACCTTGGCCTGGTGCGCCAGGCCATGGCGGCCGGCGCCTGTGGTTACCTGTCCAAGGCGGCGGAGCCTGCCGTGCTGCTTGAAGCGGTGCGCCGGGTGCTTTGCGGGCATGCCTACATCGAACAGGCACTGGCCACCGAGCTTGCCTGTCAGCCAGGCGATACTGGCATTCACGGCCTGACCCAACGTGAAACGGAAATCTTTCTGATGCTGGCCAAGGGCACGCCGACCCGGCTGATCGCCGAGCAGTTGTGCATCAGCAGCAAGACCGTGAGCAACTACCTGACCCTGCTCAAAAGCAAATTGCAGGTGGCCTCCCAGGCGCAGATGGTGCGCCTGGCGATCGAGGCCGGCTTGCTGCGGGTGGTTGCCTAGTCCCAGGTGGTCGGGCAGCCCTGGCAGCCTTGCATGTTGCTGTCCTGGAAGTTGGCGTAATGCTGGCGGCTGCCGCGCAGGTCGGCCTGCTCCAGGTTGCTTTCGCCGAACTTGGCTTCTTGCAGATTGGCATCGGCAAGGTTGGCGCCCTTGAGGTCGGCCTTGCTCAGCCAGGTCATTTCCAGGTCGGCGGCCTGCAGTTTGCTGTTGTGCAGTTTGGCCCCGGACAGGCGGGCGAACTCCAGGTAGGCGGCGCTCAAGTCGGCGTTTTCGAAGTTGGCGCCCTGGGCGAACATGCCCCAGGCCTGTACCGCAATCAGCCTGGCATCGCGCAGGTCGGCCAGGCGCAGGTTGCTTTGCTGCAGGCTGGCGCGGGTGAGGTTGGCGCCTTGCAGTCGGGCTTTTTCCAGGTTGGCCAGGTCCAGGCGCGCGTGGCGCAAATTCGCCCCGCGCAGGTCGGCACCGGCCAGGTTCATTTTGCGCAGGTCCTGGTTGCTGAGGTCGGCGTTGCGCAGGTTGGCGTTGGGGCACTGGCTCTCCTGGGCGATGGTGCAGCCGTTGATGGTCAATGGCGCGTCGTCGTCGGCGAGGGCGGCGGTGCAGGCAAGGGTGAGCAAGAGCGGGAGGTATTTCATGGGGATCTCCTGGGGCTGGGCGATAGCAATCGCTGGCAAGCCAGCTCCCACAGGGTTTGGTATGCACCGATCCACTGTGGGAGCCGGCCTTGCCGGCGAGAGGGCGTCAAATCAGCGCTGGGCCGTCTTGGTGTCCCAGGCCGGGATCTTGAACACCCAGAACGAGCCACCCTGGGCCACCGGCTTGGTCAGCTCGGCCATGTCGCCACCCCACAGCGGCACCGCGCCGCCGTAGCCGACGGTCACGCCGATGTACTGCTCACCGTCCTGTTCCCAGGTGATCGGCGGCGAGACGATGCCGCTGCCAGTCTGGAATTTCCACAGTTCCTCGCCGGTCTTGGCGTTGAAGGCCTTGAAGTAGCCATCACCGGTACCGGTGAACACCAGGTTGCCCTTGGTCGCCAGCACCCCGGCCCACAGCGGCAGGCGCTCCTTGTGCTCCCAGACCATCTTGCCGGTGGTCGGGTCCATGGCCCGCAGCGAACCGACGTGGTCCTCGTACATGCGCTTGATCCTGAAACCCATGCCCAGGTAGGCCGAGCCTTTCTTGTAGTTGACTTCCTCGGTCCAGTACTCCTCTTTCCACTGGTTCGACGGCACATAGAACAGGCCGGTGTCCTGGCTGTAGGCCATCGGGTTCCAGTTCTTGCCGCCCAAAAACGGTGGCGAGACTTCTACCGGCTTGCCCTTGGTTTGCCCAGGTTCGGGTTTGGCCGGACGCTGGCCGGGGTTTTCCACCGGGCGGCCGGTCTTGAGGTCGATGTGGCTGGCCCAGGTGATGTTGTCGGCGAACGGGAAGGCGTTCTTGAGTTTGCCGTTGGTGCGGTCGACCACGTAGAAGAAGCCGTTACGGTCGGCATGGGCGGTGGCCTTGTACTGCTTGCCGTCTTTGTCCTTGTAGTCGAAGAGCACCAACTCGTTGTTGCCGGAAAAGTCCCAGGCGTCGTTAGGCGTGTGCTGGTAGAACCATTTCACTTCGCCGGTCGAGGGGTCGACACCGACCTGGCCCGAGGTGTAGAGGCTGTCATAGTCGTGCGGGTTGCCGTCCTTGGAAGTACGTGCCCAGGTGTTCCACGGCCCCGGGTTGCCGGCGCCGACGATGATGGTATTGGTCTGGGCATCGAAGCTTGCGCTCTGCCACGGCGCGCCGCCGCCATGGCTCCAGGCTTCGACCTTGCCGGTCTCGGTGTTCGGATCATCCGGCCAGGACGGCGCCTTGACGTCACCGGTGGGGGTGCTGTCCTTGCCGTTCAGGCGGCCCATGTGGCCCTCGACGAAGGGCCGCATCCACACCTCGTCGCCGGTTTCCGGGTCGCGGGCATACAGCTGGCCGACCACGCCGAATTCATCGCCGGAGCTGCCGTGAATCAGCAACACCTTGCCGCTCTTCTGGTCCTTGATCAGGGTCGGGGCGCCGGTCATGGTGTAGCCGGCGCTGTGGTCGCCGAACTTTTTCTTCCACACCACCTTGCCGGTGTCCTTGTTCAGGGCGATGACCTGGGCGTCGAGGGTGCCGAAGTAGATCTTGTCGCCATAGATGGCGGCGCCGCGGTTGACCACGTCGCAGCACGGGCGAATGTTGTCCGGCAGGCGATGGTTGTAGGTCCACAGGCGTTTGCCGGTCTTGGCATCGAGGGCAAACACCCGCGAGTACGAGCCGGTGACGTAGATCACGCCGTCGTTGACGATGGCCTGGGACTCCTGGCCGCGCTGCTTCTCGTCACCAAAAGAGTACGACCAGGCCGGGGTCAGCTTGAACACGTTGTGGTCGTTGACCTGGGCCAGCGGGCTCCAGCGCTGGGCATTGGTGCCCATGCCGTACTGCAGCACGTTGCCGGTGCTCTTGTGGTCATCGGCGATGTCTTCCCAGCTCACAGGTTTGGCCAGGGCATGCGGGGCAAGGGCCAGGCTGCCCAGCAGGAGTACGGTATGCACGGCAGCAGTCAGCGGGGAAAGTGCGGCGGGTAACGATCTTATTGTCATGGTTGGAGTTCCCAATGAAGGTTTTGGCCTGCATAGCCTGGAACGCCAAAGGCGCGATCGATACGGAAAATCTCCCGGTCTTTACGGGAAAATTTCCCAGGCCGGGCATGATTTGGCACTGCCCCACAAGCGCTACTACCAAGGGAGGAGGCTGCGGCCACCAAAGCAGCATGGGGCCCTCGCCAGCACGTTTCTAAGATGCCGGCACAACCTTTCAGCCGAGAGGTTTTTGCGTGCAAACAGCAGTCGAGGGCAGAACAATGAAAACAGCAAAAAACGCCTGGTTGAGCCTGATCGTCAGCGCCAGCCTGATGAGCAGCGCCGGGGCTTTTGCCCATGGCAACGTGACGCCGACCGCGGTCAACACCGGCAACCTGGAAAAGCTCGGTGAGCAGTGGCGCGCAGAAAACCCCTACCGCAACAGCAAGGACCACGACGAGGCGGTGTCCATCGGTGCTTCGGCCTACAACCAGAACTGCGCTGCTTGCCACGGCCTTGAAGCCAAGTCCGGCGGCATCGCCCCGGACCTGCGCTTGCTCGACGAAGGCGCAGCCGGTGATGAATGGTTTGTCGAGCGGGTGCGCAATGGCGCGGTACGCGATGGCCGGGTGTACATGCCGAAGATGGCTGACTACCTCAGCCAGGAAGCCTTATGGGCGGTGCGCAGTTATCTCGACAGCGTGCATGTCGAGGAGTGACTGTAGGAGCGGGCTTGACCCGCGATAGCGATTCAACAGTGAAATCGCATCGCGGGGCAAGCCCGCTCCTGCAGTAGGCCGTGTTTACAAGGTGTAGTGCTTCAACTCCCGGGCAATCAGCATGCGCTGGATTTCGCTGGAGCCTTCGTAGATCTGGGTAATGCGCGCATCGCGGTAGTAACGCTCGACCGGGTAATCTTCCAGATAGCCATACCCGCCATGCACCTGGATCGCCTTGGAGCACACCCGCTCGGCCATTTCCGAGGCGAACAGCTTGGCCTGTGAGGCTTCGCTCAGGCATGGCTTGCCGGCGCTGCGCAGGCGTGCGGCGTGGAGAATCAACAGCCGTGCGGCGTTGATCTGCACCTGCATGTCGGCCAGCAGGTTGGCGATGCTCTGGTGCTCGTTGATCGGCTTGCCGAACTGAATACGGTCACGCGAATACACCAGCGCCGCCTCGAATGCCGCGCGGGCAATGCCCAGGGCCTGGGCGGCGATGCCGATACGCCCGCCTTCGAGGTTGGACAGGGCAATGGCCAGGCCCTTGCCGCGCTCGCCGAGCATGTTGGCTGCCGGGATACGGCAGTTGTTGAGGGTTACCGCGCAGGTGTCGGAGGCGCGGATGCCCATCTTGTGCTCGCTGCGATCGACCACGAAGCCTTGGTGGTCGGTGGGCACCAGGAACGCCGAAATACCTTTTTTGCCCAGCTCCGGGTCAGTGACCGCGAAGACAATCGCCAGCCCTGCACGGCGGGCATTGCTGACGAACTGCTTGGCGCCATTGATCACCCAGTGATCGCCCTCAAGCTCGGCGCGGGTGCGCAGGTTGTGGGCCTCGGAGCCCGCTTGCGGCTCGGTCAGGCAGAAGCAGCCGATCACCTGGCCGCTGGCCAGGCGCTCAAGCCAGGTCTGTTGCTGTTCGGCGCTGCCGTAGGCGAGCAGCGGGCCGCAGCCCACCGAATTGTGAATGCTCATCAGCGCACCAGTGGCACCATCGCCGGCGGCGATCTCTTCGACCGCCAGAGCGTAGGCGACATAGTCGGTGTAACTGCCGCCCCATTGCTCGGGCACGACCATGCCCAGCAGGCCCAGCTCGCCCATCTTCTGCACCACGCCATCGTCGATCCAGCCGGCCTTTTCCCAGGCCTGGGCATGGGGGGCGATCTCGCCACGGGCGAAGTCCCGGGCCATGTCGCGGATCATGATCTGTTCTTCAGTCAGTTCCAGGTCTTGCATCTGCGTACTCCAGGCCTCAGAGGCCTTCGAAGAATTGATCCACGCGCTGGCGGTCGAGGCCGGCGAGGGTAGCGGGGTTCCAGCGTGGCTGCTTGTCCTTGTCGATGATCAGTGCGCGTACGCCTTCGATCAGGTCGCCATGCTCGAACCACTGGCGGTCCAGGTGCAGCTCCATCTTGAAGCAGTCTTCAAGACTCAGGTGACGGCCGCGACGAAGCATCTCCAGGGTCACGGCCATGGCCAGCGGCGAGCGGCTGTCGAGCAGATCGGCGGTTTTCAGTGCCCATTCATGGCTGTCGGCCACGGTCACGGCGCGCAGTTGCTCGACGATACTGGCAACGTCGGGCAGGGCGAAGAAGTGATCGATGGCCGGGCGCAGCCTGGCCAGCGGTGCGTCTTCAAGCACCTGGGTGCCGAGTTTGGCCAGCACCCCTTGCAGGTCCTTGAGCGGGTGTTCGCCAAAGCTCAGGGTGTCGAGGCGCTCATCGAGGCTGGCCAGTTTGCTGCTGTCCAGGTACCAGTCGGCCAGGCCGCAGTACAGCGCATCGGCCGCCTGCACCTGGACGCCGCTGACCCCCAGGTAGATGCCCAGCTCGCCGGGAATGCGCGAGAGGAAATAGCTGCCGCCAACATCCGGGAAATAACCGATGGCGGTTTCCGGCATGGCCAGGCGGCTGCGCTCGGTGACCACCCGCAGGTCGGCGCCCTGGGCCAGGCCCATGCCGCCGCCGAGGGTGAAGCCGTCCATCAGTGCCAGCACCGGCTTGGGGTAATGGTGGATGCACAGGTCGAGGGCGTACTCCTCGACGAAAAAATCCCGGTGCAGGCTGTCACCGGCCTTGTAGCTGTCGTACAGCGAACGGATGTCGCCGCCGGCGCAGAAACCTTTCGGGCCTTCGCCGCGCAGGGTCACGGCATGCACCTGTGAGTCCGTGGCCCAGGCGTCAAGTTGGCGCTGCAGGCGGCGGACCATGTCCAGGGTCAGGGCGTTGAGGCCGGTGGGGCGGTTGAGGGTCAAGTGACCGATATGGTTGCGAACCTCGGCCAGTACATGGACGTCGGTTGGCGCTTGAGCGTGCGCGGTCATCGCTTTCTCCCTGCTTTGTTATTGATTTTCCACGTGTTTTAACACGGTCTGGATAGGCGCTAGAGGATCGAAGGATCGTATCAGTGCAAATTTGCCCAATACAATCCGTAAATCTGCAGGCTCAGTCTGCATTTTTGCATGGGTGGGCGCGCCTAACGCACCGGGTCTTGCCACTTTAGCCTTGTGACACTGACGGGCAAGGGATTAGTTCCGCCTGCGGGCAGCCGGGCCGGTTGCGCCAAAGCAGCACGGGAGCGCCGCCAAGGCAGGGTATGGCCGCTTGCCTGGCCTTTCGATAATCGCCTCCGACATCTGTCCCCCCGTTTTGCGGAGAGCGCCATGCACAACAATAACAATGCCAATCGCCGTTTCCTGCCGTTGCTGACCAGCCTTGCCGCCCTGGGCCTGAGCCCGCTGGCCGGCGCCGAGATCATGCTCTACGACAAAGAGCAGACGACCTTTTCCACCGACGGCTACATCAACGCCTTCTACGTCAACAGCGACGTCGACCGCGCCGGGGAGCAATACGACCGTCGCCAGTCGCGGGTGAAGATGGGCTTTCTGCCCAATTACCTGGGCTTCAACATGACCCGCCAGGTCGATGACCTCAAGCTCGGCGGCCGGGCCTCGTTCTGGGTGACCATCAACGACAGCGAAACCAACGGCACCGACACCGCCATCGACGTGCGCCAGTTCTACGGCACCGTGGCCAACCCCGAATGGGGCGAGGTGTTGATCGGCAAGGACTTCGGCCTGTTCGCCCGCTCCAACATCCTCCTCGACGAGTTGCTCGCCGGCTACGGCCAGGTCAGCGACACCCTGGGCCTGGTCGATGGCGGCGGGGTGTCGTTCGGCAACATCGGCAGCGGCTACCCGTACCCGTTCCCGACCTCGCAGATCACCTACCGCACGCCGGTGTTGGACGGCTTGCGCATTGCCGTGGGGATCCTCGACCCGGTGGACACCAACGACGACAGCGCGGTGGGCAAGGCCTACCAGGAAAACCCGCGCACCGAGAGCGAGATCACCTACCAGTTCGACCTCGGCGGCGCGCAGATTTATAGCTGGCTCAACGGCACCTACCAGACCTCGGACAACACCGACAGCAGCGTCGATTCGGTGACTTCCAAGGGCCTCGGCTATGGCGTGCAGGCGAAGATCGGCGGGTTGTCGCTGACCGGCTCAGGTTTTACCGCCAAGGGCATCAACCCGTTCTTCACCAACAACGCCGGCGAGGCGACCTTGCGTGAGGTCGACAGCAAGGGTTATCTGCTTCAGGGGTCGTACAAGCTCGGCAAGAACCGTCTGGCGCTGTCGTATGGCAAGACCAGGGATGACGGCAATGGCGCAGTGAACACCGGCGCCGACTATGAAACCCGTGGCATTGCGCTGTTTCATGACATCAACGACAACCTCAAGCTGGTCGCCGAGTACAACCAGTTCGAGATCGACGGCCATGAAGGCGATGCGCAGAATGAAGACACCGATACCTTCGCCGTGGGCGCGGTGCTGACCTGGTAAACGCATTGACCGGTAGGAGCGGGCTCGCCCCGCGATGAGGCTACCCGCTCTACAACCAATGCCACCCATACCCAGTACCCAAGTAGCATTCGGCGCGCTACCGCGCCTGCCTAAACTGCCTGCATCGATCAATGCCCACCCAGGAGGCACCCATGCAGCAGTTCCCGGCCGAGGGCGTGATCAGTGCCGTGTCGCGGGCCAGCGCCGCTGAGCTTGCCGCCCAGGAACTGGCCAGCCAGCTGCTGCACCCGCACCTGGGTTTCGTGTTGTTCTTCTGCTCCGCCGAGTACGACCTGCCGGCCCTGGCCCAGGCCCTGCAACAGAGCTTCGGCGGCATTCGCCTGGCCGGTTGCACCAGTGCCGGCGAACTGACCCCCGACGGTTACGGCCGTGGCTGCATCACCGCCCTGGGTTTTGATCACCGGCAGTTTTCCATCGCCGCCGAACTGATCGACGCCATGCCGGCGTTCAGCCTGATCCAGGCCCAGGCCACGGTCGAGCGCCTGGTGGGCGAGTGTCGTAGCAATACCCTGGCGCCGATAAAGGGCCACAGCTTTGCCCTGACCCTGCTCGACGGCCTGTCCAGCCGTGAAGAAACCGTGCTGGCGGCACTCAGTGCGGCGTTGGGCGATATCCCGCATTTCGGTGGCTCGGCCGGTGACGACAATCATCTGCACCACACCCATGTGTACTTCGACGGCGCCTTTCGCAGTGGCGCTGCGGTGGTGCTGCTGGTCAACACCGGGCTTGAGTTCGAGGTGTTCACCACCCATCACATCGAGCCGCGCAGTGAAAAACTGGTAATCACCCGCGCCGATCGCCAGTTGCGCCGGGTCTACGAGCTCAACGCCGAACCGGCAGCGCTTGAATACGCGCAGTTGATCGGCGTGCCGGTCAGCCAGATCAACCACCGCACCTTCGCCGCCCACCCGCTGGCGGTGCGCATCAACGAGCGTTATTACGTGCGCGCCATCCAGCAGGTGCACGAGGACCTGAGCCTGAGTTTCTATTGCGCGGTGGAGAACGGCATCGTCCTCACCGCCATGCGTCCGGGGCCGCTGTTGCCGAATCTGCAGCACCTGTTTAGCGGCCTGCAACAACGCCTCGGGCCCTTGCTGCTGACCATCGGTTGCGATTGCTTCCTGCGCCGCCTGGAGCTCGAAGGCAGCGACAGCCTGGCCGCGGTCGGCAGCTTTCTGCGCAGCCAGCGGGTGCTGGGTTTCAACTCCTACGGGGAACAGTTCAATGGCATGCACATCAACCAGACCTTCACCGGCGTTGCCATCGGCCGACCCCGAGGCCAGCGTGAACAGTGACGCGCGCCTGGCCGAGCTGCAACGGGCCAACCACAAGCTGCTGCGCATCAACGCCGCGCTGATCGAGCGCCTGGAGTCGGGGGCGGCGCGCCCGGACGATTCCTATGCGGCGTTCCAGCATTCGGTGGTGCTGGCCGAACAGGTGCGCGAGCGCACCGATGCCCTGAACCAGACCCTGGTCGAGCTCAAGGCCAGCAACCACCTGCTCAGCGAGGCCCGGCTGCGCGCGGAAACCGCCCACCAGCACCTGGTCGATGCCATCGAAAGCATCTCCGACGCCTTTGTGCTGTTCGACCCGGACTTGCGCATCGTCCTCTTCAACAGCCGTTTCAAGGCCTTCTGGGCCGGCAGCCGCTTGCGCATCATCAGCGGTATGCGCCTGGCCGAGGTCAAGCGCCTGATGCACAGCAGCGGCCTGTTGCGCGAAGAACTGCGCGGCGTCAGCGACGAACACCTGCTGTACCGTCTGCACAACGGGCGCTGGCTGCAGGTCAGCGAGCGGCCAACCCAGGACGGCGGGCGGGTGATGCTGTTCACCGACATCACCGAGGTCAAGCACAGCGAAACCCGGCGCCGCGAGCAGGCGGTGGCGCAAAAGTCCTACTTGCTGCAACGGGCGGTCGACAACCTGTCCCAGGGCGTGGCCATGGTCAATGCCGACGGCGTGCTGGAACTGTGGAACCGGCGTTTTCTCGAACTCAGCGGCCTGGCGCCGATCGCCGCCCACCGATCCTTTACCGAAGTGATCGCCGACAGCGAACTGGCCTTGCTGACCCCGGCCAGCCGCGACGGCAATGGCCGCTGTGTGCATGAACTGGAACAGCGCCTGTTCGACGGACGCATGCTGGAAATCCGTACCCATCCGTTGCCCACCGGCGGTTTCGTCAACACTTTCACCGACATCACCGAACGCTACCAGCACGCGCAAGCCCTGAGCGAAAGCGAGCGCTGGATTCGGCTGATCACCGACCATGTGCCGGCGCTGATTGCCTACCTCAATGCCGAGCTGGTCTACGAGTTCACCAACAAGGTCTACGAGCAGTGGTACTGCTGGCCGCCGGGGGTGATGCTCGGGCAGAACCTGCGCGAGGTGCACAGCCCCGGGCACTACCAGCGCCTGGAGGGTTACATCGAGCGGGCGCTGGCCGGCGAGAGCGTGACGTTCGAATGCGCCGAGACCCACGTCAACGGCCAGGAACGCTACATGCTGCGCTCCTACGTGCCCAACCGCCTGGCCAGTGGCGAGGTGGTTGGGATTTTCGTGCTGATTCGCGACATCACCGAACGCCGGCGCAGCGCCGAGGCCCTGCACCAGGCCTACCAGAACCTCGAAGTGCGGGTACGCGAACGCACCGCCGAACTGAGCAAGGCCAAGCAGCAAGCCGAGCAGGCCAACCTGTCGAAGACCAAGTTCCTCGCCGCCGTCAGCCATGACCTGCTGCAACCCTTGAACGCGGCGCGGCTGTTCACCAGTGCCTTGCTCGAACAGAGCAGCGCTAACCCTGCGCTGGTGCGCAATGTCAGCAACTCGCTGGATGACGTCGAGAACCTGCTCGGCACCCTGGTGGATATCTCCAAGCTCGACGCCGGGGTGATCAAGGCCGACCTTGCCAGCTTCGCCGTCAGCGACCTGCTCGACAACCTCGCCGCCGAATTTGCCCATGCCGCCGCCAGCGCGGGCCTGCGCATGGCCTATGTGCCCTGTGGGCTGAGCGTGCACAGCGATATCCAGTTGCTGGCGCGGATACTGCGCAACCTGCTCAGCAATGCCATCCGCTACACCCCACGCGGCCGCGTGCTGCTCGGCTGCCGGCGGCGCGCCAAGGCGTTGTCGATCGAAGTCTGGGACACCGGCATCGGCATTGCCCAAGAGCGCCGCGAAGAGGTGTTTGAGGAGTTTCGTCGTGGTGATGCGCAGCGCCCGGACCAGGACCGCGGCCTGGGCCTGGGCCTGGCCATCGTCGACAAGATCGCCGGGATTCTCGGCCACCGCCTGCAATTGCATTCAGTGCCGGGCAAGGGCTCGGTGTTTACCGTCGAAGTGCCCTGCAGCCACCAGGCGCCCAGGCGGCTGGCCGAACCCGACCTCAGCGAGCCGCTGCGCGAACGCCTGGAAGGCGCGCGTATCTGGGTGCTGGATAACGACGCGGCGATCTGCGCCGGCATGCGCACCTTGCTCGAGCAGTGGGGCTGCGAGGTGGTGACGGCCTTGAGCGAGCAGGACCTGGCGCGCCAGGTGGCCTGCAACAGCGCCGAAGCCGACCTGCTGATCGCCGATTACCACCTGGACAACGGCCGCAACGGCGTCGATGCGGTGGCGGCGATCAACGCCCAGCGGGCTGTGCCGCTGGCGGCCTTGATGATCACCGCCAATTACAGCAACGAGCTAAAACAACAGGTGCGCGAGCGCGGCCATACGTTGATGCACAAGCCGGTGCGGCCGATGAAGCTCAAGGCCGCCATCAGCCACCTGCTCGGCGCCGAACTCAGCGCGCCACGCGGCCGCTGACGTAGTGCGCGCTGTCGTTGTAGCCGTGAGTCGAGGCGTGGCCCGGGGTTACCAGTGAATCGATGAAGGCTTCGTCTTCAGCGCTGATCTGCACCGCCAGCGCGCCGCTGTAGGTGTCCCACTGGGCTTCGGTGCGCGGGCCGACGATCGCCGAGCTGACCGCGCGGTTGTTGAGCACCCAGGCGATGGCGAACTCGACCATGCCGATGCCCCTGGGCTGCAGGTAGGCGTGGATCTGCTGGGCGATCTGCAGCGATTCGGGGCGCCATTCGGTTTCCAGGATGCGCTTGTCCTGGCGCCCGGCGCGGCTGTTGGCGTCGGGGCTGGCATTGGGCGCGTACTTGCCGCTGAGCACGCCGCGCGCCAGCGGGCTGTAGGGCACGATGCCCAGGCCGTGATGGGCGGCGGCGCTGAACTGCTCGGGTTCGGCCTGGCGGTTGACGATGTTGTACAGCGGCTGGCTGACCACCGGCTTGGGCACGCCCAGGCGCTCGGCCAGGTTGCACAGCTCGGCGATGCGCCAGCCGCGGAAGTTGGACACCCCCCAGTGGCGGATCTTGCCCTGGCGCAGCAGGTCGCCGATGGCGCCGACGGTGACCTCAAGCGGGGTGTTGTGGTCTTCGCGGTGCAGGTAGTAGATGTCCAGGTAGTCGGTGCCCAGGCGGGTCAGGCTGGCTTCGATGGCATTGAAGATGTGCTTGCGGCTTAAGCCGCTACGGTTGGGCAGGCCCTCGGCAGGGCCGAAGCCGACCTTGGAGGCTAGGATCCAGTCGTGGCGGTGGCGGGCAATGGCCTCGCCGACGATTTCCTCGCTGCGCCCGGCGTTGTAGACGTCGGCGGTGTCGATGAAATTGATGCCCTGGTCCCAGGCCTTGGCGATGATGCGCAGCGAGTCTTCGGTGCTGGTCGGCTCGCCGAACATCATGCTGCCCAGGGTCAGTGCCGACACCTGCAGGCCGCTTTGGCCCAGTGGACGGTAAATCATGATCGAAAGGCCTTTGGCGGTTGGAATTCGATCTGTTTTACACAGTTCGCCGAGGGATTAAAAGCATCGCTGGCAAGCCAGCTCCCACATCACCGGAACCTGTGGGAGCTGGCTTGCCAGCGATAGCAGCGCCGCGCAGTTGATCAGTTCGCCGCTTCGGCCGCCGCCCCGGCAGCCCGCACCCGCGAAACCCGCAACGCCACCAGGCTGCCAAACACAATCAAGCCCGCCAGCGAATACAGCGCGGCATCGGTCGAGCCGGTCTGGTCCTTGATGAAACCGACCAGGTAGGGGCTGAGAAAGCCGGCCATCTGCCCGACCGAGTTGATGATCGCCAGGCCCGCCACTGCGGTACCGGCGCTGAGCAGTGCGGTGGGCATTGGCCAGAACATCGGCAGGCCGGTGAGGGCGCCCATGGTGGCAATGCTCAAACCGATAATCGCAATCACCGGGCTGTGGCCGAAGTTCACCGCGATCAGCAGGCCCAGGGCACCCATCAGCATCGGCACCACCAGATGCCAGCGGCGCTCGTTGCGCAGGTCTGCCGAGCGCCCGACCAGCAGCATGAACACCCCGGCCAGCAGGTAGGGGATGGCGCTCAGCCAACCGATCAGCAGGGCGTCGCTGAAACCCAGGTTCTTGATGATCGAAGGCAGCCAGAAGTTGATCGCATAGACCCCGCTCTGGATGCAGAAGTAGACGAAACCGAAGGTCCAGATCAGCGGGTTGGCAAACACCGACAGCAGGCTGTCGCTGCTGGTCACCGGCTTGCTGGCGGCATCGGCCTTGAGGTCGGTTTCGATGATCTGGCGTTCGGCCGGGCTTAGCCATTTGGCCTTGGCGTAACCATCACTGAGCAGGAAGATCGCCAGAAAGCCCAGCAGCACGGTCGGCAGGCCCTGGATCAGGAACATCCACTGCCAGCCGGCCAGGCCATGCTGGCCGGCGGCGAAATGATTGAGAATCCAGCCCGAGAACGGCCCGCCGAGCAAGCCCGACACCGGGATCGCCGACATGAACAGGGCCATGATCCGCCCGCGACGGGTGGCCGGGAACCAGCGCGAAAGGTACAGCACGATGCCGGGGAAGAAGCCCGCTTCGGCGGCGCCGGTGAACAGGCGCAGGACGTAGAACTCCATGGGCGTGGTGACGAACAGCAGGCAGGTCGACAGCGTGCCCCAGGCGATCATCATCAGCGCGATCCAGCGCCGCGGGCCGAAGCGGTTGAGTGCCAGGTTGCTGGGCAGCCCGCACAGCACATAGCCGATGAAGAAAATCCCGGCACCCAGGCCGTAGATGGTTTCGCTGAACTTGAGCGCATCGAGCATCTGCAACTTGGCAAAGCCGACGTTGACCCGGTCCAGGTAGTTGAACAGGTAGCAGATGAAGATGAACGGAATCAGCCGCAAGGTGATGCGCCGATACAGCGCATTGCGGGTGACGTCTTGGCCTTGGTCAGGGGCAGGGCTGTATGACATGATTCTCTCTCTGTTGTTATGTTTATCGCCGCAGCCTGCATCGAGGCGGCTGCTGCGACGAGTCTCGGTGAGCGGACCGTGGCTGTCTTTGTGCTTTTGCACAGCAATTCGTGCGGCCTGCTGTGCCCCGGACCAATCATTGCGACAACAAGGATCCTCCCATGTTCGAACTGGACCATGACCTGGCGCAAGACATCGTCGAGCGGGCGATGGCGATTCTGCCGTGCAACGTCAACGTCATGGACAGCCAGGGCCTGATCCTCGGCAGTGGCGAGCCCGAGCGCATCAACACCCGTCACGAAGGTGCGCAGCTGGTGCTGGCCAACGGTCGAATCGTCGAGCTCGACGTCGAAGCGGCCAAGTGCCTCAAGGGTGTGCAGCCCGGGGTCAACCTGCCGCTGCTGCTCGACGGGCGCTTGATCGGTGTGCTGGGCCTGACCGGTGATCCGCAGCAGTTGCGCACCTATGGCGAGCTGGTACGGATGACCGCCGAAATGCTTTTGGCCCAGCGTCACCTGCAGGTCGAGCAGCAGTGGCGGCGCCAGCGCTGCGACGACCTGCTGGCATTGCTGCTGGGCGGCTCTGGCGATTCGCCGCGGCTGGTCGATGAGGCTCGCCAGCTGGGCCTCAAGCCGCAACTGCCGCGCATTCCCTGCCTGTTTGAGCTGGACGCCGGGCCTGCGGCCGAGGCGTTGGCCAGCTGGTTGATGAGCCGCTACCCGGACAGCTGGTGCGTAAGCCCCGCGCGCCAGTCGCTGCTCTGGTGCCGGCCCGCCACCGTGGTGCTGGATGAGCCGAAACTGCTGGAGCGTTTGCAACGCCATGGCTGGCAGGTGCAGCGCCTGGCCGCAGGCTCGCCAGCGCAAAGCCTGGAGCAACTGCGCCGGGGTTATCGGCGGGTGCGCGACTTGCTGGCCTATGGCCGCGAAGTGCTGCCGGCCGAGCGCCTGCTGACCTTGAGCCGCTACCGGCTGCCAGCATTGTTGTGGCGCCATCGCAATGATGACGCCCTCGACGAGCTGCTCGAACCGCTGCAGCGCATTCGTGCCAAGGACAACAGCGGCCAGCTGCTGGCGACCCTGCGCGCTTGGTGCGCTCATGATGGCCAGAGCCAGGCCTGCGCCGATGCCCTGGGCATTCACCGCAACAGCCTGCGCTATCGCCTGGAGCGCATCGCCGAACTGAGCGAAGTCGACCCGTTGCGCCTAGAAGGGATGCTCAGCCTGTACCTGGGCTTGCAGTTGCTGCCAGCCGGCAACTGAGGCGGTTTTGGCCAAGTGCCAAACAAGCGCGGGCGGTTTTTGTGCATCCGACCGACGCACTCTAGCGGCCCAACTGTCAGCATGCAGGCATCTGGATCAGGAGAATCCCCATGAAAATCGTCATCGCCCCCGACTCGTTCAAGGACAGCCTCAGCGCCGAAGGCGTCGCCGACGCCATTGCTGCCGGTATTGCCCTGGTGTTGCCGCAGGCGCAACGGGTCAAGTGCCCGATGGCCGACGGCGGCGAAGGTACCATGGCGGCCATCGTCGCTGCCTGTGCCGGCGAGCTGCGCAGCCTGCGCGTGCGCGGACCGCTGGGTGAGCCGGTCGACGCCGGTTGGGGCTGGCTGGCCGACAGCCACACGGCGATCATCGAAATGGCCACCGCCAGTGGCCTGCAACTGCTCACCCTGGCGCAGCGCGATGCCTGTCGCAGCAGCACCTTTGGCACCGGCCAACTGATTGCTGCGGCGCTGGATGCCGGCGCCCGGCGGATCATCCTGGCCATCGGCGGCAGTGCCACCAATGATGCCGGCAGCGGCATGTTGCGGGCGCTGGGCCTGCAATTGTTCGACGCCGACAATCAGCCGCTGGCTGAAGGCGGCCTGGCCCTGGCCCAGCTTGCCCGCATCGATGCCAGCGCGCTGGACCGGCGTTTGCGCG
Organism: Pseudomonas sp. 2(2015); assembly: GCF_000955865.1. Taxonomy (NCBI): domain Bacteria; kingdom Pseudomonadati; phylum Pseudomonadota; class Gammaproteobacteria; order Pseudomonadales; family Pseudomonadaceae; genus Pseudomonas; species Pseudomonas sp. 2(2015). Next base: position 47,613 of record NZ_JYOF01000024.1, read on the forward strand.
AGGTGCAACTGGAAGTTGCTGCGGATGTCGACAACCCGCTGTGCGGCAGCAGTGGCGCTTCAGCGATCTTTGGCCCGCAAAAGGGCGCAAGCCCCGAGCAGGTCCGGGCCCTGGACCAGGCCTTGGGACACTTTGCCGACCACTGCGGGCAACTGCTGGGCACTGATGTGCGTGACTTTCCTGGCAGCGGCGCCGCTGGCGGCATGGGCTTTGCCGCCAAGGCCTTCATGCAGGCGGCCTTTCGTCCGGGGATCGAAGTGGTGGCCGAGCTTGCCGGGCTTGAGGCGGCGGTGCAGGGGGCAGACCTGGTGATTACCGGCGAAGGCCGTTTTGATGCGCAGACCCTGCGCGGCAAGACGCCGTTCGGCGTGGCCCGGGTAGCACAGCGCCATGGGGTACCGGTGGTGGTGATTGCTGGCACCTTGGGCGAGGGTTACCAACAGCTGTATGCCCATGGCATCGACGCCGCGTTTGCCCTGACCAGCGGGCCGATGACCCTGGAGGCGGCCTGTGCCAATGCGCCAGCCTTGCTCCAGGCCCGCGCCGGCGACATCGCCCGCCTGTGGTGCCGCGCCCGGGCGTTGCCCGCCGGCTGACGGGCCGGCGTCATCGCCGCTAGCCCCCCGTCATGTTCATGAAACGCAAAATCTGCACTTCGCCATTGATATCGAAGTTATGGCTGTAGGGCTTGAGGGTCATGGCCTGGCGGATGGCCTTGTCCAGGCGTTCGCTGTCACCCGGGTGGGCACGCAGCACCTGCTTGAGGTCGGCGGCGTGCTCATTGCCCAGGCACAGCAGCAGGCGGCCTTCGACGGCCAGCCGCACGCGGTTGCAGCTGGCGCAAAAGTTGTGGCTGTGCGGCGAGATGAAGCCGATGCGGATATCCGGCGCCTCAGCCAGACGCCAGTAACGCGAGGGGCCCTGGGTTGATTCGGCCGACTCGATCAGGCTGAAGTGCTCGGCGATACGCGCGCGCACTTCGTCACTAGAACAATAGGACTCGCTGCGCTGGTGCTCGCTGATCACCCCCAGGGGCATTTCTTCAATAAAGGAAATATCCAGCTGGCGATCGATGGCAAAGCGCACCAGATCGACCACTTCATCATCGTTGCGGCCCTTGAGCACCACGCAGTTGAGCTTGGTGCGGCGAAAGCCGGCGGCATGGGCGGCGTCGATGCCGGCAACCACCTGGGCCAGATCGCCGGTGCGGGTCAGGGCCCTGAAACGCTCGGCATCGAGGCTATCAAGGCTGATGTTCAGGCGCGAAAGGCCGGCATCGAACAGCGGCTGGGCCAGGCGGGTGAGTTGCGAGCCGTTGCTGGTCATGCACAGTTCGCGCAGGCCGGGCAGGGCGGCGATGCGTGCGCACAGCTCGACGATGCCGGCGCGCACCAGCGGCTCGCCACCGGTCAGGCGGATCTTGCGGGTGCCCATGGCGACGAAACGCTCGGCCAGCTGGTACAGCTCCTCGAGGGTGAGGATGCGCTGGCGCGGCAGGAACTGCATGTCTTCGGCCATGCAATAGACGCAGCGAAAGTCGCAGCGATCGGTGACCGACATGCGCAGGTAATCGATTTTACGACTGTAGCCGTCGACCAGTTGTTTGCCGTTTGCACTCATGCTGGGCAGGGCCTCTTATCGCGCGTCTGGGATGCGTTTGCGCACTAGTTCTTTGATGATGGTCGAGGCTATTTAAATTATCCATGTCGGTCAAATCACTAATAATGACCAACTGATAAGGCTCATCTATCGGTAGCTTGCAGCCCCCGTATTACGTGGGTTTCAGCGGCGTGATAGAGGGTCTTGATCGGTTCGTCATTTGTTTTGATTAGACGCCTGAGTCCACGCTCAATAGCCTGAAAGGGTAGAAAACGAAGTTCGCCATTAATCAACCTGTCAATAAATAGTTGTTAATCGGTGAAACGTTAAAGATGCCCTGCGAGCCAAGCGAGGAAGCCGCGATGAGCCAAGATGAACATATAAAAAACTATGACGCCCCCGCCGCCGGTTGGGGTGCGCTGAAAAGCGTGACCAAGAGCTGGCTGGGCAGCGAAAACGCCTTCAAGAACCTGCGCGTTATGCTCAAGACCAACCAGAACGGCGGTTTCGACTGCCCCGGTTGCGCCTGGGGCGAGTCGCCGGAAAGCGGCATGGTCAAGTTCTGCGAGAACGGCGCCAAGGCGGTCAACTGGGAGTCCACCGGGCGCCTGGTCGATGCGGATTTCTTCGCCCGCTACAGCGTCACCGAGCTGGCCCGCCAGAGCGACTACTGGCTTGAATATCAGGGCCGCCTGACCCATCCGATGCGCTATGACGCCGCCACCGACCACTATGTCGAAACCAGCTGGGAGGACGCCTTTGCGCTGATCGCCCAGCACCTCAACAGCCTCGAATCTCCTGACCAGGCCGAGTTCTACACCTCCGGCCGGGCCAGCAACGAGGCGGCGTTCCTTTACCAGCTGTTCGTGCGCGCCTACGGCACCAACAACTTCCCTGATTGCTCGAACATGTGCCATGAGGCCAGCGGTGTCGGCATGTCGGAAACCCTCGGGGTCGGCAAGGGCACGGTGGTGTTCGACGACCTGGAGCACGCCGACGCAATCTTCGTTATCGGCCAGAACCCCGGCACCAACCACCCGCGCATGCTCGAACCGCTGCGCGAGGCAGTCAAGCGCGGGGCCCAGGTGATCTGCCTGAACCCGCTCAAGGAGCGTGGCCTGGAGCGTTTCCAGCACCCGCAGCACCCGTTCGAGATGCTCAGCAACGGCTCCGAGCCGACCAACACCGCGTACTTTCGTCCGGCCCTGGGCGGCGACATGGCGGTGATGCGCGGCATTGCCAAGTTTTTGCTGCAATGGGAACGCGAGGCCCAGGCCAAGGGCGAGCCGGCAGTGTTCGACCACGTCTTTATCGCCGAGCACACCTCGGGGCTCGACGCTTACCTGGCCGAAGTCGATGCCACTCGTTGGGCGCATATTGTCGAGCAGTCGGGGCTGAGCCTGGCTGAGCTTGAGCTGGCTGCCCGCATGTACCGGCGCGCCGAGCGGGTGATCATGTGCTGGGCGATGGGCGTGACCCAGCACCGCCACTCGGTGCCGACCGTGCAGGAAATCATCAACCTGCAGCTGCTGCGCGGCAACGTCGGCAAGCCTGGCGCCGGGCTGTCGCCGGTACGCGGCCACAGTAACGTGCAAGGCGACCGCACCATGGGCATCGACGAGCAGCCACCGGCGCGCCTGCTCGATGCCCTGGAGGCGCGCTTCGCCTTCAAGGCCCCGCGCCTGCACGGGCACAACGCGGTGCTGGCGATCCAGGCCATGGAAGAGCAGCGCGCCAAGGTGTTCATCGCCCTGGGCGGCAACTTCGCCCAGGCCACCCCCGATACCCCGCGCACCCACGATGCCTTGCGCAACTGCGCGCTGACCGCGCACATCGCCACCAAGCTCAACCGCTCGCACCTGGTCACCGGCCGTGACGCCCTGATCCTGCCGTGCCTGGGCCGTACCGAAATCGACCTGCAGGCCGAAGGGCCGCAAGGCATCACCGTCGAAGACACCTTCAGCATGGTGCATATCTCCCACGGCCAGCTCAAACCCTGCTCGCCGCTGCTGCGCTCGGAGCCTGCGATCGTCGCCGGCATCGCCAGGGCCACCCTCGGTGACCGGCCGATCGACTGGCAGTGGACGGTTGCCGACTACAGCCGCATTCGCGACCTGATTGCCGACGTCATCCCGGGTTTCGAGGACTTCAATGCGCGCCTGCAGCACCCAGGTGGCTTCCACCTGGGCAACACCGCAGCGCAGCGCGATTGGCACACCGAAAGCGGCAAGGCGCAGTTCACTGCCAGCGTGCTGCCGGCGCAGCTGGTCAACGAAGAAGTTCTGGCCCGTGGCGACACCCCGGACCTGATCCTGCAGACCCTGCGCTCCCACGACCAGTACAACACCACCCTGTACGGCCTCGACGATCGCTACCGCGGCGTATTCGGCCTGCGTGAGGTGGTCTTCGCCAACGAGCAGGACATCCGCCGCCTGGGTTTCAAGCCCAACGACAAGGTCGATATGGTCTCGCTGTGGGAAGACGGCCGCGAGCGTCGGGTCAGCGGCTTTACCCTGGTCGCCTACGACATTCCGCCAGGCCAGGCCGCGGCCTACTACCCGGAGACCAACCCGCTGGTGCCGCTGGAAAGCTACGGCGAGCGCACCTTCACACCGACCTCGAAATTCATCGCCATCAAGCTCGAGAAAGCCAGCGCCGACAACCTGATTCCTTCAGCGCACCTCTGACGCTGTACTCGAGTCGCTGAGGCAATCGCGCCCACCATCGCACTTTTTCCGATTTGTCGGCTCTATTCATGGCCAGGCGACGCTGACTACTGACCGGTGCCGATGGTTGATCCGTTTCTCGTTTTCCTGCGACACCTGCGCCTGCCGGTGATGGCGGGCGCCTTGCTTGCCAGCCTCAGCGCCTGCAGCCAGCAACAAGGCCGCGACATCGTCAGCCAGTTCAGCCAAGGCCGCCCTCAAGAGCTGTTGCAGACCAGCGTCGACCGCATGGCCACGCTGTCGATGCGCGACAACCTGCGCAGCCTTTACCTGCTGATGAACAAGCTGTACCAGCGCAACCCCAACCAGTGGCGCCAGTCCGGCTATGTCGATGCCAGCACCGCCGAGCGGCAGATCCGCCAGGCCATCGAGCAACGCCAGCCGTTGGCGCAACTGGGCGAGCGCCGCGACCTGGCTGCGCTCAGCTATGCGCTTAGCCCGGAGTTTCGCGGCGATCGGGTCGGCGCCTTCATCTATGCCATTGGCAGCATGCTGGTCACCGCCCATGGCGGGCGCACCGAATTTTTCATGACCGACACCATCGACCCGCAGTTCGTCAGCAATGCCGCGCGCAACATCGAAAAGGCCACCTGGCTGCTCAGCCAGCGGCAGGACGCCAATGGCGTGCTGCTGCTGTTTTCCAATGAAATATCGGAGGAGGGCAGCAACCTGAGCTTTGCCGTGGAATTCGGCAAGATCGTCGCGCGCCTGGACCTGCTGGCGCAGATGCTCGACGAGCGCTATCGGCGTATTGGCCTTAACTACGCGCAAAGCCTGCTGCTGATGAACTTCCTGCCGGTGCAATAGGCCGGGGAACTCAAGGTACTTACGGCAATCCTAGTTGATGTAGGTACTCTTTATCCGGAGGCATCACCATGCGCCGTTTACTGCTCGTTTCCTCGCTTGTGCTCTGTCTGCCCTTCGGCTCGGCCCTGGCCAAAGTCGACGCCGGTGATGTTGCCACCTCGGCCGGGGTATCCGCTTCGCTGTACTCGACCTTCAAGGACGACAAACGCATCATCCCCGCCCGTGACGACGCCTCGTCGTTCATCGCCAGTGACGGTGCGATCCGCGGCGTGTACCTGGAGTCGATGCTGCAGAGCATCCGCGCGCAGAACCCCGATCTTAAAGCCAGTGATGAAGAACTGGCACGGGCGATCCTGCTGCAAGACCAGTTCGGCGCCGGGCAGTAATCACCCGTAGGGGCCGGTGCAGCCAGCACATCAGGTGTCGCCTGGATTACGACCGCTGCGCGCTCGATCGCTGGCAAGGCCAGCTCCCACCGGTTCGGTGTAAACAGGCCCACTGTGGGAGCGGGCTTGACCCGCGATGAGGCCGCTACAGATCTACCTCAAAGCGCCTCGATCGCCTGTCGATAACGCTGCCCGGCAAGACTCATGCTGTTGTTATGAGTCGCCCCGGGCACCAGCAGCAGGCGTTTGGGCGGCTGCGCCGCAGCATTATGCAGTTGCTGGATGCGAAACAGCTGGCCGGTGAGGTTCCAGCGCACCCCGTGCAGATAGAGGATGGCCGCGGCATCGGGGCTTTTTGCTGGCCACCACCAGGCATGGATGTTCTGCCCGGCCTTAAAGCTTTCAGGCCGTAATTCAAGCTCCTGGACGCCTGCGGGCATGCCCCGGTACCAGCTGGCATTGCCCGGCTCGATGCGAAACAGCAACTCGCGCTCCTTGTGCTCGAGCACCGCGCAGCCCACCGGCAGGCCGACTACGACGCTGGCCAGGGCCAGCCCGAAGAGCCAGCGGCGAGGGCGTTTGAGCGAGAAGAAAGCCATGGCAAATCGTTCGTCTGAATACAAAAACGCGTTTGAACAGAAGCGTCGACGAACTGCACCTCGCCTATGATCGCGCCGACGTGCTCTCTGACTCACACAATTGGCCAAACCAGCGGTGCCGGGCGAGTTCGAGCCTGGCTTGAGTGACGCTGGCAAGCCGCGCCTGATCACTGACGGCCATGCCTTCGAGGTAGACGAAGTGCACATTCTGAAGGCCCAACGTGCCGAGCACGTGGCGCAGGTAAGCGCTGAGAAAGTCCGGCTGGCGGGCCCGTGCCCCGCGGTGGTAGCCGCCTGAACTGACGATCAGGTACACCGGCCGGTCTTTGAGCAGGCCGACCTTGCCTTCAGGGCCGGCAATGAAGGTGCGGTGGATGCGCAGCACATGGTCGATCCAGAGCTTGAGCGCTGCCGGCACGGTGAAGTTGTGCATGGGCGTGGCAATCAGCAGCAGGTCACAGCCTTCGAGCTCGCTGATCAGTGCCTCGGAGCTTGCAAATACCGGGTCGTGCGGCGGTACAAAGCCGGTCAGCGCTGTCGCGTAGCCGGCACTCAACGGCGCCAGTGGCGTGGCCGCCAGGTCCCGCAGGGTCACCTTGAGGTGTGGGTACTGGTGGCGGATGCAAGCGACCATTTCGTCGGCCAGGCGCAAGCCGATCGAGGCGCTGCCGCGCATGCTGGCATTGACCAGGAGCAGGTTATCCATGGCGCTGTGCCTCGGCGGCGGGCAGTGCCTGAACAAAATGCATGCCTTTGGCCAAAAGTCCTTCGCGGTAATAGAAGCGCTGGGCCAATGGCATATGCAGCCCGGTATCGAGCACCAGGTAGGCATGGCCGTTGCGCAGGCCATCGGCGCGGGCGGCATCGAGCAATGCGGCGCCGACCCGCAGGCCGCGCATGGCCGGGGACACCACCAGGTCGTCGACGTAGGTAAAGCGTCCATAGAGCAGGTTTTCGCTGCTCCTTACCCCTGCCAGCCCCAGCAGTTGCTTGCCGTAGAAAGCCCCGAGCAAGCGGTAGCCCTGCAGCGCCTGGCGCCTGACTTGCTGCGCGAACGCGTCGGCATCCACCAGGTGCGGCCGAAGTTCGCGCATTAGCTCGAAGGCGTCGCGTTGCTCGGTGCCTTCTTGCAGGTAGCGGATGGTTGCCTGTTCGCCCACGGGTTTCTCCCAGATCAATTTGAGCCGTTACTTTACGGCGGCAACGGACTACCTTATAGGTCCAAAAAATGCACAAATGACTAGGACATGCCAGCCTGCAGCCCACCGACGATGACGCCCCTCTATCGACAGATCTACTTGCGTTTTCGCGACGCCATCAGTACCGGGCGCTTGCAGCCGGGTGAGCGCCTGCCTTCGGTGCGGGCCCTGGCGGCGGAACTCAACCTGGCGCGCGGCACGGTCGAGGCGGCTTACCAGATGCTCGGCGGTGAAGGCTATGTGCAATCCAGGGGCCCGGCAGGCACGGTGGTCGCCCCGTCGCTCAGTACCAGGGCAGTAGATGTCTATGTGCCGGGGCCAGCGCTGGCCCCGGAGCCGCAGACGTATTTGCCAATGCCCTTGCAGATCGGCCTGCCGGCGCTGGACGCCTTTCCGCGCAAGCTGTGGACGCGCCTGGTGGGGCGTACCTTGCGCCAAAGCGGGGTGGAGGGCCTGGCGTACCCGGACCCTCAAGGGCAGCTTGCCCTGCGCCATGCATTGGCGGGTTACCTGGCGGTGTCGCGGGGCATCAGCTGTACTGCGCAACAGGTTTTCATCTGCGCAGGCTACCGTGCCTGTCTCGACCTGATCTGCTCCAGCCTGCTGGAGGACGGTGACCGCTGCTGGTTCGAAGACCCGGGTTACTTCCAGGCCAGGCGTTTTCTTGAGCACGCCCGGGTGCAGTTGGTGCCGGTGCCGGTGGATGGCGACGGCCTTGATGTCGACGCCGCTATCGCTCGGGCTGCTGATGCGCGCTTTGCCCTGGTCACGCCCCATCACCAGAGCCCTCTTGGCGTCACGCTGTCGCTGCCGCGGCGCCAGCGCCTGCTGGACTGGGCCAGTAGCCAGGGCAGCTGGATCATCGAGGACGACTACGACAGCGAGTACCGTTACCGCGGCCGGCCGGTGCCGGCACTCAAGAGCCTCGACAGCGAGGGGCGGGTGCTGTACTGCGCGACCTTTAGCAAAGTACTGGCGCCGGGCATACGCCTGGCCTATCTGGTGGTTCCTCAGGCCCAGGTAGAGCGCTTCGCCAGCGTGGCCCGGGACATGCATAACCACTGCCCGCAGTTGTTGCAGGCGACGGTGAGCGCATTTATCGAAGAAGGCCATTTTGCCCGGCACTTGCGCAAGATGCGCAGCCTCTATGCCCAGCGGCGCCAGCAACTGGTCGAGGCCTTGCAGGCCGAACTCGGTGAGTATCTGCAACTGGACAATCAGGCAGGCGGCATGCACCTGGTGGCAGATGTGCGCGGCGGCTTCGACGATTGTGCGATTGCCCGCCGCGCGCGGGTGCTTGGCCTGGCGATCGAGCCGCTTTCAGGCTGGTACCGACAACCCGGGCAACGGCGCGGGTTGTTGATCGGCTTTACCAATGTCACCAGCCGCGAACAAGCCGTTGCGCTGGCCAGGCAGTTACGCCTGGCGATGGGCCTTTAGCCGTGGTGGCTGTCAGTTGCGGTCCACCCACACAGTCTGCGCATTGCAGAACTCGCGTACGCCGAAGTGCGACAACTCACGGCCAAAGCCGCTCTTCTTGACGCCGCCGAAGGTCACCCGCGGGTCGCTGGCGCAGTAGCCGTTGATGAACACGCCGCCGGTGTCCAGCTCATCGGCCAGTTGCTCGGCCAACGCAGCATTGGCAGTGTAGATAGTCGAGGCCAGGCCGAATTCGCTGTCGTTGGCCAGTTGCAGGGCATGGCGGGCATCGCGGGCGGTGATGATCGAGGCCACCGGGCCGAACAACTCCTGCTTGAACGAAGTCATCTGGTCGGTGACGTCGGCCAGCACGGTGGGCTGGTAGTAGTTGCCGTTGCCTTGCACCTTGCCACCGCCAAGCAGCAGGGTCGCGCCCTCGGCCAGGGTTGCCTGGACTTGCTGGTCGAGCTCATCGCGCAGGTCGAAGCGGGCCATCGGGCCGATGTAGGTCTCGCTGGCATGCGGATCGCCCATGACCAGCGCCTGGGTGGCCTCGACGAATTTGCGGGTGAAGGCCTCGACCACGCCTTGCTCGACGATCAGGCGCTTGGCTGCGGCGCAGACCTGGCCGGTGTTCTGGTAACGGCCGATGACGGCGGCTTTGACCGCTTCATCAAGGTCGGCATCGTTGAGGACAATGAACGGGTCGGAGCCGCCCAGCTCCAGCACGCACTTTTTCAGCGCGGCGCCGGCCTGGGCGCCGATGGCGGTACCGGCGCGTACGCTGCCAGTCAGGGTCACGGCGGCAATGCGCGGGTCGGCGATGGCCTTGGACACGCCCTCTGGGGTGACGTTGATCACCTCGAACACGCCCTCGGGGAAACCTGCGCGCTGGAACGCCTCGAGCAGCAGGTAGGCGCTGCCCATCACGTTCGGCGCGTGCTTGAGTACATAGGTATTGCCGGCCAGCAACGCCGGCACCGCGCCGCGCAGCACCTGCCAGATCGGGAAGTTCCACGGCATCACTGCCAGCAGCGGGCCGAGCGGGCGGTATTCGATGCGCGCCTTGCCGACGGGCACCGGGGCCGCTTCAGCCTCGAGCATGGCCGGGCCGTTGGCCGCGTACCACTCGCAGAGCTGCGCGCATTTCTCGATCTCGCCCCTGGCCTGGGCCACCGGCTTGCCCATTTCGTCGGTGATCATCCGCGCCATGGCCTCGGCGTTGTTGCGCAGGGCGCCGGCCAGGGCCAGCAGCAATGCGGTGCGTGCCGCTACCGGCGTGCGGCGCCAGGCAGCATAGCCCTGGGCGGCGCGGCTCAGGGCAGCATCGAGGACAGCGTCGCTTTCGTAGGCATAGTGGCCGATCTGCTCGCCATTGGCGGGGTTGATCGACAAGGCGTGGGTGTGCAAGTTGATCGCGGTCATCACGGCGGTCCTGAGGGGAGGGGAACGGTTTCAGACTACTGCGTTGTGCCTTTGCCTTAAACTGAATAATACTGAGCAAAACATTCACGCAGAGAGAATGACTATGGATCTGGTGCAACTGGAGATGTTCAAGGCGGTGGCCGAGCAGGGCAGCATCAGTGCCGCGGCCCAGCACATCCATCGGGTGCCGTCGAACCTGACCACGCGGATCAAGCAGTTGGAACAGGAGCTGGGTGCCGAGCTGTTCATCCGAGAAAAAAGCCGTTTGCGCCTGTCGCCGGCGGGCTGGAATTTTCTCGACTATGCCCGGCGAATTCTCGACCTGGTGGCCGAGGCGCGGCTGACCGTGGCGGGTGACGAGCCGCAAGGCGCCTTCGCCCTCGGCTCGCTGGAAAGCACCGCCGCGGTGCGCATTCCGACGCTGCTGGCGGCTTACAACCAGGCCTATGCCAAGGTCGAACTGGACCTCACCACCGGGCCGTCCGGGGCGATGATCGACGGCGTGCTGGCCGGGCGCCTGAGCGCCGCCTTCGTCGACGGCCCGGTGTTGCACCCGGCGCTCGAGGGGGTGCCGGTGTTCGTCGAAGAGATGGTGCTGATCGCACCGCTCAACCACACGCCGATCACCCGCGCTGGCGAGGTCAACGGCATGACCATCTACGCCTTTCGCGCCAACTGCTCATACCGTCATCACTTCGAGAACTGGTTTGCCCAGGACCAGGCGGTGCCGGGCAAAATTATTGAGATGGAGTCGTACCACGGCATGCTCGCCTGCGTCAGCGCCGGCGCCGGCCTGGCGCTGATGCCGCGCAGCATGCTCGAAAGCATGCCCGGCTGCAGCACGGTCAGTGTCTGGCCGCTGTCCCAGCGCTTTCGCTACCTGCGCACCTGGCTGGTGTGGCGGCGCGGCACGGTATCGCGCAGCTTGAGGACCTTCGTGCAACTGCTGGAAGAGTGCGGCGAGGTACTCAAGGTCGAGGAACCGGTGTGACCTGATGTGCTGGCCTCATCGCTGGCAAGCCAGCGTCTACTGGCCAGCTACACTGTTGCTACTGTCCGATCCCGGAGTCCATCATGAACAGGTTGTCCTCCATTGGCCTGTGCTTGGCGTTATCGACTGTATGTGCGCAGGGCTGGGCCGAAACCGTGGTGCCGCTCAAGGGCCAGAGCGCCCAGCAGGTGCAGGTCGATATCAACGCTTGCCATAACGTCGCCGCGAGTTCCGCCAGCAGCGGTGCCCATGTCGGTGGGCGGGTGCGCGGAGCTGCCGTGGGTGCGGCCGCCGGCGCCGCGGGCGCCGAGGTACGGGGACGCCAGCATGATGAGGTCTACGACCGTGTCGATGATGACGTCAAACAGCAATACCGGCAGAACCGTGCCGGTGAAACCGCCGCTGCCGGCGCGGTTGTCGGTGGTGCCCGCCAGCGCCAGGAGCGTCGGCAGGACCGGCGCAGCAATGAGGCTACCAGCGCTTCGGCCTATACCAGCTGCCTGCAGAACAAGGGTTACCAGGTCACGCCATAGCCGCTGCCGATCTGCTAGGCTGCAGGCTTTGACCCGTGTGCAGGCAGCCATGAACAACGATATTCCCGAACCCCAGGCGGTGGGCAGTCCGATCACCAGCAGCGCGATTTTCATGGTCGCCACCCTGGCCCCAGGCAGTGAGGCACTGCAAACCGTGCGTGAGTGGTGCGCCGATATCGCCGGCCTGACGCGTTCGGTCGGCAAGCGCGTGCCGGCCGGCAACCTGTCGTGCGTCTGCGGCTTTGCCTCCAATGCCTGGGATCAGCTGTTCGGCGGGCCACGGCCACAGGCCTTGCACCCGTTCCGCGAGTTTGGCATCGAAGGGCGCCGCGCGCCGGCAACCCCTGGCGATATTCTGCTGCACATCCGCGCCGAGCAGATGGACCTGTGCTTTGAACTGGCCACCCAACTGATCACGGCCCTGGGCGATGCAGTCAAGGTGGTGGACGAAGTGCAGGGTTTTCGGTACTTCGACATGCGCAGCATCATCGGCTTCGTCGATGGTACCGAGAACCCGGTCGGCCGCCAGGTGCCCAAGTTCACCCTGGTCGGCGACGAAGACCCGGCCTTCAGCGGCGGCAGCTACGTGCTGGTGCAAAAGTACCTGCATAACATGAGCGCCTGGAACGCGCTGCCGATCGAGGCGCAGGAACGGGTGATCGGCCGCACCAAGCTGTCGGACATCGAGCTGGGTGACGAAGCCAAACCCAGCAACTCCCACAGCGCACTGACCACCATCACCGACGCGAACGGCGAAGAGCTGAAGATCCTGCGTGACAACATGCCGTTCGGCCGCCCCGGCGCCGGTGAGTTCGGCACTTACTTCATCGGTTATGCGCGCTCGCCGGCGCCGATCGAGCAGATGCTCGAGAACATGTTCGTAGGCCGCCCGGCAGGCAATTACGACCGCTTGCTGGACTTCAGCAACGCGGTCACCGGCGGCCTGTTCTTCGTGCCGTCGGCCGAGCTGCTCGAAGACCTGGCCGAGCGCACCCCGGGCTAGTGCTCATGCCGGTTTCAATTCACCGTCGAGCAGTGACCGAACTTCGGCAAAACACTTCTCGGCGATGGCCGAACGCGGCTCGGTACGCCGCAGCAGCAAGCCGATCGGTGCATGCACGCTGGCAGCACTGATCGGCACGATACGCAGGTGCTCGCTAAGACCTTCGAGGCCGTAATCGAGCGGCATGATCGCGCAGCACATCCCGGCGCAAACGGCCTGGATCAACTGGTAGCTGGAGTCGCTTTCGAGCACCGCATGGGGCTGCAGGCCGCGGCTGCGAAAGCTCAGGTCGACCGACTGGCGATAGTGCATGCCCTTGCTCAACAGCCCCAGGGGCACGGCGCTGACCGTTTCCCAGGGCAGTTCAGCCTGCTCGAACTGAAAATGGCGCACGTCATACAGCAGGCCCATGCGCGTGGTGCCCAGTTCGATCACTTCGAAATAGGCGCTGTTGATCTGGTCCAGGTAGCAGATACCCAGGTCCAGCTGGTTACGGCTCAGGCCATCGGTGATCTGTTCGGAGCTCAGCGATGATAGCTGGAACTGCAGCTCTGGATAGCGCTGGGCCAGGGGCTGGAGAAACTGCATGGGGTTGAAGCTCGACAGCGGCACCATGCCCAGGCGCAGGCTGCCGACGATCTGCCCGCGGCAACTGGCGGCTTCAGCCTGCAGGCCGTCATAGGCGGCCAGCAGGGTGCGAGCCCAGGCCAGGATGCGCTCGCCGGCCTCGGTAAAGCCTTCGAAACGCTGGCCACGGGTTACCAGCACCAGGTTCAGTTCGTCCTCAAGGTTACGCAGGCGCATCGACAGGGTCGGCTGGGTGATATGGCACAGCGCGGCGGCCTGGCCGAAGTGGCGGGTCTGGTCCAGGGCGAGAAGAAACTTCAGTTGTTTGATATCCATGGCGCAGCCTGGCAAGTCAGTAGGGCGGGTGGCAAAACGGTAAAGCAATGCCCCCGGGCCGTCCAATGGGCATTAGTGACCGGCTGATAGAGGCGCTTGATCAATAGACGATAGACCACCTCGATAAGCCGGTCGGATCTATCGATTGGACGCTAATGGTGTTTGCCTCTAGCGTTGGCCGCAACTTCCTGACTGCTGCCAAGGGGCTGTGCATGAGTATCAAACTGGACGCGGTGTTCGTGCCGCTGAACATCGCCGTGCTGACTGTCAGCGACACCCGCAGCTTCGCCACCGACACCTCCGGCGAGCTGCTGGCCAGCCGCGCGGTGGAGATGGGCCACCGCCTGGTCGAGCGGGTGCTGCTCAAGGATGACCTGTACAAGATTCGCGCCCAGGTTGCCGGCTGGATTGCCGAGGACGACGTGCAGGTGGTGCTGATCACCGGCGGCACCGGCTTTACCGGGCGCGACAGCACCCCGGAAGCTGTGGCCTGCCTGTTCGACAAGCACATCGATGGCTTTGGCGAGTTGTTCCGCGCCTTGTCGATCCTCGATATCGGCACTTCCACCGTGCAGACCCGTGCCCTGGCCGGCCTTGCCAATGGCACCCTGGTTTGCTGCCTGCCGGGCTCTACCGGCGCCTGCCGCACCGCCTGGGAAGGTATCCTCGCCGAGCAACTGGATGCCCGCCATCGCCCGTGCAACTTCGTTGCCCACCTCAAGCCTGGCACACTGTGCAAGACGCGTAACTGATACGCCAGGCAGTCCACATAAAAGCAGGGAGCGGGTAGATGAGCGCGATTGTACTTCGCCAGGCCAGGGCCGCCGATGCGCAGGCCATTTTCAACGTGCACAAGGACTCGGTCGAGTCTCAGTGTGGCGAGCATTACAGCGTCGAGCAGATTCACATGTGGCTGGATGGCCGCTCACCGGCGACTTATCTGCCGGCCATCGAGCAGGGCAACCTGTGGGTCGCGCAAGCCGAAAGCATTCTCGGCTTCGTCGAGATCGACGGCTTTGAACTCAGCAAGCTGTTTGTCTGCGGCGCGGGTGCCGGGCAGGGCATCGGTGGGCGACTGCTGAACCTGGCGATCGAGCGCATCCGCGCGACGAAGGCCAGCAGCGTTTACCTGGAAGCCACGCGCAATGCTCAGGGCTTTTATCAAGCCAACGGCTTTGTGCCTATCGGCAACGGCACCTTCAGCCGCGGCAACAGTCGCGCGGTGATCGAGATCGTCAAGATGCAGCGCCCGCTTCAGGACTGATCCGTCAGTTGCCCCGGGGCGCTGCCGTCGAGCAGCGCCAGCTCGCCAAACGACACCGACGCATCGATATAGCGCAGCGCCGACTTGGCGTCTTTCCAGCCGACATGGCTCATCAACGCCTTGAGCTCCCAGCCATTGCTGGTGGCCCAGGTGGCAAAGCCGCGGCGCAGCGAGTGCCCGGTATATAACGCTGCCGGTACGCCTGCGCGTTCGAGGATGCGCCGCAACAAGCCGATCAGGCTGTTGCTGTTGAGCGGCTGTTCGCCGAGGTTGCCCCAGCGGTCGAGTTTGCGAAACACCGGGCCGCGGGCAATGCCTGCCACTTCAAGCCATTGCAGGTAAGCCTGGACCGGGCACAACACTTTGAGTGCCGGCGCCCGATGGCGCACGCCCAGCGCCTGGCGGTCGCCCTTGCTGCGCGGCAGGTAGATCGACAGGCCGATACCCGCCTGGGCCTGGATATGCTCGACCTGCAGGCGCGCCAGTTCATCGCCGCGAAACCCGCGCCAGAACCCGATCAACAGCAAGGCCTTGTCGCGGCTGGCGCGCAACAGTGCCGGCAAATCGTGCCCGGCGCGGGCCTGGGCGGCTTCTTGCTCAAGTACGCCAACGGCAGTTTGCAGGTGCTGGATCAACAGCGGTGCCGCCTGTTTCGGTTCGGCCGGGTGCAGGGTGCGGATGCCCTTGAGCAACTGGCGCACCATCGGTGCCTTGGTCGGGTCGGGAAAGCCCTGGCTGACATGCCATTGCCCTAGCGCTGCCAGGCGCTGCTTGAGGGTGCTGATCGAGTGGCTGTGCGCATGCTCGGCCAGGTAGCGGGCGATGCTGTCGGCGGTGGCCGGCAGAAAGCCTCCCCAGCTCACTTCGAAGTGCTCGACCGCGGCCTGGTAACTGCGCCGGGTGTTATCGCGCACTGCGGCCTGCAGGTAGCGCTCGATCGTGTTCATTGCCGCGTTCCCGCCAGGCGTACCGCTCTGGGCACATTTACCCGCCATTCTAGAGCCTCACATGCGATAAGCCGTGATTATTTTATCTCAGGCCTTGATTGTATGAGCGTGAGGAAGATCAATAGGATAGTATGTAAATACATGGTACGTATCACAGTACGAAATAGTAGGAGCTGACATGGCCCGTGGCGGTATCAACAAGGCATTAGTGCACAAGGCGCGGCAGGCGCTGCTGGCCCGGGGCGAGCATCCGAGTATCGATGCCGTACGTATCGAGCTGGGTAATACCGGCTCGAAAACCACCATTCATCGTTACCTCAAAGAGCTGGAAAGCCTGCAGCCGGCGGCACCCGCCAGCACGGCAAACCTCAGCGATGCGCTGGCGGCAGTGGTCGAGCAACTGGCCGCGCAGCTGCAGGAGGAGGCTGAGGCGCGTATCGACCTTGCCCGTAGTGCCTTTGAACAAGAGCGCCAGACCCTGCTGGCGCAGGTGCAGATCAGCCAGCAGGCGCTGGCCGCCTTGCAACAGCAACATGAGATCCAGACGGCGGCGCTGGCCAGCGAGTCAGAGGCCCTGGCCACCGCCCGCACCAGCTTGCAAAGCGAGCAGACCCGCAACGCCACCCTCAACCAGGCGGTGGGCGAACTGAACCTGCGCCTGGCCGATAAGGACGAGCAGGTCCGCTCGCTGGAAGACAAGCACCAGCATGCCCGCGATGCCCTTGAGCATTACCGCAACGCCAGCCGCGAACAGCGCGACCAGGATCAACGCCGGCACGAGGCGCAGGTACAGTTGCTGCAGGTGGAAGTGCGCCAGTTGCAGCAGAGCCTGATCGTCAAGCAAGACGAACTGACCCGCCTTAACCGCGACAACGAAGGCCTGCTGGTGCAGGTTCGCACCCTCAAAGAAGCCCAGCGCGGCCTCAAGACCCAGGGCGATCGCCAGCAGGCGAAAATTCACGGCCTGGAGGTCAAGCTTGCGCAGCTCAGCGGTTCACGCGATGAGCTGGAGAAGCAGAACCAGGACCTGGCCTTGAGCCTGGCCGAACGGGTGTCGGAATTGCGCCGCCAGCTGCAGCTGATCGGCAAGCAGGAAGCACAGTTGCGCCAGGCCGAGCGTGCCCGCGAACAGCCTCAGGACAACGGCTGAAGTTTCATGCGCATGGCGCAGCGGCCGATCAGTCCCTGCAGTTGTTCGCGGTTCAACTGTTGGTGCAAAGCCTGGCTCAGTTGCTGTTCAGCGAGTGTCTCGAAGCCCAGGCGGGCATAGAAGGGCGCGTTCCAGGGAACGCAGGCAAAGGTGGTCAGGCTCAGGGCTTCGAAGCCGTGTTCGCGGGCCCAGTCAGCGGCGGCGCCGATCAACCGGCGGCCATGGCCCTGACCTTGCGCAGATTGCGCAACCGAGAGTTCATGAATGAACAGGTCGCGGCCTGCGGGTTGCGCGCAGAGGAACCCCTGCGGCACGTCGTCGGCGTCGGCCAGCACCCACTCATGGCCCTGGTCGATGAACTGGCGGTGCTCGTCGCTGCTCATCACCGGCCCCGTGGCAATCCACTCAAGACCTGGCTGATCGGCAAAAACCCGGGCGGCAGAACGTTCGACGGCGGGTAGCAGTTGCGCGTCTTCGACGCGGGCAAGGCGCAGGGTAACTGACATGGCGAAGGCTATTGAAGGTGGCTTTGCAGTGTCGTCAATCGCCGTTTTTTTCGCAACTGCAAGGGCGCTGCAAGCCTTTTGGACTAACGCCAAAAACGTTTAAGTGCGCTTAGGTATTAAGCCTAAAGCCAGAATCGTTTTTTTTCCCAGAACTGCTATTTCTTCAGGCAGCAGTGTGACCCCTTCGGTCATCTATGGGCAAAAGGACTGTCTAGCATGTCGATCCAGGCGCAGGTTTCCCCCCTCAATCAAAATGTCTCGTCCGCCGCTGTCACTGAAATCCCTACCAACGGCATCCTCAAACTGACCGAAAGCAGCGAAATCGCCCTCGACATCGATCCCGAGGCGGTTGCCAGCTATTCGAAAAGCGATGCCGACCTGGTGGTGCAGCTCAAGAACGGCGAGAGCGTCCGTATTGCCAATTTCTATGCCGAAGGCCAGCCACCCAGTGAGCTGTTCCTGGTCCATGAAGGCAAGTTGGTGGCGGTTAGCCTGCCGCCGGTTGCCGCAGAGGGCATCCTGGCGGCCACCTATGTCGCCCAGGAAAGCGCTGCAGGCTTTGACTCGCTGACCGCTGCCGGGGGCGCCGGTGCCGGTGCGACCGCAGGCGGCCTAGGGGTAGGGGGGATGCTGCTGGCGGGCGCGGCGGTGATTGGTGCGGGCGTTGCGGTGTCGAACAGTGGCGGTGGCGGCGGTGGTGGTGGCGGCGGCAGTGAAACCCCACCGGTGGATACCACCGCGCCGGGTGCAGCGTCGGGGTTGCAGGTGGCCACCGACGGCAGTTCGGTGAGCGGCAAGGCCGAGCCGGGCGCTACCGTCGGCATCGACACTAACGGCGACGGCAAGCCTGATGCAACCGTGGTGGTCGGCGCCGATGGCAGCTTCCAGGTACCGTTGAACCCGCCACTGACCAACGGTGAAACGGTGACCGTGGTGGTCACCGACCCGTCCGGCAACAGCAGCCCGCCGACCCAGATCACCGCACCGGACACCACCGCACCGGCGCCGGCAAGCGATCTGCAAGTCTCCCCCGATGGTACCCTGGTCAGTGGCAAGGGCGAGCCGGGAGCCACGGCGGGCATCGACACCGATGGCGACGGCCATCCCGACATCACGGTGATTATCGGCCCTGACGGCAGCTTCCAGGTGCCGCTTAACCCACCGCTGACCAATGGCCAGACGGTGACCGTGGTGATCACCGACCCGTCCGGCAACAGCAGCCCGCCAGCCCAGGCCAGCGCACCGGACACCACCGCCCCGGCGGCGCCCACGGATGTCGAAGTGGCGCCCGACGGTAGCAGCGTCAGCGGCAATGGCGAGCCCGGTGCCAGCGTTGGTGTCGACACCAATGGCGATGGCCAGCCGGATGTCACGGCGGTGATCGGCAGCGATGGCAGCTTCCAGGTGCCGCTTGATCCACCGCTGACCGATGGCCAGACCGTCACCGTGGTGGTCACTGACCCTGCCGGCAACAGCAGCCCGGGCGTCAGCGTCCAGGCCCCCGATTACCCGGATGCACCCCAGGTCAATGCCAGCAATGGCAGCGAGCTGTCGGGTACTGCCGAGCCCGGCGTAACCCTGGTGATCACCGATGGCAATGGCAACCCGATCGGCCAGACGGTCGCCGACGGCAATGGCAACTGGAGCTTTACGCCAGGCACGGCGCTGGCCGATGGCACCGTGGTCACTGTGGTGGCCCAGGATGCCAGCGGCCACAGCAGCCCGCCGGCGTCGATCACCGTCGACGGCGTGGCGCCGGCTGCGCCGCAGATCAACCCGACCAACGGTAGCGAGTTCAGCGGTAGCGCCGAAGCCGGGGCGACCATCACCCTGACCGACGGCAGCGGCAACCCGATCGGCCAGGCCACTGCCGATGCCAACGGCAACTGGAGTTTTACCCCGGCCACGCCGTTGCCCGATGGCACCGTGGTCAATGCCGTGGCCCAGGATGCCGCCGGCAACATCAGTGGCCCGGCCAGCGCCACCGTCGACGGCGTAGCGCCTGGCGCACCGACGGTCAACCCGAGCAATGGCAGCGAGCTTAGCGGCAGCGCCGAGCCAGGCAGCACGGTGATCATCCGCGACGGTAACGGCAATCCGATTGGCCAGACCAACGCCGATGGCAGCGGCAACTGGAGCTACACCCCAGGCACGCCGATTGCCAATGGCACCGTGATCAGCGTGGTCAACCAGGATGCCGCGGGTAACACCAGCCCGCCGGTGTCGGTCACCGTCGACAGCTCGGCACCTGCGGCACCGGTGCTCAACCCGAGCAATGGCAGCGTCCTTAGCGGTACTGCTGAAGCCGGCGCCACCGTCTCTTTGACCGACGGTAGCGGCAACCCGATCGGCCAGGTCACGGCCGACGGCAGCGGCAACTGGAGTTTCACCCCGGGCAGCCCGCTGGCTGACGGCACCGTGGTCAACGTCACCGCCACCGATGCCAGCGGCAATACCAGTGCACCTGGCAGCACCGTCATCGACGCCCAGGCGCCCGCCGCGCCGCAGGTCAACCCGAGCAACGGCGCGATCATCAGCGGTACTGCCGAAGCCGGTGCCAAGGTCATCCTCACTGACGGCAGCGGCAACCCCATCGGCGAAACCACTGCCGACGGCAGCGGCAACTGGAGCTTTACTCCGGGCGCCGCATTGCCCGATGGCAGCGTGATCAATGCCGTGGCCCAGGACCCGGCCGGCAACAGCAGCGGCCCGGCCAGCGTCACTGTCGATGCCGTCGCGCCACTGGCGCCGACCATCAATCCGAGCAATGGCAGCAGCCTCAGTGGCACGGCCGAGGCCAACAGCAAGGTGATCATCACCGACGGCAACGGCAACCCGGTTGCCGAAGTCACGGCCGATGGCAGCGGTAACTGGAGTTACGCACCGGGCACGCCGATTGCCGATGGCACGGTAATCAATGTGCTCGCCCAGGATGCGGCAGGCAACAGCAGCCCGCCGGCAAGCGTCACCGTCGACAGTTCGGCACCTGCGGCACCGGTACTCAACCCGAGCAATGGCAGTGTCATCAGCGGTACCGCTGAAGCCGG
Organism: Pseudomonas sp. 2(2015); assembly: GCF_000955865.1. Classification (NCBI taxonomy): domain Bacteria; kingdom Pseudomonadati; phylum Pseudomonadota; class Gammaproteobacteria; order Pseudomonadales; family Pseudomonadaceae; genus Pseudomonas; species Pseudomonas sp. 2(2015). Next base: position 68,117 of record NZ_JYOF01000024.1, read on the forward strand.
CGCCACGGTGGTGCTCAAGGATGGTGGCGGCAACCCGATCGGCCAGGTGACTGCCGATGGCAGTGGCAACTGGAGCTTCACTCCGGGCAGCCCGTTGCCCAACGGTACGGTAGTGGTGGCAACGGCCACCGACCCGACCGGCAACACCGGTGCTCCAGCGGCGACCACGGTAGACAGCGTCGCTCCGGGCGCGCCGCTACTCAACCCGAGCAATGGCAGCGTCATCAGTGGTACCGCCGAAGCCGGCGCCACCGTCACCCTGACCGATGGCAGCGGCAACCCGATCGGCCAGGTGACTGCCGATGGCAGTGGCAACTGGAGCTTCACTCCGGGCAGCCCGCTGCCCAACGGCACCGTGGTCAATGCGGTGGCCACCGACCCGGCCGGTAACACCGGCGCACCGGCTTCTGCCGTAGTGGATGCCGTCGCGCCGCCGGCCCCGACGGTCAACCTGAGCAACGGCAACAGCCTGAGCGGCACCGCCGAAGCCAACAGCAAAGTCATTCTCACCGATGGCAGCGGCAACCCGATCGCCGAAGTCTTTGCCGACGGCAGCGGCAACTGGACCTACACCCCGGGTTCGGCGCTGGCCGATGGCACCGTGGTCAACGTTGTCGCCCAGGATGCTGCCGGCAACCTCAGCGCACCGGCCAGCGTCACCGTCGACAGCTCAGCGCCTGCGGCCCCGGTCATCAACCCGAGCAATGGCGCCACCATCAGCGGCACGGCTGAAGCCGGTGCCACGGTTGCCCTCAAGGATGGCAGCGGCAACCCGATTGGCCAGGTGACCGCCGATGGCAGCGGCAACTGGAGCTTCACCCCGGGCAGCCCGCTGGCCAACGGCACCGTGGTGATTGCCACCGCCACCGATCCGACTGGCAACACGGGCCTGCAGGCCGCCACCACCGTGGACAGCGTTGCCCCGGGCGCACCGGTCATCAATCCGAGCAATGGCAGCACCATCAGCGGCACTGCCGAAGCGGGGGCCAGGATCATCATCACCGATGGTGGTGGCAATCCGATCGGCCAGACCACCGCCGACGGTAGCGGCAACTGGACGTTCACGCCTGCTGCGCCATTGGTCAACGGCGTGGTGATCAATGCCGTGGCCCAGGACCCGGCCGGCAATACCAGCGGCCCGGGCACCACCACGGTGGATGCCGTGCCGCCGCCAGCGCCGGTGGTCAACCCAAGCAACGGTAATACCCTCAACGGCACCGCCGAGGCCAACAGCACCGTTACCCTGACCGACGCCAGCGGCAACCCGATCGGCCAGACCACCGCCGATGGCAGCGGCAACTGGACGTTCACCCCCGGTGCGCAACTGCCCAACGGCACCGTGGTCAATGTCACCGCCACCGACGCGGCCGGCAACACCGGCGCGCCCGCTAGCACTATCGTGGATACCTCGTTGCCGTCGATCCCGCAGATCGACCCCAGCAACGGTTCGATCATCAGCGGCAGCGCCGATGCCGGCAACACCCTCATCATCACCGACGGCAACGGCAACCCGATCGGCCAGGTGACGGCCGACGGCAGCGGCAACTGGAGCTTCACCCCCGGTGTGCCGCTGCCGGACGGCACCGTGATCAATGTCGTGGCGCGCAACCCCAGCGGGGTCGACAGTGCGGCGGCGGTTGCCACGATTGATGGCGTTGCGCCCGCGGCGCCGGTGGTCGAGCCGAGCAACGGCGCCGAGATCAGCGGTACTGCCGAAGCCGGCGCGACCATCCTGCTCACCGATGGCGGCGGCAACCCGATTGGCCTGACCAGCGCCGATGGCAGTGGCAACTGGAGCTTCACCCCGGCCAGCCCGTTGCCCAACGGCACGGTGATCAACGCCGTGGCCCAGGATGCTGCCGGCAACAGCAGTGGCCCGGGCAG
>NZ_JYOF01000025.1:0-127966 GCF_000955865.1 Pseudomonas sp. 2(2015)
TTCAACTTCAACCACTTGACTCGCTGCGATCTCTCGTAGCGGGAGGCGAATTCTACAGCGTTTCAAACCGCTGTCAACTGCCTTTTTTTCACCGCTGCCGATCTTTCGATCGAAGCACCTCCGGATGACCCTGGAACCGCTAACCCTTTGAAACTCAAGGAGTTTTCAGTTCCGACTGCGCCGGAAGTGGGGCGAATTATAGAGAGATTAAATCGGACGTCAAGGGTTAATTCAGAAAACCCCGAACAAAAGAATAATGAGCAGTATATTGCTCATTTTTGGGCCTTTGCGCATCATAGTCTGCCCGCGCTAGTACCTATATAAGGAATGCCCTCCCGCAATGAATAGCCAACCCCGCAGCCTGGCCGCCACTCTCTTCCCTATTGGCTTGCTGCTGATCGCCATGGCCTCGATCCAGTCCGGGGCCTCGCTGGCCAAGAGCATGTTCCCGGTAGTGGGCGCACAAGGCACCACCACCCTGCGCCTGATCTTTGCCAGCATCATCATGCTGTTGCTGCTGCGCCCCTGGCGCGCCAGGCTCAGTGCCAGCACCCTGCGCACCGTGATCATCTACGGTATGGCCCTGGGCGGGATGAATTTCCTCTTCTATATGTCGCTGCGCACCGTGCCACTGGGCATTGCCGTCGCCTTGGAGTTTACCGGCCCGCTAGCCGTCGCCCTGTACGCGTCGCGACGGGTCGTGGATTTTCTCTGGATCGGCCTGGCGGTAATTGGTTTGCTGCTGTTGATTCCGATCGGCCAGACCAGCGCCGGCATCGACCTGGTTGGCGCAGGCTACGCACTGGGCGCCGGCGTGTGCTGGGCGCTGTACATTCTATATGGGCAAAAGGCCGGTGCCGAGAACGGCATCCAGACCGCCGCCCTGGGCGTGATGATTGCCGCGCTGTTCGTCGCCCCCATCGGCATAGCCCATGCCGGTAGCGCGCTGCTCACCCCATCACTGCTGCCTATCGCCCTGGGCGTTGCGATACTCTCCACAGCCCTGCCCTACAGCCTGGAAATGGTCGCCCTGACACGCATGCCCGCCCGGACCTTCGGCACCTTGATGAGTATCGAACCCGCGTTCGGCGCACTATCAGGCTTGCTGTTCCTGGGCGAAGTGCTGACCGTAGCGCAATGGCTGGCTATTGCCGCAATCATTACCGCCTCAGTTGGCGCCACCCTGTCACTGCGCAAGGAACGCCCGGCGCTGGTTGCCGCTGACTGATTTGAGAAATATTTGCATTTAAATAGACGCTGGTCATTGTGCCGGACTTCCACCATCTTTAAGCTGTCATATAACGTCAACCTTAAAGATATCTAATTGACAAGACAGGGACGCGAAGAGGCATCAGGGACGAAGCACGGGAAATTAGACACGGGCGGTAGACCCGGTACGCATTAAGGACAGGAATGAAACGAATTTTGCTCATCCTAGCCATTTTGGCCATCGCGGGGTGTGCGGCGACGGCGAGCACCGAAGTCAAACGAGGCAAGAAAGGCCTGCACATCAACTGCTCTGGCCTGTCTTCATCTTGGGACAAATGCTACGCCAAGGCCGAAGCCTCCTGCGGCAGCAAAGGCTATAAAGTCATTGCCCGTTCAGGTGACGGCGATGCCGAGCCCGGTGACTATCCTTTTGGCCTCAACCCTGCTGGCTACACCAGCCGCAGCATGATCGTCATCTGCAAGTAAGCTGATCAAAAAACAAGGGCAGCCCACAGGCTGCCCTTGCTGTCACTGCCGTCTAGATATCAGATCGATTCCGTACGAACCTGCAACCAACGCAACGCAGGCCCCTCCAACAATGGCGAAAGGCGCTTGCGTACCTCTGCGTGATAGCCATTGAGCCAGTCACGCTCCTCACTACTCAATCGCTGCGTCAGCAGGCAGCGGGTATCGATCGGACACAGCGTCAGGGTTTCAAACTCGAGAAAGTCGCCAAACGCGCTTTTGCCCACCTCACGGTTGAACACCAGATTCTCGATACGCACGCCCCACTCGCCGGGACGATAGGTACCGGGCTCGATCGAGGTGATCATTCCCGCCTGCATGGCGGTCTGTGGCGCGGCGGCGGCCTGATAGGCAATCACCTGCGGCCCTTCATGCACATTCATGAAGTAGCCGACACCATGCCCTGTGCCATGACCGTAGTCGACCTGCTCCGCCCAGATGGGCGCACGAGCTATGGCATCGAGCAGTGGCGACAGGATGCCGCGAGGGAAACGCGCGCGGGACAATGCAATGACACCTTTGAGTACCCGGGTGCAGTCCTGTTTTTGTTCAACAGAGGGGTTGCCTATCGGCACCATCCGGGTGATGTCGGTAGTCCCGCCCAGGTACTGTCCGCCGGAATCGATCAGCAACAGACCATCGCCTTCAATGCGCGCGTGGGATTCGTCGGTTGCCCGGTAATGCGGCATGGCGCCATTGGCATTGAAGGCGGCGATGGTCGAGAAGCTCAGCGAGACGAACCCCGGGCGACGTGCACGCGAAGCACTGAGCTGTTCATCCACGCTTAGCTCGGTGATCGGCTCGCCGCGCCCCTGGGCCGCCTCGAACCAGGCGAAGAATTCGCACAGCGCCGCGCCATCTTGCTCCATGGCCTTGCGGATATGTGCAAGGTCGGCTGCGCTTTTCTGCGACTTGGCCAGCGTGGTCGGGTTCAACCCTTCTACCAGGCGAACGCCATTGGCGGCATTGGCCAACAGGCCACTGGTAACTCGCGCCGGGTCGATCAGCAGGCTGGCGCCAGCGGGAATCGCGGCCAGTGCCGAGGCAACCTCGGCATAGTCGCGCAAACGGATGCCGTCGACTTCCAGCACATGACGCAAATGTTCGTCGACCTTGTTCAGGGCGACGAACAGGGTGGCCTGACCTTGGCTGATCAGGGCAAAGGAAACGAACACCGGATTGTAGGAAACGTCACTGCCGCGCAGGTTGAACAGCCAGGCGATGTCGTCCAGAGTGGCGATGAAGTGCCAGTCGGCGCCACGCTCGCCCATGGCCTGACGCAGGTTGGCCAGCTTTTCGGCACGACTGACCGTGGCTTCGGGCGGCAGGTGCTGGTACACCGGGTTTTCCGGCAGCGCCGGGCGGTCAGCCCAGATTTGCCCGAGCAGATCCCTATCACTTAACAAACGCACGTTGCGCGCCTTGAGCCGCTCGCCCAGCTGGCGTGCAGATGCCAGGGCCATGACCGCGCCGTCGACCGCAACCACGCCGCCTTCAGGGGCCTGCTCGGCCAGCCAGTCCAGCGGACCGGGCTTGCCTGGCAGCAACTTCACCAGTTCGATGGTAGTGCCCGCCAGTTCCTTTTCTGCCTGTTCCCAATAGCGGCTGTCCGCCCACAGGCCGGCGAAGTCGGCGCTGACGATCAAGGTGCCGACCGAGCCATGGAACCCGGACAACCATTGCCTGGCCTGCCAATAACCGGGCAGGTATTCGGAAAGGTGCGGGTCGGCCGAAGGCACCAACAGGGCATCGACGCCTTCGCGCTGCATCACTTCACGAATACGTTCCAGGCGCGTATTCACCGCTTCCTGCGTTGAAGACTGAGTGTTCATGCTGACTCCTGCTACCACGGCATCCATTGTTATAGGCGCTGATAATGGAACAGGCTTCAGCCCTGGGCAACCGCCCAGAAGGGTTGTGATTGTAACGAGGCCTTTATCGCGCGGATTGCCTGGTCGATGTCTTCTGCCCGGGTGTAGCGGCCCAGGCTCAGGCGAAGGGTCTGGCGCGCGGCCTGCGGCTCGAGCCCCAGCGCAAGAAGCACGTGGGACGCTGCATTGCTCGCCGAATTGCAGGCTGAGGTCGAAGAAAATGCCAAGGTCTGGGCCAACGTCGAAAAATCGGGAACGTCAGCGCCGAAGGTAAGACTCAGGGTATGCGCGATGCGTTGCCCGGCACTGCCGTTGAGCTTCACTCCGGGCACGCTCAGCAACTGATCGAGCAAGCGCTGCTGCAGATGAGCGATGCGCCGGGTTTCGTCTTCAAGCAGCGCCTGGGCCACGGCAAACGCCTCGCCCATGCCGACGATCTGGTGCGTTGCCAGCGTCCCGGAGCGCAGCCCGCCTTCGTGCCCGCCGCCGTGGATCTGCGCTTGCAGCAAGGGCCTGGCGCGCTCTCCTACATACAAGGCGCCAATGCCTTTGGGCCCATAGACCTTGTGCGCGGAAAAGGACATCAAGTCGACCGGCCAGCGGGCCAGGTCGATCGACAGCTTGCCCGCCCCTTGCGCCGCGTCCACATGCAGCAAGGCGCCATGCTGGCGTACAACCTCGGCCAGCGCCGGGATATCGTTGACGGTCCCCAGCTCGTTATTCACCAGCATCAGTGAAACCAGGAAAGTATCTTCGCGCAGGGCTGCGCGCAGCGCTTCGGTTGTGATCAGGCCCTGGGCGTCGGGCGCGAGCAAGGTCAGCTCGAATCCGTTTTGCTCAAGCTGGCGAACGGTATCGAGCACCGCCTTGTGTTCGATCTGGCTGGTAATGATGTGACCACCCTGGCGCCCCTGGGCGAGGCCCTTGAGCGCCAGGTTGTTCGATTCGGTCGCCCCCGAGGTCCAGACGATCTGCCCGGCCTGCGCACCCACCAGCCCGGCAACCTGGGCACGGGCATTCTCCACGGCCGTGCGCGCGTTCTGCCCGTAGCAATGGGAGCTGGAGGCCGGATTGCCAAAATTGCCCGAGGCACCCAGACAGCTGACCATGGCCTGGATGACTCGCTCGTCGACCGGTGTCGTGGCGGCGTAGTCGAAATACAGCGGAAGATCATTCATGACAGCAGGCTCTCTGGTTGTCGTCGCCATGCAAAGCAGACGTTGCCTAAATCCGTGTAGGGAAAGTGCAACGCCATAGTGCACCAGCCACCAATAGAACTATAAATTATCAATTTTCATATTTATATAACCTAAAAAACCATCCTTCAGTCACTCACCCTGAACTTCTGCCACTCATGGACTTCACATTCAGTACAGCCCGGCAAGGGAGGATCTGCCCATGCTCCGATCGACAGACCGCAAGCAAGGCGTGGTGCTGCTGGATACCCGTCAAAGTACACCCGAACACGAACACAGTGTGCACCTCAAGCTCGCCGAACGGCTCGCGCAGTTGTTCCACACCGAGGTGGTCAGCCCTGCCCAGCCGCCGACGGCAAAACAGAACTTCTACTACCTGCCCACTGAAACCCTGATCGGTGCCGAACGCTATCGGGCAATGGGCATTGGCGCACCGACCGATCTGTTTGGCGGCCTGGTCAGCCAGCCGTTTATGGCCACCAAGGCGATTTCCCACCCGATTGCGGCCGATGCGCGTTTTCCGCTGGGCTGGAGCAATGATTTCGCCCGGTTGGCCCAGGATGCGCTGCTTCGTGGCTACAGCGTCTTTAGCCTCGACGATGCCCTGCGCGCCGCACAATTGCTGTTGCGCGAGGGGCCCCTGCGCCTCAAGCCGGTGCGCGCCACCGCAGGCCGCGGGCAATGCGTGATCGACGACATGAAAGGCCTGGAACAGGCACTGGGCGCCATGGATGAACAGGAAATAGCCCTCTGGGGCCTGACCCTGGAGGAGAACCTCAGCCAGGTGCAGACCTTCAGCGTCGGCCAGGCCCTGGTCGCCGGCATCCTCTGCAGCTACTACGGCACCCAACAGTTGACCCGCGACCATCAGGGCGAGGAGATCTACGGCGGGTCGGACCTGGTGCTGGTGCGCGGTGACTACGACGACCTGCTGCAACTGCAACTGGAAGATCACCTGCGCCTGGCCATTACCCAGGCCAGGACCTACGAACAGGCCGCGCTGCAGAGCTTCCCTGGGTTTATTGCCTCACGGCGCAACTATGACGTGGCACGCGGCCTTAACAGCCAGGGCAAGCTGCGCAGCGGCGTGCTCGAACAATCCTGGCGCATCGGTGGTGCCAGCAGTGCCGAGGTACTGGCGCTGCAGGCGTTTGCCGCTGACCCGGCGCTGATGCGCGTGCGCGCCTCCACCCATGAAGCCTTCGACGCGCCTGAGCTGCCCGCCGATGCGACGATTTTCTATCAGGGGGACGACAGTGAACTCGGACGAGTCTGCAAATACGCACGGATCCGCGACTATGACCATCCATAGCGAAGCGATCGAGATTCCGGTCGATGGCGAAAGCATCGCCGGAACCATCGTCAGCCCCAGTGCCAAGGTGCCCGCCATCCTCTTTGTGCACGGCTGGGGTGGCAGCCAGCAACGCGACCTGGCCAGGGCCAAGCAGATCACCGGCCTTGGCTGCGTGTGCATGACCTTCGACCTGCGTGGCCACGAGAAGACCGAAAGCCAGCGCCTGAGCGTTACCCGCGAGCAGAACCTCGCTGACCTGGTTGGCGCCTACGATCGGCTGGTCAGTCATCCGGCAGTCGACAGCAGCGCCATCGCCCTGATCGGCAGCAGCTACGGCGGCTACCTGGCGACCTTGCTTACAGCCTTGCGCCCGGTCAAATGGCTGGCATTACGGGTGCCGGCGCTGTACTGGGATGAGGAATGGAAGCTGCCCAAACAAGCCCTCGACCGCCAGCGTCTGAGCGACTACCGTCAGCGCCCGCTCGCGCCGGCAGACAACCGTGCACTGGGCGCCTGCGCAGAGTTTGCCGGCGATGTGCTGCTGGTGGAGTCGGAACAGGACGACTTCGTGCCACACAGCACCTTGATGAGTTACCGCTCAGCCTTCGTCAGTGCCCATTCGCTGACCCACCGGATCGTCGACGGCGCCGACCACGCACTGTCCAGCGACCGCAGCCAGAAGGCCTACAGCTCTATTCTCAGTGCCTGGATCAGCGAAATGGTCATTGGCGCAAGACTTGACCGCTACCCGCATCATTCACCCTGGTACTCCTGAGTCCATAGGCAGTTGGCAGTGCAGCCCGTGCTCGGCTGTACGGGCCAGGCTGCTGAGGGTCTGGAAGGCATTGAAGTTCACGCTTCTGGCCTGGTGCTGGCGAATCAGTTGCAGGAACGGCTCATGCTCGAAACTGCTGACAGCAGCCTCCCAGGCAGTACGTGACCGCCACTGCAGGTATTGCAATACCCGGCTGCCATCATCGCTGGCCTGGATACTGGCAGCGACCAGGCCGTTGTGCTGCACGGCAAGGTACTCGCTGCGCAGCACCAGCGCCTGGGCCAGCGCGTGTTGACGATCCGGCGCCACCTCGAACTCGATCATCTGGGTAAAACACAGGCTGTTGTCTGAAACCAGCATGAAGCTACTCCCTCTGCCTTTGCACTTGCGGTGCGATGGCAGGCAGGGTAAAACCTCGAGTTAACTAGAGGTCAAGAGAAATCCTGTCATGCCCGATACCGCCCAGAGTGCCCTCAGCGTCGGCCAACTGTCGGCGCGCAGCGGCGTGGCCGTGACCGCCCTGCATTTCTACGAAAGCAAAGGCCTGATCTACAGCACCCGCAGCGCCGGCAACCAGCGCCGCTACCCGCGCGAAACCCTGCGTCGGGTGGCGGTGATCAAGATGGCGCAACGCCTGGGTATTCCCTTGGCCACCATTCATGCCGCGTTGCAAACGCTGCCGGTGGGCCGTGCACCGAGCGTGAAGGACTGGCAACGGCTATCGGAGCAATGGCGCCAGGACCTGACCCGGCGCATCGACAAGCTGATGGTGCTGCGCGACCAGCTCGACGGCTGCATCGGCTGCGGCTGCATGTCGCTGCAAAGCTGTCCGCTGCGCAACTGTGACGACCAGCTCGGCGAACAGGGCCCTGGGCCGCAACTGCTGGAGCCTGGCGCCGAACCCAACGACTAACGGCCCGTGCCGGCCAGAAGCTGCGCCAGCGCCTTGGCCTGCAAGGCCACGTCGGTCACCGATGTGCTCTCCCACCACAACCCGCGCAGCGGCGGGCCCATGGCAAACAGCTGCGAACTGTAGCGGCCCTCGCCATCCTGCACCGCGCCCTGGGCGTTTGCGGCGATGCCCAGGGCCAGCGGCCCCGGCTGGATCAGCCGGCGTTGCAGCAAATTCTGCGGCAAGGGCCGGGCCACCCTGCGCCAGTCGTACTCAATACCGGTGGAATTGATCAGGGCGTCGGCGCTGATCCGCTCGACCTGCGTTTGCCCGCGAAAGCGCAGCTTGACCACCGGCAGGCGGTCGGCGCCGGTTTCGACCCCTTGCAACGACGCCGCATGAATCCGCAATCGCCCTGCTTCGATCAACTGCGCCAGCAATGCCGCTCCCGGCGGTGGCGATCGATGATGATGGCTCTCCCACCAGGGCCGCACATGGCGCACGAACTGGCGCTTGTGACGCTCGCTGGCCTGGCTCCAGAGCCTGCCGATATGCACGCGCACGGTGTCCAGGGGCGCCTGCCAGTCGATGCCCTGCTGCTGGGCCAGGCGGCACTGATTGCGCAAGGCCCGCAGCAGTTGCAATGGACTGCGCAGTGACAGGTCCGCAGCGAGAAAATCTTCCCATGCCGGCGGTTGACGACGTACATGAGGCAGCAGCCCGTGGCGGGAAAACACCTCGATCGGGCCGCGATGGCCGGCTGCCTGCAGCGACACCACCGCGTCGACCATGGTCAACCCGGAACCGATAATGACCACCCGGCCGTCTGGGTTGATCGACCGCATGGCCTGGATATCCCAGGGGTCCACACAGGCGCTGTTGAAAGCATTGTCGCCGCGCTGGGGAGTACGCGCGGCGGCAAACATGCCGGTGGCCAGGACGGCCCGGCTGGCGCGCAAGGTCCGACCGTCGGCCAGGCTTACACTGAGCCCCAGTTCATCCACCGCCAGGTCCAGCGCCTCGGCCTGAACATGCTCAAGGCACGAGCCCTGCTGCGCACCCACCGCCTGCGCCTCGGCCAGGCGCTGACGGACATACTCGCCAAACAGCCCGCGAGGCGCAAACAGCTCCGCCACCGGTACCCCTTGCGCGGCCGACTCTGGCCAGCCTCCGGCAGCAATGTGCTGGCCCAGCCACTGGCTCAGGTCATCGGCGTTGTCCGGGTCGACACTCATGCGCGCGGCATTGCCGTTGAGGGTGTGCCCCAGGTGCGTGGCGCTGTAGGCTTCGCCGCGCCCCAGTTCATCGCGTGGCTCGACGACCAGTACACGGCGCTGGCCGGCTTGGCGTAACAGCTGCGCGGCCAGCAGGGCTGCGCTCAGGCCGCCGCCGATGATCAGCACATCGGCAGGCGGGCTCTCGGCTTGTTCAGGGGCGCTCATGGCGTTCTCCGTCTTGTTTGCAACGGATAATAGGCAACAAAACGCCAAGTGCGCAGCCCGGCCTGTACCAAAGTAGGATCAAGCCACCACAGCGGTGAGTCGGCGCCGGTAGTCGCTGGGGGCAAGGCCGGTGACCTTGAAGAACACTTTGCGAAACGCGCCCGGGTCCTGATAGCCGACACCCCAGGCGATCTGGTCGATTGAGCGGTTGGTGAACTCAAGCATGCGGCAAGCCCGCCCGACCCTGACCTGCTGGCAGTACTCGGTGGGTTTAAGGCCCGTGGCGCTGCGAAAGCGGCGCAGGAAAGTGCGCTGCTCAAGGCCGGCACACGCGGCCATGGCCGCCAGCGACACCTCACGCGCGCCACTGCCCTGCAACCAGTGCTGGACCTTGAGCACCGCCTCGTCGCCGTGGTCCAGCCGAGGGCTGAAGACGCTGCCGGGGTGCTGCCCGCCGCTGACCCGTTCGACCGCCAGGAACCGCGCAGTCTCCGCCGCCAGGGTTTCGCCCAGGAAACGCTCGACCAGTTTCAGGCCCAGATCGGTCCAGGCCATCAACCCGGCCGAGGTGATGATGTCGCCGTCATCGAGCAGCGGCAGGTTGGCTTCGACCTGCACCTGCGCAAAGCGCTCGGCCAGTGATTGCGCGAAATTCCAGTGGGTGGTCGCCGGGCGCCCGTCAAGCAGGCCGCTGGCGGCGATGAAGAACACCCCGACGCAAACCGACACCAGCAATGCGCCGTCCGCATGCCATTGACGCAGGCTGGCACAGTAGCGATCGAGCAGTTCGGGCGAGGGCGCCTGGGTCAGGCTCGGCGGGATGATCATGGCCCGCAGCGGGTGCAGGCTGCCTGGGTGCGTGTCGAAGGTTACCTGCAGTTGCTGATCAGGCCCCTCGCTCCAATGGCTGACGCGCAATGCGGGCCGCTCCAGCGCCCCCAACTCCAGGCGCAGGCGGTTGGCCACGGCAAACAGATCGGTCAGGCCATGCACGGCGGCCAGTTGCGCGCCGGGATAAACCAGCAGGCCAATTTCCAGAGTGTCCTGCGCCGCTGCCATTGTCAGTTTTTCCCGCCAATTTGTCGTTCGCGCCAATCCGCAAGCGCATCGTCCAAGCCTATAACTATCACCACGCCACAACCACTCCCCAACACGAGGCTTTTGACATGAGCAAGCAGGCACTGATCGTCATCGATATCCAGAACGATTACTTCCCCGGCGGCAAATGGACTCTGGATGGTGCCGATGCGGCAGCCGACAACGCCGCCAGCATCCTTGAGGCCGCCCGCGCCCGTGGCGACCTGGTGGTGCATGTACGTCACGAGTTCGAGTCCGAAGACGCGCCGTTCTTCACCCCGGGCTCGCAAGGTGCGCAGATTCACCCCAAGGCCGCCAGCCGCGCAGGCGAGCCGGTGCTGCTCAAGCACAGGGTCAATTCGTTCCTGGGTACCGGGCTCAAGCAGTTGCTGGATGAGCAGAACGTCAGCGAACTCACGGTGATCGGCAGCATGAGCCACATGTGCATCGATGCCGTCTGCCGCGCGGCGGCCGATTACGGCTATGGCGTCACCGTGGTTCACGATGCCTGCGCGACCCGCGCCCTGGAGTTCAACGGCATCAATGTGCCGGCGGCGCAGGTGCATGCAGCCTTTATGGCATCGCTGGCCTTCGCCTACGCCCAGGTGATTTCCACCGAACACTACCTGACCGACACCAAGCGCTGAGTGCCGTGACCCGCCGCGTGCTCAGATCACCACATTGCGCACGAAGCGGGTCGCCACCTCGCCGTCATTGCGATAGGCATAGCGGCGATTGCTGGCAAAGGTGAAGAACTCGCCAGCATTGAACCGCTGTTGCTGCCCTTCGACCTCCAGGGTCAGGCAGCCTTCGAACACAAACAACTGCTCGCTCCAGCCATCGGCATCGGGCTCGCAGGGGTAGACCTCACCGGGTTCCAGGCGCCACTCCCAGAGTTCGACCTCCCGGGTGGCGGCGGAGCTTGCCAGCAGCACGGCCTTGCTGCCGGGATGCACACCGGCCCAGGCCAGTTCGTTGATGCGGCTCGGGTCGCGGTTATCCGGCGCCTTGATCAAGTCACTGAAGGCAACTTGCAGGGCTTCGGCGATCAGATCGAGAGTAGTCAGACTGACATTCTTTTCGCCGGCCTCGATGGCCACCAGCATGCGCCGGCTGACCCCGGACTTTTGCGCCAGGGCACTCTGGCTCAATTGGGCAGCATGGCGCAGGCGACGAATGTTCTGGCTGACGTGCTGAAGCACCGAGGCGCGTTGAGGGGAATCTTTGTGCACTATATTGCTCATCAATAGGGGTTGCGCAGTATACTGCCCACTTTCGCCGCAATTGTGCGTCGACCCTCTTCCGTGTGCAAGGCCATGACCCCAACGAACCCCGCTGAACGCCCTTCCGTTTCCTTCCGGCTGAGCAAGGCCGAACTGGTGCTGGTGTTTATCACTATGCTCTGGGGCGGCACCTTTTTGCTGGTGCATAACGTGATGACGGTCAGCGGGCCGATGTTCTTCGTCGGTTTGCGCTTTGCCGCCGCGGCCTTGTTCGTCGGTCTGGTGACGGCCCGCTCGCTGCCGGGCCTGACCGCTACCGAACTCAAGGCCGGGGTGTTGATCGGTGTATCGATCATGCTTGGCTACGGCCTGCAGACCGTTGGCCTGCAAACCATCAGCAGCAGCCAGTCGGCATTCATCACCGCCTTGTACGTACCCTTCGTGCCCTTGCTGCAATGGCTGGTGCTGGGCCGCCGCCCGGGCCTGATGCCAAGCCTGGGTATCTGCCTGGCGTTTGCCGGCCTGATGCTGCTGGCAGGCCCCGGTGGTGGTTCGCTGCAGTTCAGTCCGGGGGAAATCGCCACCCTGGTCAGCGCCGTAGCCATTGCCGCAGAAATCATCCTGATCAGCCGCTACGCCGGCCAGGTGGATGTTCGCCGGGTAACCGTCGTGCAACTGGCCACCGCCTCGGCGCTGTCGTTCATGATGGTGGTACCGACCCAGGAGCGCCTGCCGGACTTCTCCTGGCTGTTGCTGCTCAGCGCCGTGGGCCTGGGGGCGATGAGCGCGGTGATCCAGGTGGCGATGAACTGGGCACAAAAATCGGTCTCGCCAACCCGTGCCACGCTGATTTATGCCGGTGAACCGGTGTGGGCCGGCATCGTCGGGCGCATTGCCGGCGAGCGCCTGCCAGGCGTGGCCCTGCTTGGCGGTTTGCTGATCGTCGTCGCCGTGGTGGTCAGCGAGCTGAAGTTTCGCCGCCGTAACCAAGAGCAGACGACTCTCGAGGCCCACGCCGAAGAACGCGAACCGGGTCTGTGATCGACAAATGCAGGCTATCCTTTGAAAAAAACTGTTATAAAAAAAAGGATTGATACAGCGCTCTTGTAGGATTCTGCGACAGCTTGCGGGTTGGTGATCGACCAGTCGCCACGTATGATCCCTTACAAACTCCTGCAGATTAGAAATCTATGTCCTTGATAGTGCTACTGCTTCTGCCGTTCGTCGGCAGCTGCCTGGCGGCTGTCTTGCCGCACAACGCACGCAACAGCGAATCGCTGCTGGCCGGACTGGTCGCCCTGGTGGGCACTGTCCAGGTCGCTTTGATGTACCCGCAGATCGCCCATGGCGGCGTGATCCGTGAAGAATTCCTGTGGCTGCCGAGCCTGGGCCTGAACCTGGTCCTGCGCATGGACGGCTTCGCCTGGCTGTTCTCCTTGCTGGTGCTGGGCATCGGTACCCTGGTGTCGCTGTACGCGCGCTACTACATGTCGCCGCAAGACCCGGTACCGCGCTTCTTTGCCTTTTTCCTGGCGTTCATGGGTGCCATGCTCGGCCTGGTGATTTCCGGCAACCTGATCCAGATTGTATTCTTCTGGGAACTGACCAGCCTGTTCTCGTTCCTGTTGATCGGATACTGGCACCATCGCGCCGACGCCCGCCGCGGTGCCTACATGGCCCTGATGGTCACCGGCGCGGGTGGCCTATGCCTGCTGGCGGGGGTACTGCTGCTCGGCCATGTGGTCGGCAGCTACGACCTGGACAAGGTCCTCGCTGCCGGTGAGCAGATTCGCAACCATGCCCTGTATCCCGTCCTGTTACCCCTGATCCTGCTCGGCGCGTTGAGCAAAAGCGCGCAATTCCCCTTCCACTTCTGGCTGCCCCATGCCATGGCGGCGCCCACCCCGGTCTCGGCCTACCTGCACTCGGCGACCATGGTCAAGGCCGGGGTATTCCTGCTGGCGCGGCTGTGGCCGGCGCTCTCCGGCACCGAGGAATGGTTCTGGATCGTCAGCGGCGCCGGCGCCGCCACCCTGGTGCTCGGCGCCTTTGCGGCGATGTTCCAGAACGACCTCAAGGGCCTGCTGGCCTATTCGACCATCAGCCACCTGGGCCTGATCACCCTGCTGCTGGGCCTGAACAGCCCGCTGGCAGCGGTCGCCGCGGTGTTTCACATCCTCAACCATGCCACCTTCAAGGCCTCGCTGTTCATGGCCGCAGGGATCATCGACCACGAAAGCGGCACCCGCGACATCCGCCGCCTCAGCGGTCTGTTCCGGCTCATTCCGTTCACCGCAACCCTGGCCATGGTCGCCAGCGCCGCGATGGCCGGGGTGCCGTTGATGAACGGCTTCCTGTCCAAAGAGATGTTCTTCGCCGAAACCGTATTCATCAGCTCCACCGCCTGGGTCGAAGCGGCCTTGCCGGTCATCGCCACCCTCGCCGGTACCTTCAGCGTTGCCTATGCCTTGCGCTTTACCGTCGACGTGTTCTTCGGCCCGCCGGCCGCCGACCTGCCGCACACGCCCCACGAGCCGCCGCGCTGGATGCGCGCGCCGGTCGAATTGCTGGTGATGACCTGCCTGGTGGTCGGCATCTTCCCGGCGCAATCGGTCGGCCCGCTGCTGGCCGCTGCCGCTTTGCCGGTGGTGGGCGGCACCCTGCCCGAGTACAGCCTGGCGATCTGGCACGGCTGGAACGCGCCGCTGATCATGAGCCTGATCGCCATGAGCGGCGGCATCATCCTTTACCTGCTGCTGCGCAACCAGCTCAAGCTCGGGCGTTTCCCGTCGCCGCCGCTGATCGAGCGCTTCAACGGCAAGCGCCTGTTCGAACATGGCCAGGTGCTGATCATGCGCACCGCCCGGCGTTTCGAACGGGTGTTCACCACCCGGCGCCTGCAGAAGCAGCTGTTCATGCTGGTGCTGATCGCCCTGCTGGCCGGCCTGCTGCCGATGCTGCACAGCGGCCTGAGCTGGGGTGACCGGCCGAAGATCCCGGGCTCGGGTGTGTTCGTCATGCTCTGGCTGATCGCCATTGCCTGCGCCCTGGGCGCTGCCTGGCAGGCCAAGTACCACCGTCTGGCGGCGCTGACCATGGTCAGTGTCTGCGGCCTGATGACCTGCATTACCTTCGTCTGGTTCTCGGCCCCGGACCTGGCCCTGACCCAACTGGTGGTCGAGGTGGTCACCACGGTGCTGATCCTGCTCGGCCTGCGCTGGCTGCCACGGCGGATAGAAGGCGTCTCGCCGCTGCCGGGCACCCAGGAGCGCGCACGCCTGCGCCGCCTGCGCGACCTGCTGCTGGCGGTCGGCGTCGGTGGCGGCATGGCGCTGCTGTCCTATGCCATGCTGACCCGCCCGACCCCCAACGACATCTCCTCGTTCTACCTGAGCCGGGCCTTGCCCGAAGGTGGCGGCAGCAACGTGGTCAACGTCATGCTGGTGGACTTCCGCGGCTTCGATACCCTCGGCGAGATCACCGTGCTGGTGGCCGTGGCCCTGGCGGTGTTCGCCCTGCTGCGACGCTTCCGCCCGCCCAAGGAGAGCATGCAGTTGCCGGCGCAGCAGCGCCTGCTGGCCCCGGACGTGGTCACCGACCTGGTCAACCCGCGCCACGCGGCCGACACCGCGCTGGGTTTCATGATGGTGCCGGCTGCGCTGGTACGCCTGCTGCTGCCGATCGCCCTGGTGGTGTCGATGTACCTGTTCATGCGCGGCCACAACCAACCGGGTGGCGGGTTTGCTGCCGGCCTGGTGATGTCGGTGGCGTTCATCCTCCAGTACATGGTGGCCGGCACCCAGTGGGTCGAGGCACAGATGAGCCTGCGACCGCTGCGCTGGATGGGCACCGGGCTGCTCTGCGCCACCCTGACCGGGGTCGGCGCGATGCTGCTCGGCTACCCGTTCCTGACCACCCATACCGCGCACCTGCACCTGCCGCTGCTGGGTGACACCCACCTGGCCAGTGCGCTGTTCTTCGATATCGGCGTGTTCACCGTGGTGGTCGGTTCGACCCTGCTGATCCTCACCGCGCTGGCTCACCAGTCGGTGCGTGGTCATCGCCCGGGCAGCCAACAGAAACCCACTCAAGCAGGAGCCGCCTGATGGAAGAAGTCATTGCAATCGCCATTGGCGTGCTCGCCGCCTCCGGGGTCTGGCTGATCCTGCGGCCACGGACCTTCCAGGTGGTCATGGGCCTGTGCCTGCTGTCGTACGGGGTCAACCTGTTCATCTTCAGCATGGGCAGCCTGTTCATCGGCAAGGAGCCGATCATCAAGGACGGCGTGCCCCAGGATCTGCTCAACTACACCGACCCGCTGCCCCAGGCCCTGGTGCTCACCGCGATCGTCATCAGCTTCGCCATGACCGCACTGTTCCTGGTGGTGCTGCTGGCTTCGCGCGGCCTGACCGGGACCGACCATGTCGATGGCCGGGAGCCTAACGAATGAGTGCGATGAACCAACTGATCGCCGCACCCATCCTGCTGCCGTTGCTGACCGCAGCGCTGATGCTGCTGCTCGGGGAAAAACGCCGGCCGCTCAAGGCGCGCATCAACCTGATCTCCAGCCTGCTCGGCCTGGGTATCGCCATCACCCTGTTGCTATGGGTGCAGGGTCAGGGCCAGGCCAGCTCGATTGGCGTCTACTTGCCCGGCAACTGGCCGGCGCCGTTCGGCATCGTGCTGGTGGTCGACCGTCTATCGGCCCTGATGCTGGTACTCACCGGCATCGTCGGGGTCAGCGCCCTGGTGTTCGCCATGGCCCGCTGGGACCGCGCCGGCGCCAGCTTCCACGCGCTGTTCCAGATCCAGCTGATGGGCCTGTATGGCGCCTTCCTGACCGCCGACCTGTTCAACCTGTTCGTGTTCTTTGAAGTGTTGCTGGCAGCCTCCTACGGCCTGATGCTGCATGGCTCGGGGCGCGCGCGGGTCAAGGCCGGCCTGCACTACATCGCCATCAACCTGCTGGCCTCGTCACTGTTTTTGATCGGTGCGGCGATGCTCTACGGCGTAACGGGCACCCTGAACATGGCCGACCTGGCCCTGAAAATCCCGCTGGTACCAGAGGCCGATCGCGGCCTGCTACACGCCGGCGCGGCGATCCTGGCCACGGCGTTCCTGGCCAAGGCCGGGATCTGGCCACTGAACTTCTGGCTGGTGCCGGCATATTCGTCGGCCAGCGCACCGGTGGCCGCGCTGTTCGCGATCATGACCAAGGTCGGCTTCTATACCGTACTGCGCCTGTGGACCTTGCTGTTTTCCGGACAGGCCGGTGCTTCGGCGTTCTTTGGTGGCGACTGGCTGATCTACGGCGGCCTCGCCACCCTGGGCTGCGCGGCGGTATCGATACTGGCCGCGCAGCGCCTGGAGCGCATGGCCAGCCTGAGCATCCTGGTCTCGGCCGGCACCTTGCTGGCGGCCATCGGCTTCGGCCAGGCAACCCTGACCGCCGCCGCGCTGTTCTACCTGGTCAGCTCGACCCTGGCGCTGTGCGCGCTGTTTTTGCTGGCTGAGCTGATCGAGCGCTCGCGCTCGGCCAACGAGATTCCCCTGGATGATGAAGGCGACGGCCTGCCCTCGCCCGTCGAGTCGCTGCACCCACCCAAAGGCATCAACCTCGATGACGAACAGAAAGCGGTGATCGGCCAGGTGATCCCCTGGACCATGGCCTTCCTCGGCTTGAGCTTTATCGCCTGCGCCCTGCTGATCATCGGCATGCCGCCGCTTTCGGGCTTTATCGGCAAGCTCAGCCTGATCAGCGCACTGTTCAACCCGCAAGGGCTGGGTGTGGCGCCGGAGCAGCCGTTGAGTGTCGCCGGCTGGATGTTGGTGGCGTTGCTGGTGCTCTCCGGCATGGCTTCGCTGATCGCCATGACCCGCGTTGGCATCCAGCGTTTCTGGACCCCGCAGGAGCGCCCTTCGCCGCTGCTGCGCCGCTTTGAGTGCATCCCCATCGTGGTGCTGCTGGGCTTGTGCGTGCTGCTCAGCCTGCGCGCCGAGCCGTTGCTGCGTTATACCCAGGACACCGCCGCCAGCCTGCAGGACCCCGAGCAATACGTCAGCGCCGTGCTCGGCACCCGACCGATTCCGGGGCCGACCAGCCTGGCCGCCAGCACCGAGGTGCAGCCATGAAGCGCCTGTTCCCTGCCCCTCTGCTGTCGCTGTCGCTGTGCCTGCTGTGGCTGCTGCTGAACCTCTCGGTAAGCCCGGGCAACCTGCTGCTGGGCGCCCTGCTCGGCGTTGTTGCGCCACTGCTGATGGCGCCGCTGCGCCCGCTGCAGGTACGCATTCGCCGCCCGGGCACCATCGTGCGCCTGATCCTGCGGGTCGGCGTCGATGTGCTGGTGTCCAACCTGCAGGTCGCCCGCGGCGTGTGGTCGGCCAAGCGCCGTCCGCCGCGCTCGCGCTTCGTGCACATTCCCCTGGAACTGCGTGACGCCCACGGCCTGGCCGCTTTGTCGATGATCACCACGGTGGTCCCAGGGACCATCTGGTCGGAGCTGGCACTGGATCGCAGCGTGCTTTTGCTGCATGTGTTCGATCTGGATGACGAGGCGCAGTTCATCGAGCACTTCAAGCACACCTATGAACGCCCGCTGATGGAGATCTTCGAATGACTGGCCTGCTTGCCAATGCCATTCTCGCCAGCCTGTTCATCTTCGCCCTGGCCATGGCCCTGACCCTGTGGCGGCTGTTTCGCGGACCTTCGGCGCAGGACCGGGTCCTGGCACTGGACTACCTGTATATCCTGGCCATGCTGATGATGCTGGTGCTGGGTATCCGCTACGCCAGCGACACCTATTTCGAAGGGGCACTGCTGATCGCGCTGTTCGGCTTTGTCGGCTCCTTCGCCCTGGCTAAATTCCTTCTGCGTGGCGAGGTGATCGAATGATCAATGCCAATGAACTGCCGTTGTGGGTCGAGGTGCTGGTGGCCGTGTTGCTGCTGCTCAGCAGCCTGTTCGCCCTGAGCGGTGCGGTCGGCCTGATTCGCCTGAAGGACTTCTTCCAGCGCATGCACCCGCCAGCACTGGCCTCGACCCTGGGCGCCTGGTGCGTGGCCCTGGCCTCGATCCTGTACTTCTCGATGCTCAAGGAGTCACCGGTGCTGCATGCCTGGCTGATTCCGGTCCTGCTGTCGATCACCGTGCCGGTCACCACCCTGCTGCTGGCGCGCGCTGCATTGTTTCGCAAGCGCATGGCCGGGCATGATGTACCTGAAGAAGTCAGCAGTGGCCGCGACCGCGGCAACTGAACTCAGCCGCTGAGCTGCTGCAGCTCGCGGCGGACCATGGCGGCGTACTCGGGCGGGCTCAACTGGTAGAGCTGAGTGGCGACCCAGGCAAACCAGGCGCCTTGCAACTGCGGGCGCTGCGACAGCCACTGTTCGGCCAGGGCACGGGCCTGGGCCTGGTGCCGGGCATGAAAGTCGGCGCGGCTGGTGCGCTCGGCGGATGCGCTCACTCGCTGGCCTTGAAAGTGGTCAGCTCACCCTTCTGCCATTTGGCAACCTTGCGGGTCACGGCCTTGAGGGTCTTGCTCAAGCCTTCCTGCAACTGCTCGTGGGCGGCGAACACCAACACCACGCCCTGGCCTTCCTTGAAGACAATACCTTCGCCTTCAGGCACCGAGACAAAGGCATAGTCACCCAGGCCATACACCGTCAGTTTGATTTCGCGAAAACGGATTTCCAGCTTGCCACCTTCGCGGCTGGGCAACACTGCGGCGCGAAAATGATCGCCAACCTTGAGCTCCAGACGCTGCTTGTCATCCACCACCAATGCGGTTTCAGTATCGATCTCGGCCATGTACAGACCTTCCGCGTTTTGTTCGGTGACGTAAACAAAACGCGATTGAAACTGTTTGACCAGTTTCGCCCTGAGGTCGCCCAAAACAAACAGGGCATGTGTATCAAGATTGCTGACTGCCAAAGAAGAATTCCTCAAAAACCGATTACACGCCGCTCCCCCCGCAGGCCGTGAGGCAGCCGCAAGGCAACGGTACTTCAATTCGAAGTCTGAAAGACTAGTGGATTTGTGCATGAAAAGTCTGTGCAGACTGGCAAAGCAACCCGCAGGAATGTTTACCCATTACTGCAAGCTTTAGTCAGTTTGCAGATTTTCAGCAGATTTCCTTAAACGGAGACGCTTTTTCTGACAGCACTACCGCAACAAAAGTGCGATAGATGAGAGCAAGCCCTTTAGCAGGACGGGCTCCTGGAAATCATCCACAGAACACAGGGAAGCGAATATGCACGAAAACACCGAATTCCGTCGAGAGCCTAAAGGCGTTTCCTACAGAGAATATGCTGTTCACTCACATAACAGCACCCCGCGCTTCGTGGTAGTACCGGCCGGCATCGGCTTCTTTCACATCACCGAACAGGCCACCGGACGCGTCAGGGGCTTTCGCCGCGAGCATACCGAAGCCTGTGCCCTGGCCCGTCACCTGGAAAACTGACCGGCGCCTGGCTCAACCGGCCTGACGCGCAACGGCGGGCCGGTCATCCCCGTGCAACTGCTGCAGCCAGGCCGCCTGACATTCCTGGGCTTCATTGCGGCTGGCGAAAGCCGTGCCTCGTCGTTCACCGTTGACCAGCACCACCCAGCACACGCGCTTGCCCAGCGCCTGTAGCGACGCAGGTACGCCGCTGCCAATCATCACTGCAACATCGACTTGGCTATTCATCATTCCCTCCGGAATTTATTAGCAACCTAACGATATGCGTATGATAAGACCTGGGCGCTCAGGGAAAAAGCTATCCCCGGCATAGCTGTTTTACATTGCAGGTAACAAAACCGCTCAACCCTGCTGCGGCCGGTAGCCCAGACGCAAGCCTCCCCAATGCCTGCCCTGCACCAGGATCGGTACCGACAGGTCGTGCATCAGTTCACCGGTATCGCGGGTATAGGTTTGCAACAACACCGGCTGTTGATGGCTGCCGCAGCGAATGCCGGTACGGTCGTCGAACTTGCGCTTGCTGCGATTGTGCGCGGTATCCAGGGCCGGGTCGCCGGTCAACGGCTGATTGAAGGCAGTGTTGTGGGTGGGCACATAGCCCTGCTGGGTACAGGCGATAGCAAACACCAGGCCCTCATGCAGCTTGAGCAACGGCTCCTGGATTGCCGGCAGGACCTGGTCGGTATAGTGATCAAAGCGGGTGCGAAAACGGGCCGGCGACGTGCCGGGGATTTGCTGGTAGTGGCGGTCGAACAAGTCCTCGAGACTGATGCGCCCTTGGGCAATATCGTTCTCGAACTGTTCGCCAATTCGCTGCGCACCTTGGCGGGCGAGGTCGTAAACACGCTGGTGATAGTCATCCAGCCCCACTTCGGCAAGACGCTCGCTGATGCTTTCAGCCTGCCCTTCCAGCTGCACTGCAGCCTGGGCCAGGCGCTGAGTCTGCTGGTCGCTGACCTGCAGGTCGCTGCGCATGCGCTCCACGGCCTCGAACAGGCTGTCCAGTTGCAGGCGGTTGGTCTCGGTGCCCTCGGCGATCTCGCCGATCTGCTGCTCGACCCCGGCAGCCAGCCCGGCAATGCTGTCCAGTTGCTCGCCGGTATGTTCGACCTGGTAGACCCCGCTGTGCAGGTCATCGGACAGTTCGCGAATCTGCTCGACCACCTGCGCCGTACGCTGCTGAATATCGGCGACCATCTGCCCGACCTCTTCGGTAGCGCTGGCGGTTCGCCCGGCCAGGCCGCGGACCTCGTCGGCGACCACGGCAAAGCCACGCCCATGGTCACCCGCCCGGGCGGCTTCGATGGCAGCGTTGAGGGCCAGCAGGTTGGTCTGGCTGGCGATGGTCTGGATGACCAGGGTAACCCGGGCAATGTCCTCGCTGCGCTGGTGCAGCGCCTCGATCAGTTCACGGCTGGCGGTAGCCCGCTCGCTCAGGTGATGCATGCGCTGGATCGACTCGGCCAGCACCGTGCGCCCGGCGGCGCTGCTTTCATGAGCACTGCGGGCAGCGACCAGGGCCTGTTGGCTCAACTGCGAGGTGGCCTTCTCGGTGCCGATCATCACTTCGGCGCTGCTGACAATCTGCGCAGCGGCATCCAGTTGCGATTGCAGCTTGCCGGCCAACTGTTGCACCGAGAACGCCACTCCGGCCGCCGACAGTGCATTGTCGCTGGTGGTTCGGGCCAGGTCGCGGGTCAGCTCGGCCAGGGGCTCGCGGGTTTGCTGCACGACAATCGTCGCCTTGCGCAAGCGCGGTAGCCACAGCGCCAGCAAGGCCAGCGGCAGGCCGATATAGAACGAAAGCCCGGCAAACGCCATAGCTGCCAGCAACCCTGCCAGCACCAGGCTTTGCAAAACCGTATCTGACCACGGCGCAACGGCGAACGGCGCAGCTTGCCCTTCAACCACGGCGCCAGGCAGAGATCCTTCTCGCATCATGTTTTGGCTCCATCGCAGCACGTCTTGTTGTGCGGCCATTAAACGCCACTATTAGGCCATTAGCCATGCTTCCTTGGGTGTAAGATCGGTGCCCTTGATACAGGGCAAGAAAAGCAAAACCCCCGAAGATCGCTCTGCGGGGGTTTGCGGTGACACCTGCGCGGGTCAGGCCTGGCGCTGGTGCTTGTCGATCTGCTCGTGACGCTCTTGAGCTTCGATGCAGTACTTGGTGGTCGGGCTGATCAGCAGGCGCTTGAGGCCGATCGGCTCGCCGCTGTCGTCGCACCAGCCGAAGCTCTCGTCAGCAATGCGGCCCAGGGCCATTTCCAGCTGCGGCAGCAGGCGCTGGTCACGGTCGATGGTATTGACCAACCAATGGCGCTCTTCTTCGACCGAGGCGGCATCGGCAGGATCGGCAGGCGTGTCCAGGCTTTCGATGGTTACACGGCTTTGCTCGATGCGCTCATGGATTTCGACCTTCATCTGCTGCAGCAGCGAGGTGAAGAAAGCCAGTTGCTCAGCGTTCATGTAGTCATCGGCCGGCATGGCCAGCAACTTTTCCTTTGTCATTGATTTCTCTATAAAAAATACGTGCATTAAGGCGAATCGGGTGCTCCTGGCGAACAGCTCGCCAGCAGCGGAATTCTTCAAGCACCATCCGGCACTCAATTTACAGGGGGCGGCAGTCTAAGGCCGAGATTCACACTGGGCAACAGAAATGACGGTGCAAATGACCGAAAAGGCCCTGCAGGCCCTCCCCCGGCGCTGGTTTATAACAAAAAAACCGCGGCGCAGGCGCTTTCCCGGGGACAAACGGTCATTCTCCGACAAAAACCTTGTAACAAAGATCCCCTCAACCGAGCAACTGGCTCAACACCGCGCGCAACTTGCCAGGCTTCACCGGCTTGTTCAGCAAGGGTGCGCCCAGGCGCTGCATGGCCCGGCGGCTCTGGTCGCTGCGGTCAGCGGTGATCATCACGGCAAAGATGCTGCAGGCGAAATGGCGACGCAAATCGCGCACCACCTCGCAACCGGTTACGCCGTGGTCCAGATGGAAATCTGCCAGGATCAGCTCCGGCGCCCGGCCGTCGAGCACCACCAGGGCGCTGGCATAGTCGCTGGCGGTAAGCACCTCGCAGCCCCATTGCTGCAGCAGCGCAGCCATGCTTTGCTGGATGCTCAGTTCATTGTCCAGCACCAGCAACCGGCGTCCCGGCAACGGGTCGCCAACACTGGGCAGCACCAGCGTCGATGGCGGCAACTCACTGGGCTGCTCACTCGACAATGGCACATCGATGCTGAACACCGAGCCGCGTCCCGGCCATGAGCGGACCTGCACCGGGTAATCAAGAATGCGCGCGATCCGCTCGACAATCGCCAGCCCCAGCCCGACGCCTTTGCGATCAGCGGCGCGGCCAACATCCAGCTGGTTGAATTCAAGAAAGATCGACTGCAATCGATCGGCGGCAATGCCACGGCCGCTGTCCCAGACTTCCAGACGCAGGTACTCGCCCCGGCGCCGCGCGCCGAGCAGGATGCTTCCGTGCTCGGTGTAGCGGCAGGCATTGCTGAGGAAGTTGCGCAGGATCCGTGTGAGCAGGCGCAGGTCGGTGCGTACCGCCAGGCGCGCGCTGCGCAGGCGCAGGCTGAGCCCGGCGGCCTCGGCCACGGGCTGGAACTCCGAGGCCAGCGGCGCCAGCACTTCATCCAGGCGATACAGGTCGAGGTCGGGCTTGATCGCCGCCTGGTCCAGCCGCGAGATATCCAGCAGGTCGGTGAGCAGGTCCTCCGCGCCTTCCAGGGCCTGGTGGGCACGCTCGACCAGTTGCTGTTCACTCTTCGCTAGCGATCGCTCGCGCAAGGTCGAGATCAGCAGCCGGGCGGCATTGAGCGGTTGCAGCAGGTCGTGGCTGGCCGCCGCCAGGTACTTGTCCTTGCTGCGATTGGCCGCCTGAGCGGCGTCGCGCGCCTCGATCAGCTCATTGGTGCGCTCGGTGACCCGCTGCTCGAGCTGGTCGTTAAGTTGCTGCAGGCGCGCCTGGGCCTGCTTGCGTTCGGTGATGTCGGCGACAAAGCCTTCGACCACGCCCTCTTCGTCGGGCCGCAGCAGCAGGTTCATCAGCACGTCGATATGGCTGCCATCTCGCCGGCGTAGCTGGGTCTCATAGCCGATCAGCGCCTGCTCGCGCTGCAGTACCTGGGCGATGGCCAGCAGTTCATCCTGGCCGCCGGCGAACAGATGGCTGGCCAGGTCGTTGCGCGACAGCACCAGGGCCTGGGCGTCGACATACCCGAGCATGCGCGCCAGCGCCGGGTTGGCGGCGCGCATGCCATCTTCGAGGCTGGCCTGGAAGATACCGTGCACGGCGTGCTCGAACAGCCACTTGTAGCGATTGCGCTCGGCTTCCAGCTCTTCCAGGCGCACCGCCAGTTCCGGGTAATGACTTTTGCGTACGGTGTGGTTGCTCAGCCCCAGCAGCCCGGCCAGGGCATCGCCCGCCGGTTCAGAGGGCCTCGCCATACACCACCTCGACGTCGCGCTGGCTGGAGCTGCGCGGGTTGGTGAGGATGCACGGGTCATCCATGGCGTGCTGGGACAGGAATGGAATATCACTGAGGCCAACGCCATGCAGGCCGAGGGTTTCATGAAAGCCCACGGCGCGCTTGAGGGCGATCAGGTGCTCGACCAGACGCTGGCTGATCTGCTTGTGGCTCAGGCCCCGGCAATCGATGCCCAGGGTTTGCGCAATCACCTTGAACCGCTCTGGCGCGGCGCTGTAGTTGAACGCCACCACATGCTCGACCAGCACCGCATTGCACAGCCCATGGGGCAAGTCGAGAAAGCCACCCAGGCTGTGGGACATGGCATGCACGGCACCGAGAATCGCGTTAGAGAACGCCAGCCCCGCCTGCATGCTGCCGAGCATGATCTTCTCGCGCAGGGCGATGTCGTCGGGGTTGGCGATCATCTGTACCAGGTTGCCGTCGATCAGGCGCATGGCCTCCAGCGCATGGGGGTCGGTCAGCGGCCCGTGGCCGGTCGAGACGAACGCCTCGATGGCATGCACCAGGGCATCGATGCCGGTACAGGCGGAGAGGAACGGGTCCATGCTCAGGGTGGTCTCAGGATCGATCAACGACACATCCGGCACCACCGCCTTGCTGACGATGGAAAACTTCATGCGTTCCTGCTGGTTGGAGATGATCACGAACTGGGAAACGTCGGCGGAGGTACCGGCGGTGGTCGGGATCAGGATCAGCGGCGGGCTTGGCACACGAATGGTGTCGACCCCTTCGAACTCGAGAATGTGCCGGCCATGGGCAACCACGATGCCGATGCCCTTGGCGCAATCCATCGGGCTGCCGCCACCGACGGCGACGATCACGTCGCACTGTTCGCTGCGGTAGCGCTCGGCTCCGGCCATTACCTCTTCAACCCGCGGGTTGGGGGATACCTCGGTGTACAGGCAGTAATCGATGCCCAGGCCCTGCAGGCTGGCTTCGATATCGCCGACCCAGCCGGCGGCGATCACGCCGGGGTCACTGACCAGCAGGACCTTGCGCGCGCCGAAGGTCTTGGCGTAGTTGGCGACATGATGCCGGCAACCGGCGCCGAAGATGATTTCCGGGGAGACGAACTTGCGCAACTGGCTCAGCTTCGGGCTCATGGGACGCCTCTGTTCTTGTTGTAATAGCGCCAGCCTAAAGCATCCCGCATCGATTGCAATCAGACCATCGGCGGGCAGAAACAGGAGCGCCGACCGCTGCAAGCAGCGACCGGCGCAAGAGGGATCAGCGATTGGCGAAGTACATGGTCACTTCAAAACCGATACGCAGATCAGTGAACGCAGGCTTTTTCCACATAGGTCCATCCTCTTCTGGCACCACAGGATTGCGGTGCACCTATTAATACACCGTTGCCGGTGCGGGTCGAATGCTACTTTGGAAGCGTTTCTTTCAGCCTATCCGGGCCCTCAGAAGAACCCCAGCGGGTTGACGTCGTAACTGACCAGCAGGTTTTTGGTCTGCTGGTAGTGGTCGAGCATCATCTTGTGGGTCTCGCGGCCGACCCCGGATTTCTTGTAGCCACCGAACGCGGCGTGGGCCGGGTACAGGTGGTAGCAGTTGGTCCACACACGCCCGGCCTTGATACCCCGGCCCATGCGGTAGGCGCGGTTGATGTCGCGGGTCCAGACCCCGGCGCCCAGGCCGAACTCGGTGTCGTTGGCAATTGCCAATGCCTCGGCTTCGTCCTTGAAGGTGGTCACGCCGACCACCGGGCCGAAGATTTCTTCCTGGAATACACGCATCTGGTTGTGGCCCTTGAGCAGGGTCGGCTGGATGTAATAGCCGCTGGCAAGGTCGCCACCCAGGCGCTCACAGTCACCGCCGGTCAGCACCTGGGCGCCCTCTTCGCGGGCGATCTGCAGGTAGGAGAGAATCTTGTCGTATTGCTGCTCGGATGCCTGGGCGCCGACCATGGTCTCGGTGTCCAGCGGGTTGCCGCGCTTGATCTGGCTGATCTTTTTCAGGACCTGGGCCATGAACGGCTCGTAGATCGACTCCTGGATCAACGCCCGCGACGGGCAGGTGCACACTTCGCCCTGGTTGAAGAACGCCAGCACCAGGCCTTCGGCGGCTTTCTCGATGAAGGCCGGCTCGGCCTGCATGATGTCTTCGAAGAAGATGTTCGGCGACTTGCCGCCCAGCTCGACGGTCGACGGAATGATGTTCTCGGCAGCGCACTTCATAATGTGCGAACCGACCGGGGTGGAGCCGGTGAAGGCGATCTTGGCAATGCGTTTGCTGGTGGCCAGGGCTTCACCGGCTTCGCGGCCAAAGCCATGAACGATGTTAAGTACGCCTGCCGGCAGCAGGTCACCGACCAGTTCGGCGAACACGGTAATCGACAGCGGCGTCTGCTCGGCCGGCTTGAGCACCACGCAGTTGCCGGCAGCCAGAGCCGGGGCGAGTTTCCAGGCGGCCATCAGCAGCGGGAAGTTCCATGGAATGATCTGCCCGACGACCCCGAGCGGCTCATGAAAATGGTAGGCCGCGGTGTGCTCGTTGATCTCGGCGGCACTGCCTTCCTGGGCGCGGATGCAGCCGGCGAAGTAACGGAAGTGGTCGGCGGCCAGTGGCACGTCGGCATTCAGGGTTTCGCGGATGGCCTTGCCGTTGTCCCAGGTTTCACTCAGGGCCAGCACTTCGAGGTGCTGCTCGATGCGATCGGCGATTTTCAACAGGATGCGCGAACGTTCCTGCACCGAGGTGCGGCCCCAGGCGGCGGCGGCGCCATGGGCGGCGTCCAGCGCCAGGTCGATGTCGGCCGCGCCCGAGCGCGGGAACTCTGCAATCGTCTGGCCATTGACCGGCGAACCGTTGCTGAAGTACTGGCCGGTCAGCGGCGCGACGAATTCACCGCCGATGTAGTTACCGTAAACGGCCTTGAAGCTGATCAGGGCATCAGCGGTGCCAGGGGCTGCGTAGATCATCGGAACCTCATGTGCGGTGCGGGCCTGTCGGCATGACAGGCAGCTGGCTCGATGGTAAGCAGGCGCACGGCAGGCGCGAATCGGCCCTTGGCAGGTACCGTCTCGTCAATTGGTAGTAACGCCTGGGTGCTACCCGAATACCGCCCGCTCATGCGTGTGCGCACGTCATATGGAGCCTCCCTTTTTTTGGAAGCCTCGCCAGATGACCGCCTCGTCCCCCCATCAGTCCATCGCCGAACAGGCCACCTTGAGCTGCGCGGTAGCCAAGCGTTTCGTCAAGCGCCCCGCCCTGCTCGAAGTCGCCGGGCAGCTCCTGCTTGAGCATTGGGACCAGCGGGGGCTGTCACTGCAGCACAACCCGCTGACGCTTTATCTGATCAGCCAGCACGGCGCGCAGGTGCATATCCGCCAGTTGCCGCAAGTGCTGATCGAGCGCTATTGCCTGGGCAGTACCTTGAACCTGGACAGCAACGAAGATTGTCTGAGCCGCTATCCTCAACAAGGCCACGACGCACTGCTCGATGTCGACCTGCACGCCCTTGAGCTGCTGATCAACGAGTGTGGCCCGTTGATCCTTGAAGCCTTCCTGCAGGCGCTGGTCGAATTCTGGAGCCAGAGTGACGAGCGCGGTGAAACACCCTGGGGCTGGTATGCCGGCTACCTGCAAAGGCTGATGAAAGACGCTATCGAGATAGCCCTGAGCGCCGGCACGCTGAGCGCCGACCAAGCGGCGAGCGCCGGGGTCGTTACCGCGTTTCCAACTGCGCAACAACGCAGCAGCTACGCCAACCTGCAGGGCTACAGCGTCCAGCAACTGACAGTCGACCTGACCTCGGCCCAGGTCATTGATGCCGACCTGTCCAGCGCTTTACTGATCGAGGATTTCCCCGACCCACCAAAGCCTCAAGTGACGATCCTGTTTACCCTGGTGGGTGCGCTGGCGCCCTTCGAGTCCCCCCAGGGCTTGCTCGACATGCTCGCCAGAAGCTGGCCACGATCGTTGCTTGGCGCAGCGCCACCCACGCAATTCACCCCGACAAGCACCTCGGCGTTCGAAGTTCAGGCAGGCGGATTTCTCAAGCAACAATTGCGCTTGATCGAAATCATCGCCCTGGCTTCAAGAACCCATGAGCAAGCGCAAGCACTCAATGCCACCCTTGATCGCTCCACCTCGATGCTGGACCTGTGTACGGCCGAGGAACTGGAACGCCAGAGCAAGATCGCGCTCCTGTTGCCGGCCTGGCTGCTCGACAGTGAACTGGCTATTCGCTACAGCACCTTGTTGATCAATCAGGCCCAAGCCAACAAAGAGGCCGGCGGCAAAACCTGGCGTGATGAAATCGATACCGCCGAGACATTCGCCTGCAAGGCGCTGGACGCGAGGATCGCGCAGGATCACCCCGGCGCAGGCTTTAACGCCGAGGACGTGTTGATCAGCAATCGCCAGGTCATCGCCAGCGCCATCCCCGGGCAGGGCAGCCTGATCACCGATGGCGCCATCAAGGTCGTCAGCTTTTCCCTTGCACAGCTGGCCATCGACAACCTCGGCGTGTTGGCAGCAGGCACCGTGCGCGTGCACCTGGTCAACGGTGCCCAACTGCCGGAGTGGATGAACGAGCACTATGTTCGATCCCTGGTACGTGAACTGGATATGGGTGCGATGTATCCGCAGACCTTGCAACAGCAGCTTCTGGATGAACCTGCGCAGTTTCAAACCAGGCAAACGCTGTTCTGCACACAGCTAAAAACCCAGCTACCGCTGCTGGCGCTGGAGCTGCATCTGCGTGACAAGCGTCTGAGCCTGGCCGCGTGCCAGGCGGTGGATGCGCTGTTTGGCCTGGCAGAGCCGGGCATTTGGGTGCTGCGCCCGCTGGCCCTGTTGCGCTCAACCGGTGCTAAGGGCGATACATTGCTCAATGCCTGGCTGATCGAAACGAGTGACGTCAGGCAGGGCCCCTGCGTGCTTTATCGGCCATTGCATAGCGAACCGTTGCTGGAGTTTCACGACCGGATTGCTCTGTTCGATGCCTTCGCCAGCAGCGGCCCATTGCAGGATGACCTGCTCGAGCGCCTGCCCGAACATACGCGCCCGATCTATGCCAATGGCGGCCTGCGTGAACCGCATATCCACCGCTTTGTTCCCGGCGCCGAGTTCGAACGGCTGCAGACACCGGCACCTGCCCGTCTGGATATGGCCCTGGCCAAAGGCGCAGTACACCAGCTGATCTACCAGGCCAGCGCCCGGGAGCTGGTCGAACGGGCCAGGCGCCACTCGACCAGCAGCGCACAGTCGCGCTGGGACGCCTGGAAGCAACTGGGATGGTTGATGTTCAACACCTTACTGCCCTTGTTCGAGGGTGGCGTCGCCAAGGTTGCCTGGATGATCCAGGTCATCGACAGTGCCAAGCGCCTGCTCGAGAGCGATGAAAAGGCCAGCCCCGGCAAGCATCGCCAAGCGTTCGCCGACTTGCTGGTCAACATCGCCATGGTCCTTTTCGTGCACGCCACCCGCCGCCTGGGCATCAAACCCGAGACGCCGGCGCAGCCTGGCGATGGGCCAGAGCCGGTCAGCGTTCCCAGCACCCAGGTACTGCCGGCGCCACAGGCCGAACTGAACTTCAGTTGGGCACGTCCCGACCACCAGCTGACGACGCAACAAAAACTCCAGCTTGAGCGCCTGGCCAGCCCGCTGGCACCCTCCATGCTCGGTAGCCCCATTGCCACTGGCGCACTGCAGGGCCTTTACCTGCACAACGAGCAACTGTACTTCGCCCAGGGTACTCACGCCTACCCCGTGCAATACGATGCCGGCGTCAAGCAGCCTCGCATCGTTAGCGGACCATGGCTGAGAAGAGACGAAGCCCGGCACTGGACGCTCGATCTGCGTTTGCGCCTGCGCGGTGGCCAGCCGCTGCGCAATCGCCTCACGTCTGCCGACCTGCAGCAGGCGATCGACACCCTGGATGAGACATTACGCACCCAGCAAAGCGCCGCCCTGGCCAGCCAACAGCGGCTGCACAATTTTGCCCGGCAGATCAGCGACGACACTGACCCGCGCATCCTGCAAGGCTACCTGGACAAGATGGAAGCGCTGTCACAGGACTTTGAACAACACCTGCGGACACTGCACGAGCGCAATGAAAAGCGCCCGCTCAATCAATACAAAACCCTGCGGGCAAAAGCCCTGTTTGAACGGGCGCGTTGCGAACTGTCCGTGATTGCGACCCTGGGCAAACTGTACAAACCGTTGCGCCAGCGCTTTGTCCAGACGGTGAAAGACGCCGAAGGCGCCTTGCCTGATGCAGGTACGCACGAACATTCATTGCAAACCAGCCTGCTCGACCAGGTTGATCCCTTGATCGGCAAGTTGATCGACCATCACCAAACCCTGGCCGCTACCCGCGAGCACCTGCACAAGCTGTCCAGCATTCGCCAACCCACAATCCAGGTGATGGAACTGAGCCTCGACGAACCAGCCATCCGCCCCGCATCGCGGCTGTATTGGTACACCCTGCGCAGCGAAGTGCTGAGTAATCGCTTGCGGCTGGTGGAGACAGACGAAGACTCCAGCGAAAGCGATTACTGGCTCGAGCACAGTTGGCGCAATATCGAGCAGGGCATGCTGCAACGCATGAACTTGCTGGCACTGAGCCGCGAGGAGATAGAAGTTCATGCCCGGGTGCTGGACAACATCCAGCGCCACTTCGATACCGCGCTGCGCCAGCTGGGTAACCTGAAGCGTTTGCTGCCCGGGCAGCAAGCCGCCAACAGCCTGGTGTCCAGGCTCGAAACCGACATGGCACTGATGCTCAAGGAAACCCGCGCCGACCTTGCCGAATACCCGCAGCCACTGCTTGAGCGCAGCAGCCTGCGTCAATTGCACCGGCAAGTGCCGGGGCTGATCGAAACCCGCGATGAAGGCGTGCTGCTGGGGCAACAGCGGCGCAACAGTGAAGGTATCGTCGACATTCACAACCCGCAGGATGACAGCGTCCGCGCGTCCTACCGAGAAGACCCGCAGACAGGTAGCTGGGAGCCCTTGGCTGTCGAACAAGCGCTACTGCCACAGGTCGCAGACGCCGAGCTGAGCGCTTTGCTGAGGGAAGGCATGCGCCTTGCGGCACTCGCCAGGCAAGACATCCAGCGCCTCAAGCGCCAGGGTAAAAGCACCTACCTGCCGGTCGAGATTGAGGAGATCGCCGAACGCCGACAACGGTCACTGCTCGCTCAGCGTCAAGCCATCGAACGCGCCCTGACCCAAAGCAACCAGACCGATCAGGCCGCCGACAACACCGATGCTGCCTTGCAGATCAAGTTGCTGGATGACGTCGCCAATGAACTGTTGCAGACCGGCGCGCAACTGAGGACAGAGGCGGCCCTGGCGCAAGCGCCGAGCATGCGCGAACTGGAGTACCTGCTGGGCAAGGGCCAGGTGAAACTCAAGCGCCTGGTCAGGCGCAAGCCGCTGGCCAGCACCCGGGACTGGGCTCAGGATTACCTGGATGAATACGTGGTGCTGCACGCCAACAACCCCTTGTGGTATGCGCACTTTCACTACGCGGCCGAAAACACCGCAATCGACGACTTCAAGGCCGCACACCTGAAGCTTGCCAGTCAGCGCTATGACCGCGGGCAGTTCGTCGAAAGCAACAAGCTGGTGCACCGCGGGCCGATAAGCCTGGCGGCGGCCCGGCAATGGTTCTTCAAGGAGTGATGCAGTAAAAAACGGGCGCTGGCAACAGCGCCCGATCAATCTCAGCGATCCTTGAACTGCGCCTCACGTTTGGCGATGAACGCCGCCATGCCTTCCTTCTGGTCTTCGGTGGCGAAGGCTGCATGGAATACCCGGCGCTCGAAGCGCACGCCCTCGGCCAGGTTGACCTCGAACGCGCGGTTAACGCTTTCCTTGACCATCATGGTCATCGGGATCGACTTGCTGGCGATGGTCGCCGCCACCTTCAGCGCTTCTTCCAGCAGCTCGGCTTGCGGCACCACACGCGCCACCAGTCCGGCACGCTCGGCTTCCTCGGCGCCCATCAGACGCCCGCTCAGGCACAGTTCCATGGCCTTGGCCTTGCCCACGGCGCGGGTCAGGCGCTGGGTACCGCCCATGCCCGGCAGCACACCGAGATTGATTTCCGGCTGGCCGAACTTGGCGTTGTCGGCGGCGAGGATGAAGTCGCACATCATCGCCAGCTCGCAGCCGCCGCCCAGGGCAAAACCCGACACCGCGGCAATGATCGGCTTGCGCCGGTTGGCAATGCGGTCTGCGTCGCTGAACAGGTCATCGACGTAGATCTGCGGGTAGCGCAGGTCGGCCATTTCCTTGATGTCGGCGCCAGCGGCGAAGGCCTTGGCGGAGCCTGTCAGCACCACGCAACCGATGTTCGGGTCGGCTTCGAGCTGGTCCAGGGCCTGGTTGATCTCGCCGACGATCTGCGCGTTCAGGGCATTGAGCGCCTGCGGTCGGTTGAGGGTGATCAGGCCGACCTTACCGTGGATGTCCAACAGAATGGTTTCAAATGACATGCAAGCTGCTCCCTTCAAAGATTGCGCGCAATGACCATGCGCTGAATATCGCTGGTGCCTTCGTAGATCTGGCAGACCCGCACATCGCGGTAGATGCGCTCCAGCGGAAAGTCGCTCAGATAGCCATAACCGCCAAGGGTCTGCAAGGCATCCGAACAGACCTTTTCGGCCATTTCCGAGGCGAAAAGCTTGGCCATCGACGCTTCGACCAGCGCCGGACGCCCGGCATCGCGCAGCGCCGCGGCATGCAGCACCATCTGCCGGGCCACGGCAACGCGGGTGGCCATGTCAGCCAGACGAAAAGCCACGGCCTGGTGTTCGATCAATGGCTTGCCGAAGCTTTCGCGCTCGCGCGCATAGTCACGGGCCACTTCGAAAGCGGCGCGGGCCATGCCCACCGACTGCGAAGCAATGCCGATACGCCCGCCTTCAAGGTTGGCCAGGGCGATCTTGTAGCCTTCGCCCTCCTCGCCGAGGCGGTTGGCCACCGGCACGCGCAGATTTTCAAAGACGATCTGGCAGGTGTCGGAGGCGTGCTGGCCGAGTTTGTCCTCAACCCGTGCCACCTGGTAACCCGGCGAGTCGGTGGGCACGATGAAGGCACTGATGCCGCGCTTGCCGGCCTCGGGGTCGGTTACCGCAAACACTATCACCACCCCGGCGTTCTGCCCGGAGGTGATGAACTGCTTGCAGCCGTTGAGCACGTAGTGATCGCCATCGCGGCGGGCGCGAGTCTTCAGGCTGCTGGCATCGGAGCCGGCTTGCGGCTCGGTCAGGGCGAAGGCGCCAAGCATGGCGCCGCTGGCCAGCGGGGTGAGGAACTGCTGCTTCTGCTGCTCGCTGCCGAACTTGAGAATCGGCACGCAACCCACCGAGTTGTGCACGCTCATGATCGTCGAGCAGGCGCCATCGCCTGCGGCAATTTCTTCCAGGGCCATGGCGTAGGCCACGTAGCCGGTATCGCTGCCGCCCCACTGTTCCGGCACCAGCATGCCGAACAGGCCCAGTTCGGCCATCTCCTGGATGGCTTCTTTGGGGAAGCGGTGCTCGCGGTCCCACTGCTCGGCAAACGGGCGCAGGCGCTCCTGGGCGAACTGACGCACCGCGTCGCTGATTTGCTGTTGTTCGTCATTGATTAGCATGGTGCACCTCAGTACAGACACTCGACGGCCATGGCCGTGGCTTCACCGCCGCCGATGCAGATGGCGGCAATGCCGCGATGCAGGCCTTTCTGGCGCAGGGCCGCCAGCAAGGTGACCAGGATGCGCGCGCCGGAAGCGCCGATCGGGTGGCCCAGGGCGCAGGCGCCGCCATGCACGTTGACCTTGTCGTGGGGCAGGTCCAGGTGCTTCATCGCCGCCAGGGTGACCACGGCAAAGGCTTCGTTGATTTCGAACAGATCGACCTCAGCCAGGTTCCAGCCGGTGCGTTTGATCAGTTTGTCGATAGCGCCGATCGGGGCGCTGGGGAACAGCGCCGGGGTGTCGGCGAACGCCGCGTGGCCATGGATCACCGCCAGCGGTTTCAAGCCTTGCTTCTCGGCCTGGGAGCGGCGCATCAGCACCAGCGCCGCCGCGCCATCGGAGATGGAGCTGGAGTTGGCCGCAGTCACCGTGCCGCCTTCGCGAAAGGCCGGCTTGAGCTGTGGGATCTTGTCCAGACGGGCCTTGGGCGGCTGCTCGTCGTCGCTGACCAGGCGCTGGGTCTTGCCCTCGGTCACTTCGACCGGGACGATCTCGCTGGCGAAGCTGCCGTCCTTGATCGCTTGCTGGGCACGGGTCAGCGAGGCGATGGCGAAATCGTCCTGCTGCTGGCGGGTAAAGCCATTGCTTTCGGCGCAGTCCTCGGCAAAGGTGCCCATCAGCCGGCCCTTGTCGTAGGCGTCTTCCAGACCGTCGAAGAACATGTGGTCGATGATCTTGCCATGGCCCATGCGATAACCGCTGCGGGCTTTGTCCAGCAGGTAAGGGGCGTTGGACATGCTCTCCATGCCGCCGGCCACCACCACCTCGGCGCTGCCGGCCAGCAGCAGGTCGTGGGCCATGATCGCCGCCTGCATGCCCGAGCCGCACATCTTGTTGAGGGTGGTGCAGGTGGTGCCCTTGTTCAGGCCGGCGCCCAACGCCGCCTGGCGCGCCGGGGCCTGGCCCAGGCCTGCCGGCAGCACGCAGCCGAACAGCACTTGTTCGACGCTGTCGGGGGCAACACCTGCGCGCTCGACGGCGGCGCGAATGGCGGCAGCGCCCAGTTGCGGTGCGGTGAGGCTTTTCAGCTCGCCCTGCAGGCCGCCCATGGGCGTGCGCACGGCGCTGACGATTACGATCGGATCATTGGCGAGGGTCATGTTTGAGTGCTCCTGAAATTACTTGGCGGCCATGCGCAAGGCGCCGTCGAGACGGATCACCTCACCGTTGAGCATGCTGTTTTCAATGATGTGGCGGGCCAGCGCGGCGTACTCCTGCGGGCGCCCCAGGCGTGGCGGGAACGGCACGCCGGCGGCCAGCGAGTCGCGCACTTCCTGGGTCATACCGGCCATCATCGGGGTTTCGAAAATGCCCGGGGCGATGGTCATCACGCGGATGCCGAAGCGCGCCAGCTCACGGGCCGCCGGCAAGGTCAGGCTGGCAATCGCGCCCTTGGAGGCGGCATAGGCGGCCTGGCCGATCTGGCCGTCATAGGCGGCAATCGAGGCGGTGTTGATGATCACCCCGCGTTCACCGTCAGCGCCCGCCTCGCCTTCGGCCATGGCCGCAGCGGCCAGGCGCAGCAGGTTGAAGCTGCCGATCAGGTTGACGTTGATCACCCGGCTGAAGCTTTCCAGGCCATGCGGGCCGTTCTTGCCCAGGACCTTCTCGGCGCCGACGATACCGGCGCAGTTGATCAGCCCGTGGATTTTGCCGAAGGCGGCAACCGCCGCATCGATCGCGGCCTGGGCGGCGGCTTCCTGGCTGATGTCGGCCACCGCGAAGTGCGCCCTGGAGCCCAGCTCGCGGGCTTTGGCGGCGACCGCTTCGGCATTGAGGTCAACCAGCATGACCTGGGCACCGGCCTCGATGAGCATCTGCGCGGTGGCAGCGCCTAGCCCGGAAGCGGCGCCGCTGACGATGAAGTTGTTATTGGCAATCTGCATGATGTTGGTTCCTCAGGCGCTGGCGGTCGACGCCAGCGCGGCCTGTTGTTTGGCTATTTCCTGGTTGCGCAGGATGAAACGTTGCAGCTTGCCGCTCGGCGTCTTGGGCAGCTCGCTGACAAATTCGATTTCCCGTGGGTAGGCGTGGGCATACAGGCGCTGACGCACGTGCTGCTTGAGGGCCTCGGCCAGTGCTTCGCTCGGCTCTTGGCCTTTGGCCAGCACCACGAATGCCTTGATCAGCTCGGTCCGCTCCGGGTCCGGCTTGCCCACCACCGCGGCTTCGATCACCGCCGGGTGTTCGATCAGCGCGCTCTCGACATCGAACGGGCCGACCCGGTAGCCGGAGGTGGTGATCACGTCATCGCTGCGGCCGACAAAGCTGATGCTGCCGTCGTCGTTGAGCTCGACGGTGTCGCCGCTCAGGTAGTACTTGCCGACGAACGCCTTGGTCGGCAAACCCTGGTAGCCGGCAAACCAGCACAGCGGCGACTGCTCGCGGTCGACAGCGAGAATGCCCGGCTGCCCCGGCGGCAGTTCGTTGTGTTGTTCATCGAGCACGACGATGCGGTGACCGGGGATGGCGAAGCCGGCAGAGCCCAGGTGCACCGGGTGCTGCAGCCCATGGTGGTTGCACAGGACCATGCCCAGTTCGGTCTGCCCGTAATGGTCGTGAATGGTCACGCCCAGCTCGTCGGCAAACCAGCGGATCACCTGCGGGTTAAGTGGCTCGCCGGCGCTGCTGAGCACCCGCAGGCGGCCCTTGATCGGCGCGCTGAACTCGCTACCAGCGGCGATCAGCAGGCGGTAGGCCGTCGGCGAGCCGGCCAGGTTGCTGATGGCGTACTTGTTGATGACCCGGCAGGTGCTCTCGACGCTGAACGGCCCATCGAAAAACGTGGTGGCATGGCCCAGGGCAAGCGGACCGGTCACGGCGTAATAAAGCCCGTAGGCCCAGCCCGGATCGGCGAGGTTCCAGAAGCTGTCTTCAGGGCGCAGGTCGATGGCATCGCGCATGTAGCCCTGGAAGGCGACGATGGCCCGCAGCGGCACTTCCAGCGGCTTGGCCGGGCCGGTGGTGCCGGAGGTGAACATCAGCAGGAACGGTGCCTCGGCCCCCAGCAGCACCGGCTCGCAGTGATCACTGGCCAGCGCCAGTGCGCTGTGAAAGTCGATATCGCCGGAGCCTGGCGCAGCGCCCACGCAGATGACCGTCGGGCAGCTATGCACGTCGTCGAGCTTGCTGCGATTATGCGGTTCAGTGACGACTACCTTGGCTGCGGACTGCTCCAGCCGGTGCTCGATGGCCTTGGGCCCGAATGCGGTAAACAGCGGCTGATACACCGCCCCCAGGCGCCAGGTGGCCAGTACCGTGATCAGCAGCTCGGCCGTACGCGGCATCAACCCGGCAACCCGGTCGCCGACGCCCACACCCTGGGCCCTGAGCACATTGGCCAGGCGCGCGGCAGAATGTTGCAGTTGCTCGAAGCTGTAGCGCGCGCTGCTGCCGTCGCGGCCTTCCCAGTTCAGGGCAATACGATTGCCGCCGACATGCCGGTCGCAGCACTCGACGCAGGCATTGAGTGCCTCAAGGTTGCCCTGCAGGGCAGCCGCAGCGGTGTGCAGGTAGTCGAACCCTTGCGCCGCGGCGCGGTAATCACGCATCGCCAGACTCCTCGTTTGTTATTGTTGGAATAAAACGATTGGTCTGAAGATAGTCGCGCCAGAGCTGGCGCGGGACAATGGCCAAAGCTGTCAAAGTGGATGACTGGTTTGGCCGCTGGCCCTGACGCGACCACTAACTCTCGGCTTTTGTGACAAGCAAGGGCTTGGTCAACGCCACAATCAAGGCCTGTACCTTCTCGGCGCGCTCGACCGCCAGCACATCCACAGCAGCGTCGTCGTCCCCCGCCATGTCGGTCAGTTCCTGCAGCCGATCGACGAAGGGCTCTTCAACCTCCGCGAACGATTGCGGATAAGTGTCACGCAGGTAATTGACCCAAAAATCCCGGGAAGCGATGAAGTCCAGCAGTTCATCTCCGGCTTCAGCTGTGCGTACTGTCCTGGCCGCGTCGTCGAGCTGACGCGAGGTTACCCCCGCCACCCCGCCAAACTGCATGTAACGTGGCTGGCCGGGCAGGTCCAGGGGCTCGGCCAGACCAACCCGATAGGCCAGGCTGACCTCCACCTCGTCGACGCCCAGGCCGCTGGCCTGACGCGCATGGATATCCTCCCGGGCAACCTGCTCGACACGCTCAAGGCGAAACAAGCGCCTGGCCACCCCAAGCAAGCGGCTGGCCTGGTTCTCCGAGCCAGGCTGCTGCTCGGCTTGCCACAAGAAGTAACCCACTTCGAGGTTACTGAAGCAATCCGAAACGCTGTCGACGCAGGTCCTCGGTGCCGAGGCCAGCTTGAACAGAGTCGAACGCAGTGTCTGGCTGTCTACCGCCTCTTCGACAAGGGCCCAGACCCGCCGGCTCAGGTCCTCGCGGTTCATCCGGTAGTCTGCAGTGCCGGTCAGCTCGCCGAGCAGACGCAGAAAACCTGCGCTGTCCTCTGACCGTGCGAGATCATCCCATTGCCCTGCACGCACTTCGTACACCCGCTCATCCAGGGTGGCCAGCCAAAACGCACGAGCATCGACCGGCAACTCGTGCTCATCCTCTTCTGGCAACTGCATGCCATCGAGCTCGGCCAGGCGTTGCCAGGTCGCCTGTGCCAGGGGATTGCCCTGCAAGTAAATGGCGTCACGGATCACCCCAGGGGTATGGAAAAAGCGCTCGGGCAAGGTGGCGATCAGATTGTTGCGCAAGTCGGCCTGCTCCAGGAACGGTCGGCTGAGCAACCCGCGCGGCAAGGCTTGCATGCCGGTGTTGCGCAAGCTCAGT
Source organism: Pseudomonas sp. 2(2015) (assembly GCF_000955865.1). Classification (NCBI taxonomy): domain Bacteria; kingdom Pseudomonadati; phylum Pseudomonadota; class Gammaproteobacteria; order Pseudomonadales; family Pseudomonadaceae; genus Pseudomonas; species Pseudomonas sp. 2(2015). The sequence continues at coordinate 38,947 of NZ_JYOF01000025.1, forward strand.
TCGCGCAAACGGTGCAAGGGCCGCAGGTTGAGGTTGCGCCGCAGCGGGTTGTTGTCCAGCACCAGCATGCGCAGTTGGTTCAACCGGGCCAGTGCATCGACATCCATGGCCTGCAGGGCGATGTGGTTATGTTCCAGCCTGAGGGTGCGCAACGCCGACATGTGCTCAAGTCCGGACGGCAACTGGTCAAAAAAGTTGTTGCTCAGGTTCAGCCAGCGAGTGTTCGAAAACGCCCGGAAAAACGACGCAGGCAGCCTGCGCATACGCATGCCGACCATGACCACATCGACCACATGAGCAAAGCTGATCTCGCCCGGCAGATTGGGAAAGGTCGGGATATGCCGGCCAACAATGCTCAGGCGATAACCCTGGAGAATCCCGTTCGCGTCAATGATCGGCTCGCTTTGACGACGCCAGCAGTGGCGCAGCGCTTCGGCCACGCGATTACGTGGCGACAACAACACCGTAGCGCTACCACTGGCTTGCGCAGGCGCTACGGCCTCCCAGGTGCTCAGCGTCTGATCGAGCACCTGATACTCCTGCTCGAGCCGCTGCAACGCCAGCAGCACTGAAGAGCCACTTTCGCGCAGACGGGCGATAAAGGCTTCGCGCTGCTCGGCATCAAGGCCGGGAAACAAGGCACACAAGCGGTTGTTGATGCTTTGCGCCATCGCCTGCGCAGCCCCTCGGCCACTCAGCAGATACCCTACGCGGCCATCTGCCAGGCGATGTCCCGGGTTGAACCAGCGCCGGATCGGCACCAGGCCCAGAACCCCTTCCAGTTCGCTGGCAGCGACCGGCAGCTGGGCAATCAGGTCCGCGCGCATTTGCCCAAGCGCATGCGGCCCTTGCCATCCCAGGCCTTCACGCTGGGCATCATTCAACGAAGCGGCAATCACCTGTAGCAATCCCCCGCTCAGTTCGACGTCCTCAGCGCCATCTGGCTGATCGCCGTAGAGCTGGTAAACGCCTTGCTGGTGGACGATGACCCTGAGCAGCCCAGGGCTGTCTTCGGGCTTCAGCCGGTCGAGCAAACGGCTGTAGGGAAAGCGGTCATGCAACGCCAGGTTCACCTCTTGCGGCCACCCCGGCAAACGCCGGAGTGCATAGAACACCAGGTGAGCGCTGTCCAGCGAACCGCCGTAGCCAAGATATAGACCTTCACGGGCGCGAGTCAGCTGCGCCACCCGAGCCAGCATCCGCGCTTGTTCCGCCAGCCCCAGGGGTACGCGCGCCTCGGCTGCCAGCAGTGCGCGCGCTTCATCGCTGGCCTGTGCAAGCAAGGCCAGGCCATAGGCGTCGGGTAAGGTGGGGAAGTCCCGCTGGAGCGTTGCCAGCAGCGGGTCGTCAGGCAAGTACCGTGTAGAAAGCGACACGCCGTGCTGGTGCTGGGCGAAGCGCTCAAGGGTGTCGCGCAGGCCTATCGGCATCCGGCGGTTTTCCACCAGTAACCCGCGCAGCTCATCTTCATCGATAGCCGCCACCTGCAACAGCGCACTCACCTCGCTCACGCTCATCAGCCCGGCAGCGGGCCACAGGCGTTCGAGCAGATGCGACTGGCCCTGCCAGGCCAGCGGCCACTCATCACGCAAGCGCCAGGCGCGTTCGCCGTTGAACTCGACGACCGGCCCGTACGCGCCGGCACGTTGCTGATGAACCAGGCGCCACGGACCTTGCTGCGGTACCCGACGGACTTCGTAGACCGCCCCGCGTAGCGGCAGGTAACTGCGCCCGTCGGCCAGGTGCAGGCCGCTATCGGTCAAGCGCGAGCCGGCGGGAATGCGCCCCAGCTGGTAAAGGCGCAGATCCCGGCGCCATAAGCGCGGCTGATTGCTTTCGAGGGTGACCGGTAACAGTGACTGGACAAAATCGCTGCGCTTGAACGCTCTGCCGACACTATGGATACCCGCCCCCAGCGCTACCGTCACCGCCACAGTCTGGGCAACACCGAGCAGATGCTCGAGTGCTTCGCCGCGATGCCCGCGCAGCCAGTCTTCGGCCCCTTCGAACACCTCGCTCAAGGTCTGCAGTGCAAGATGCCCGAGCAACAACCCACCCACAGCGGGAACGAACAGGCCGACCAGGTTGAGTGCCGTCCAACCGGCCGCAGCCAGATCAGAACGCCACGCTCGGGTCGCCGCACTGTCGACATCGGCGGTCGGCACCGCCAGTACCCGGGCATCGGCTTTGATCCGTGCCAGTTGCAATTGACAGAGACCGGTGAACAGATCACCACGCAGGAGCGTGCCCGCCAGGTCCAGGTCAACGCTTGAGTCGGTGATTCTGGTTGCCAGCAACAGGGCAAAACCGGCACGTTGCTGCAAACCGATCAGCGCACTGAAGTAGGCGCGATACGACTCGGACCCCTTGAGCGACTCAGCCAGTGCCACGTTGAAGGCAAACCAGGAGCGGTAACTGCGCAAAGGCTGCTGCCGATCGGTCGGCAAATACACCAACAACCCGCGAATCAGGCTGGCCTCGGTCCAGCGCAAAGCCCCTTGCGGCGGTTCGCCGCGCACTTCGAATACCACCGCGCCACTGACCTGGCAGTTCAGCGCACTCAGTTGATAAATACGTACTTCCAACCCGCCATGGCTGACCTGGGATGCGCCCGAGACGACTTGCTCGAGCATCTGGTAGGCCAGCGCATCGATCTGCCCGCGCAAATGAGCGAGGCGCGCAGCCACTTGCAGGGCCAGGCGCTTTTCCTCGGCCAGGTCCTGCTCAGCCGGCGCGAAGACATCCTCCAGATGCTGCTGGAAACGCCTGCCCACATCCAACTCACGGCAGACGCTGGCCACTTTTTCGGGCGCATCGAGCAAAACTGTCTCGAGTTCGCCCGCAGTGACGATCGCTGTCCCGGCATAGTAGCTGCTGGCGGCTGTCTGGCGAGCGCCAAAACCTTGCAGCAGGCGTTGCATCAAGGGCTGGGTGAGCAGAATCGTATCATCACTAGGCAGCCCGATACCCTGGCTAGGCTTGAAGTCGCGCAGTACTTCACGCCACTGGTCGCTATCGAGATTGCCCTGGTAGTTGAGCTTGTCGTGCAGTGCGTCTGCCAGCAACGGCTGGGCGAAAGCATCAATCGCCTGGAGTTCATCCAGGGTTGCGTGGACGGCTTGCTGGCTGTGCCGAAGCCTTGCGAAATCATCGCGCAAATCATTGATCTGCTCGACGGAGGCGGTTCTAAGCCAGTCAGGCAGGATATGACCGATGAATTCATCGGTCACCCCGGGCTGGGTGATCGCAGCCGGTGTGGCTGGGGATCGGGCGGCAGGGTTAGGCACGTTCAAGGTCCTGGGGGAATGGCAATCCTCCAGCCTAGAAACGCTTAACCATCACTGGCAGCGAGAGGCGTTTCACCCTGGCCGATCAATGCCCGATAATGGCCCGGATTGCAGCCATACCACTTGCGAAAGGCCTTGTAGAACGAGCTGCTGTCAGCAAACCCCAGGCGCTCGGCGATTTCGGCGAAGCTTATCTGCTCCTGGGCCAGCCAGGCGATTGCCAGCTCCTTGCGTACACTGTCCTTGAGGCCCTGGTAGGTGGCGCCCTCCTCAGCCAGGCGTCGACGCAGGGTCGAGGCCGATATGCACAGTTGCTGGGCCTGGGCCTCGGTTTCCGGCCAATCACCGGCGGGAAGCTGGCGCAGCGATTCCTTGATCCGCCGCGCCAGGCTCGACGGATCGCGGTACTTGACCAGAATATTGGCCGGCGCCTCGGCCAGAAAGCGCTGCAACTCTTCAGGCGTGCGCTTGAGCGGCAGGTCCAGGCAATCGGCGGCAAAGATCATCCGCGTGCGTGGCCGGTCAAACTGCAGGTTCTCCGAGAACATCACCCGGTAATCGTCGCAAAACGGCGGCTCGGCGCACCGCAGCTCAATGGCCAGGATCGGGATGCGCCGCCCGGCCAGCCAGCAGGCGACGCCATGCACAATCATCCAGAAGGTGAAGTAGGTGAAGGCCCGGCGCGGCTCATCCCGGGGCTCGCCGATGACGATCTCCGCCAGGCTTTGCTGGCGCACCAGCGCCGGCTGCAGGTGCTCGAGCATCAGCCCGAGAAACGCCAGGGCGCTTTCAAGCCCGGCGCCCAACGTCGGCTGGGCCATGGACGAGCGGCACACAAAGGCCAGGCTGCCCGTGCGCAGGCCACGCGGGTCCATGCAGAAGAACTCATCGTGGCAACGACGAGCCAGCAGCCGCCAGAGCTGCGCGTAGGCCCCGGCGGGCACCCGCGCATCGGCCTGCTGCAACTGTTCAGGGTCGATCCCCACACGACTGAGCAGGGCCTGGCTCGCGGCGCCGGGGGCGCAGCTTTGCAGCAGCGCCTCGCGCACCAGTTGCATGGAGATGGTGTCTTTCTCCGCCATCAGCAGTCGTTCGCCTTGCCTGTAGTGTTTGCCCGCCATCTTAGGGGCCCGCCGGGAAAAAACCAGCCCCGCCTCATACCGCTGCCGCCAGGCTGAGAAACGCCTGGATCAGGCGCAGTTCGCGGCGTCGCTCCAGGCAGCCGATCATGTGCTGGTTGATCAGCCCCGCTGCGCCGATGGGCCGCGCCACCACCCGCGGGTCATGGCTGATCTCCAGCGACGAAACGATACCGATGCCCAGCTCGGCCGCTACCGCTTCAGTCACCGCCTCGCGGCTGTCGAGCTCCAGCAGCACGCGCGGCTGCACCTGGGCATCGCGGCAGGCCTGATCGAAGGTGCGGCGGGTAATCGAACTGGGTTCGCGCAGTACCATGATCTGCCGGTCCAGCTCGCCAAGGGGCAATTCCTCGGCGCTGGCCGCCCAGGCATGCCCGGCCGGCAGCAAGGCGCAGATCCGTGAATCGCCCAGGCTTTGCAGGTGCAGGCCCTTGCGCGACTCGACCTCGGTCATCACCGCGACATCGGCATGCTCGCTGAGCAGCGCCGCCAGGGTTTCCTGGGCGTTGCCCAGACGCAGGTTGACGGTGATCCCCGGATACCGCGCGCGCAGCTGCGCGAGCATCGGCATGACCCGGTGCGGGCCGTCGGCGGCCACTTCCAGGCGCCCGGTGAGCAACTGGCGGTTGGCCTCGAGCATCGCCTGGGCTTCTTCGGCAAGGCCAAACATCGCGCGGGTGATCGCCGCCAGGCGAATGCCCTCCTCGGTCAGCTCGACACGTCGCGCCGTGCGGCGCAGCAAGGTGATCTGGTAGTGCTCCTCAAGCGCCTTGACATGCCCGGTCACCGCCGGCTGGCTGATGAACAGACGGGCGGCGGCGCGGGTAAAACTGCCCTCACGGGCCACGGCATCGAAGGCGCGGAGCTGGAACAGGTTCATATCTATCGGCCTGACTTATGGCTGGCATAACAACAAACAATTTGATTGATAAGGCACGGAATTGCAACGTAGGCCCCGTAGATTCAGCCCACCGCTTGCGAGGACTACCGGAATGAGTAACGCCCCTATCCTGCTGACCCCTGGCCCCCTGAGCACCTCGGCCCGTACCCGCCAAGCGATGATGGTCGACTGGGGTTCATGGGACCGCGACTTCAACCAGCTCACCGCCAGCCTCTGCGAGCAACTGCTGGCCATCGTCAACGGTGCCGACAGCCACCATTGCGTGCCCCTGCAAGGCAGCGGCACCTTTGCCGTGGAAGCGGCCATCGGCACCCTGGTGCCCCGCGACGGCAAGGTCCTGGTACTGATCAACGGCGCCTACGGCCAGCGCCTGGCAAAAATCTGCAAGGTGCTGGGCCGCGCCTGCAGCACCTTCGAAACCGCCGAAGACCAGCCGACCACTGCCGCTGACGTCGACCGTCTGCTGAGCGCCGACAGCAGCATTACCCACGTGGCACTGATTCACTGCGAAACCAGCACCGGCATTCTCAACCCGCTGGCCGAGATTGCCGCGGTTATCGCCGGCCACGGCAAACGCCTGATCATCGATGCCATGAGCTCGTTCGGCGCCTTGCCGATCGATGCCCGCCAGGTGCCGTTCGATGCCCTCATCGCCGCCTCCGGTAAATGCCTGGAAGGCGTGCCTGGCATGGGCTTCGTCTTTGCCAACAAACAGTCGCTGGCCGCCGCCGAAGGCAACTCGCCGTCGCTGGCCATGGACCTGCATGACCAGCACGCCTACATGGCCAAGACCGGCCAGTGGCGCTTCACCCCGCCAACCCATGTGGTGGCGGCGCTGCACGAGGCCTTGCTGCAGTACAACGAACAAGGCGGCCTGCCCGCCCGCCACCAGCGCTATGCCAGCAACTGCAAGACCCTGCTCGACGGCATGGCCGCCATTGGCCTGCGCAGCTTCCTGCCCGCCGAGATTCAGGCGCCGATCATCGTCACCTTCCATGCCCCGAACGATCCGCGCTACCAGTTCAAGGACTTCTACGAGCGGGTCAAGGCCAAGGGTTTCATCCTCTACCCGGGCAAGTTGACCCAGGTCGAAACCTTCCGCGTCGGCTGCATCGGCTGCGTCGGCCCGGACGGCATGCAGGCCGCGGTCGATGCCGTGGCTCAGGTGCTGCGGGAAATGGAAGTGCTGGACATCTGATACCCCGAAGCCTTTTTACCCGATCAGCGCAACCACCCGCTCAAGGAACCCTGAACATGAACTACAACAACCCGACGCAATTGCAAGCCGCGATCCTCGACTGGGCCGGCACCGTGGTCGATTTTGGCTCCTTTGCCCCAACCCAGATCTTTGTCGAGGCGTTCGCCGAGTTCGACGTCGAAGTGTCTATCGAGGAAGCCCGCGGGCCGATGGGCATGGGCAAGTGGGACCATATCCGCACCCTGTGTGACCAGCCGCTGATCGCCGAGCGCTACCGCAAGGTGTTCGGCCGCACGCCGACCGACGCGGACGTCACCGCCATCTATGAGCGCTTCATGCCACTGCAGATCGAGAAGATCGCCGTGCACTCGGCGCTGATCCCCGGCGCCCTCGACACCCTCACCGGGCTGCGCCAAGACGGTCTGAAGATCGGCTCGTGCTCGGGCTATCCGAAAGTGGTGATGGACAAGGTGGTGGCACTGGCCGCGCAGAACGGCTACGTCGCCGATCACGTGGTGGCCACCGACGAAACCCCGAATGGCCGCCCCTGGCCGGCCCAGGCCCTGGCCAACGTGATTGCCCTGGGCATCGATGATGTCGCCGCCTGCGTCAAGGTCGACGACACCGTGCCAGGCATCCTCGAAGGCCGGCGCGCCGGCATGTGGACGGTAGCGCTGGTGTGCTCGGGCAACGCCCTGGGCCTGACCTACGAAGGCTACCGCGCCCTGGCCTCGGACACCCTCGACAGCGAGCGCAAGCGCATTCATGCGTTGTTCGCAGGCTCGCGCCCGCACTACCTGATCGACACCATCAACGAACTGCCAGAGGTGATCGCTGATATCAACAAGCGCCTGGCTCGTGGGGAAATGCCGCAAGCCGTGTAAGCACGTTGCACAGCTGATTGACCCAGCAATCTGAACAGGCAGGACAAGTTACCCAACTTGACCTGCCTGTTTGTTCGTGCCGCCCCGGGCAAATGACAGAAGGTGTTAGATATAGTCGTTATTGCCGCAAAATCACGATCTTTTCACCGACTTTCCCAACCAACATTCAAACTTTTTCCCTTGAGCTTTACACCGTACGCTCAATGCCTACACCTCAAGGAAGAAGGTTTTAATTCATGTCTGTTGACCTCAGTTCCCCCACCCGACCAACCGATCTCACACCCATCTCAAGCAAGCTACCCGCTTGGCTTATCAGCGCCCCCGCCGCCACTCATGCTGCGCTGCGCAAGGTAGACGTGCGAACATTGCCCTGGCTGGCTGATGCACGGCATACCGATGCGCAGACACTGGAACAGCTGCAAAGGGTGTATATCCGCCATCGCCGCTACGAGCAGCGGGTCCACGAGATACTTGCCGCCCTCCCGGCCATCGAGACCTACGCCGAACCCTTGTTGAAAGCCAAGCTGCAGGAGCGATTCGGCCTGGATGTCGATGTGCGCAACAGTTATCTGTTCCATGCCCGGCGCGTGGTCATCGACGGCTCATTCCTGACGTTGTCGCAGGATCCGGCGGTCAAGGCTGGCGCCGCGATCAAAGCCGCCACCCAGTCGCTGCTGGCCTGTGCCCTGCAGAACTTCGAAGCCTGGGAAGCCGTGCCGGGCGCCATGACTGACGATCGCGGGCGAACATCGATCGCCTCGCGCATTTATTACTCCGACCCGGCACTCAACCGGCCCGGGCGCTACCCCGACGAGTCGTCGCTGAATATCGTTCCTGAACAGTTTGCCGCCCTATGCCGCGAACTTGACCTGGGCGGTACCTACCAACAGTTGATACAGCGCGTACTCAACCCGGTGTCCGCTACGGGTGACGCTGCCGACGCCGCCAGCGCCAACGTGCGCGCCGACTTCAAACAGCTCGAGCAATCGACGTTCCTCCTGCACACGCACATTGCGCGGTTGAGAAAAACCATCAGCCCGCAGATGCATGGCGTATTGCTGGATATCGCTCGAAACAAACCGGCAACACTGGACGGTGTAACGATAACCCGTAACTTTCTCAAACTCTGGGATGTCGAACTCAGCGCCATCGTTGTCTTCGGAAAAGACCGCAGTGCCAGCCAGCACAGCGAAAAGGTCGTGGTTTACATTCCCGATGATCCTTACGACCCACTCAGGGAATACCCTTCGCTTGCGCACTTTTTCGCGTCCCTGCGCGAAAGTCTTCTGAAGCCGGGTTATCAGCAGTTTTTTGCCCGATTCATTCCTGCACGCCACCGGGCTCAGCTTTTTGCTCGCCTGCGCCAGGCCTTCTACCCCAAAGTCTGGAACAGTGCCGCTGGCTATTACGAAGAAAAACTCGACAGCAACGCCAGCCTGCACCTGCGCGAAGGCACGTTCTTCGTCAACCTGCTCAATGCGCTGAACCAGCAAAAAATTGCCCAGCTCAAGGATGATGCGCTGTTTCACGGCGTACCCACGGCCGCCGAGGACCACAAGTCGCTGCAAGACAAGCTGCTGTACTTTGTCCAGACCACATTCAACGTGCTGAATATTGCCGCGTTCGTGGTGCCGGTGCTCGGCGAGGTGATGCTGGCCGTCACCGCCGTACAACTGTGCAACGAAGTCTATGAAAGCATCGAGAGCCTGGCCAGGGGCGAGAGCCAGCAAGCCTGGGGCTACCTGATGGATGTGGTCGAAAACCTGGCAATGATTGCCGCCCTGGGAGGCCTCTCGGCGGCAGGGGGCGGCGCTGCGGTACAAGCCCCTGAGCTGGTCAGGCAGATGCAGAGCGTGCAACTGGCCGATGGCAGTACGCGCCTGTGGAAGCCCGACCTGCAGCCATTCGCCCAACACATCAGGCTACCCGCCGAGTTGCAACCCAATGCCTCCGGGCTCTACGACTACCAAGGGCGACAATGGCTGGTGCTCGAAGGCCGCACCTACGCGGTCAAGCCGCCTGCAGGCAACATGCCGTATCGGCTCGAACACCCGCGGCGCGTGAGCGCCTACGAGCCGCCCTTGCGCCATAACCAGGCGGGCGCCTGGCTACAGGTCACCGACCAGCCGCTTGAGTGGGAAGGCATCCGCCTGTTCCGACGGCTCGGACATGCCGGCGCCGAGTTCTCCGACGAAGTCGCCAGCACCATCATGCGCGTCAGCGAAACCCATCAGGCACAACTGCGTCACACATTGAGCGAAGGCCTGCGCCCGCCCGCCCTGTTCAGCGACACGCTACACCGCTTCCATCTGGAATATGAGCTTGACCGCTTCACCCAGTTACTGGAGGCCGGCGATCAGCGCGCCGAACCGGCCCTGCAACTGCAACTACTGGCCGAGGCGCCAGGCTGGCCGAACGGTCGAGCGCTGACCGTGCTCGATGAGCAGGGTAAGGTGCTTGCGCAGTATCACAGCCAGAGTGGCAATGCGCTGTCCCGCCCCCTGCAGGTAAGGCTCGGTGGTGGTGACGCCCTCGAAGCGCTGATGCGGCAAATGAGCAAACCAGAGCTCGAAGGACTGCTGCAACACCCGCTGGGTTCAGGCGAGCCCAACTTCACCACAGCGAAACGCCAGTTACAGCAACAACTGGCGACTGAGGTAAAAACACACAAACCCCGACTGTTCAATGAACGCTACCAGGCACTGCAAAAAACCGACGCTGGCCCGGTGCTGCAGATCCAGCAAGCCTTCAGCAGCCTGCCCACGGTGGTGATCGAGGAACTGCTGCGCCACGCCAGCCCGGCAGAACTTGAACAATTGCGTGTCAATGCGCGCATTCCCGTACGAATTGGCGAAGAAGCCCGTGCCTACCAGCATAAGCTGCGTCTGAATCGTGCGTATGAAGGGCTGTATCTGGACGCTGGCAGCAGTCCCGACAGCGAGCGCCTGGTGCTGCATACCCTGAGCACCCTGCACGGCTGGTCCACCGACGTGCGCCTGGAGGTACGCGAGGGTTCAATCCAGGGGGCGCTACTCGACAGCATCGGCAACAGCGATGCGCCGATTCGCAAGGTCCTGGTCAGCGATGGCACCACCTACCAAAGCTACGATGCCGACGGACGCCAATTGCATGGCCGTGACAACCTTTATGCCGCAGTCCTGCACGCGCTGCCGGACGCCCAACGCAGCGCCCTGGGCTTTGCCGACGTCAGCCAGCACGCAGCGCTCAAACAGGCAGTACGGTCGCAACCGCTACTGGCCCGGCACAGCTTGAGAGCCGTGCTGAAGATGCAAGCGCTCAAGCCCGGCGCCCGCTCCCCCATGCGCCTGGCCGATGGCAGGCTTGGTTTTGCCTTGAGCGGACGCGGCAGGCTGCCGGGCTTCATCCTCGAAGAGACGCTGCTGGACAAGATCCGTCTGCTTGAATTCGAGCACGCCTTTCCCGAGCAGATCCTGCAGATGTTCTACGACGCGCAGTGGAGCCGTGCCGACATCGACCAGCGCCTGGATCAACTGCTTGTAGAGCAACAGAGGCTGCGCGATCACCTTTCCAGCTGGACGGATGCCGCCAGTTCGATGCCGCCCTTGAGCGCCGCGCGCATGAACAGCCGCACACGCATCGCCGAGGCGTTGTGGCGTCACTGGCGCGCCAACAACCTGCCCGACCTGAGTCAAGCCACCACCCCGTTGCAACTGGCAGACGTTTACCTGATCGACTTCCCAGCGCAATTGCCCGACTTCATCGAGCAGCGCGTGCAGGGCCTGGAACTGTTGAACGCGAACTATGACGAAACGCCGGTCGATCCGTTCATCAACCCGAACAACGAGAGTAACGGCCTCGGCCGGTTCTTCGAGCGCTTTCCCCAGGTGAGGTCATTGGTCTATGGCCAGAGTCGTGGCCAACCCGGCCATTACTTTGTCGGCCAGACTGCACTGGAACATTACCCACAACTGCGCGAACTGAGTCTGATCGATACCCGGCTATACATCGGCCAGGACCAAATCGACCTCTTTCAGGGTTTCAGTCAGCTTCAACGCCTGGACCTAAGCGGCAACGCCTTCAGTACTTTTACCGACATCGACCTCAGCGGCTTTAACCTGGAGTACCTGGGGCTGAACCGCACCAGACTTTACGGATGGCCACGGTGGCTCAACAGCGCCAACATGAACGGCATAGCTGAAATATCGCTGGCCGACAACCAAATCAACACGGTACCCGCCAGCGTGTTGGAAAACCCCGTCGGCAGCGGTCATCACACCCGAATTTCGTTACTCGGCAATGAGCTGTCGCGAGACACACTCATCCGCATGCGCCTGAGTGAAGGTGAAGGCAGGCGTTTCAGCTTTGAACTGACCATTGCAGAGAATCTTCGCGACATCCTGGATGTCATGACCCAGGAACGCGCCGCGCTAGATGAAGCCTTTGCGCAGTGGGCCGAGGCGTCCCACTCAGGCGCACCGCTACACGATGAACAGATTGCCTCCAGGCGCCGCCTGGGCCGCTTGGTCCACGACTTATGGAGCCACGAACCAACCCATGGCCACGTTGGAACCTTGCGTCTCGAGGCAATTGCCTTGAACGACTTCCCCAGACGATTGCCGGCGTTTTTCTATCATCGCCTGCGCAGGCTGCACCTTCTGCGCGTGGGCACCAACGCCAGTGAATTGCATCGGTTTCTCAGTGACTTTCCTTACCTGGACAGTTTGCACATCGAAGGGCATGTCACCCCGCTGGGCAGATTGAACACGGCTTTGCCGCAATTGCGGATGCTGGAACACCTGAGCCTGATCGATCAGGGCCTGAGTATCGATCAGTCAACACTGGCAACGCTGCAACTCATGCCAGGGCTGACGGAGCTGCAACTTGACGCAAATGTTATCGGCGAGATTACCGATGCCTCTACCTTGCGTAACATCGAGCAGTTGAGCCTCAACAATGTCGGCCTGCAAGCCTGGCCGCAATGGCTGGACACGCTGCTGCCGGGACCCATGCAACGCTTATCACTGATTGGCAACCAGTTGCGCGAATTGCCCGAGCATATTCTCGCCAACCCACGCACTGAAGAACATCACACTGAAATTTCCCTGACCGGCAACCCGCTGACCGATGAAACCATGCGCACCGCTCATCTGTCCGAAGGCTACAATCGCGCTTACGACTTCTATATGGACTTGCCCCCCGACATCCGTGCCCTGGAGCGTGCGCGACACTATTCAAGCGAGTCTTCCCCCTCTTCCCCCTCTTCCCCTGAAGAAGCCGAATCCGCTGCGGATGTCTGGCTAAGCGGTGCAGAAGACCGCAGAGCGACACGCCGAGGTATCTGGCAACAGATCGAAGAGGGCGCAGACGCCAGCGACCTGCTGGGGGTTGTCGGCCATCTGGAGCACAGCGCCGACTATCGCGATGCTGGTAGTCGCAGCGGCCTTACCGAACGGGTTTGGGGCGTGCTCGAGGTAGCCGCCAATGACGCAGAACTGCGCCTGGTCCTCAACGGCATGGGTGCCGAACCCCTGCAGCAGATCAGGCAGCGCGACACCTGCCCTGACGGCATACGCCTGGCATTCAACCAGATGGAAATCCAGGTGTTCATTCGCCAATCGCTGCAGGGCGTTGCCGACGAACAGCGGGGCAGTTCCCTGTACGCCCTCACCCGCCGCCTGTACCGACTGGAGGCGCTGGACAACGCTGCCCGCGAACAGGCCGGTAGCCGCGACGAAGCCGAAGTGCGCCTGGCCTATCGCCTGCAATGGGCCCGTGAGCTGGACCTGCCGGTGCCGCCGAGCAACATGCTGTACCGAACGGCCGCCAACATTCGCCCCGGAGAACTGGATGCTGCGTTGAGCCAGGTGCGCCAGGGCGAAGGCGGCCAGGCCTTTCTCGACTTCGCCAGGGGGCGGGACTTCTGGGTGGATTACCTGCGCGAGAGCCACGCCGATCGTTTCATGGCGCTCAAGTCTGCCTACGAGGCCGAGGTACTGGAGCTGTACGACCTGTATCCGGATGACAACCCCGACCAGACTGCCGCTCGTATCACCTTGCTTGAGCAACAGTTCAAGCGCAATGAGAGCAACCTGATTGAGGCGCTGACCAACCTGGCAGGGCAACAGCAGCGCTGAACCTGCCTTTGCACCGGCCAGCCTTGAACAAGGTGGCCGGTGCAGTGCCTCAATTCTGGTGGCGCGCGACCCATACGGCAAACTTGTCGATAAAGGTCTGCAGGAACGGCCGGGGCTTCTCCGACAGCTTGCCGTTGTCGTCAAACAGCGTTCCCGCCCCACCGATGTACGCTTCAGGTTGCTGCATGCACGGCACATCAAGGAACACCAGCGACTGGCGCAGGTGGTGGTTGGCACCAAAGCCGCCCACCGCCCCCGGCGACACACTGATCACCGCCCCGGGCTTGCCACTCCAGGCGCTCTGGCCATAGGGCCGCGAGCCCACATCGATGGCATTCTTCAACACTCCCGGCACCGAGCGGTTGTACTCGGGGGTGACAAACAGCAGCGCATCACTGCCGCGAATCTGCTCGCGAAACGTTTTGTAGGCCTGCGGCGGATTGACGTCGATATCCTCGTTGTACAAGGCCAGCTCGCCAATTTCGACGATGTGCAGCTTGAGGCTGGATGGCGCAAGCTCGGCCAGCGCGCGGGCAACTTTGCGGTTGAGGGATTCCTTGCGCAAGCTGCCGACGACGACGGCGACTGAATACACCTGGCTCATGGCAAATTCCTGATGTGATGAACAAAGGGAGTTGTAGGTATAGATGATCCGGCACGGCCCTGAAGTTTTTTTCCATACAGGCAAAACTTACCAGGCAAAACAGTGGTCTATGCCTGACAGATACTTATTTCTTCAGAGGTTGTACGGTAAATGACAGCAGTACTGGTCGGACAGTTTCATGCACGGGACGCCGAGGGCCGCATCTATCCCGTTCATGAGTTCCAGGAAGCCACCCTGCAGGCCGACGGAAGCGCCGCATCCCTGCCCATTACCACCTACAAGCTGGCAATCGGTGACCGGGTCAACCACCTGGGTGAAGACCGTTTTGAGCTGGTCCAGAGTGGCGTGGAAATCATCCGTATTCCTTGAGCCCGCTCAGGCCTTGATGCAATCGACGGTATAGACCCGTCCCTGCGCTGTGGTTTCATGCTGCAACCCATGGACATCGGCGACAAAACCGGGAAAGCCGCTGTCGAAGGCAGCAGCAAAGGCCAGGTAGTCGATGATCGAACGGGTCGCCTCGGTAAAGCGCTCCCCCGGCATGATCAACGGAATGCCCGGCGGATAGGGCACCAGCATCACCGCAGCGATGCGCCCGAGCAACTGCTCGATCGGCACCGCCTCGACCTCCCCGCGCACCATCCGGTCATAGGCATCGGCAGGTTTCATCACCACTTCCGGCAAACGCGTGAACAGGCGCTTGAGTTGCTTGGCCGTGGCATTGCTGCGGTAGCAGGCGTGCAACTGGTCACACAGGTCGCGCAAGCCCAGGCCCTGGTAACGCACTGGATCGAGCTGGGCGACGCAGGGCAGGCATTCGAGCAGGCGGGTGTTGGCATCGTAGTTGCGCTTGAACTCGAGCAACTCGGTCAGCAGCGTGCTCCATTTGCCCTTGGTGATGCCCATCGAGAACAACACCAGGAAGGTGTAGAGCCCGGTCTTTTCCACCACCAGGCCGCGCTCCCAGAGAAACTTGCTGACCACCGCGGCCGGGATGCCATGCTCGCTCAAGGCGCCGCCGGCACTGAGCCCGGGCATCACCAGGGTGACCTTGATCGGGTCGAGCAGCACGTAATCGTCACTGACATCAACGAAACCGTGCCAGTCGGCCTGTGGCTGCAACAGCCAGTCTTCGGTGGCGAGCCGCCGTGCACCGTCCGCCAGCGGCGGCTGCCAGATGCTGAACCACCAGTCATCAGCGGCCATGTGCTCACGCAGGTTGGCCATGGCCCGGCGAAAGCTCAGCGCCTCATCGAACATTTCCTGCAGCAAGGAGCGCCCGGCCGGGCCTTCCATCATCGCCGAAGAGACATCCAGCGAGGCGAGGATGCTGTACTGCGGCGAGGTGGAAATATGCATCATGAAGGCTTCGTTGAAGCGGTCGCGGTCCAGCTGGCGGGCGCCGCCGTCCTGCACATGGATCATCGACGCCTGGCTGAAGGCAGCCAGCAGCTTGTGGGTCGAGTGAGTGCTGAACACCAGCGGGCTGTCGGCACTGCGCGAAGTGCCCATGGCGTAACGCCCGCGGAAGAACTCGTGAAACGCCGCGTAGGCATACCAGGCCTCATCAAAATGCAACACCTCGACACTGTTGCCCAGTTCCTGCTTGATCAGCTCGGCGTTGTAGCACAAGCCGTCATAGGTGGAGTTGGTCACCACCGCCAGCTTGACCTTGGGCGGCCGGCCCCGGGCCAGGGGGTTGGCGCTGATCTTGGCGGCAATCGAGGCCTGGCTGAATTCGCTCAGCGGGATCGGCCCGATGATCCCCAGCCCGTTGCGCTCCGGGCACAGGTACAAAGGGATGGCCCCGGTCATGATGATCGCGTGGACCACCGACTTGTGGCAGTTGCGGTCGACCAGCACCAGGTCATCTCGACCGACCATCGAGTGCCAGACAATCTT
Source organism: Pseudomonas sp. 2(2015) (assembly GCF_000955865.1). Taxonomy (NCBI): domain Bacteria; kingdom Pseudomonadati; phylum Pseudomonadota; class Gammaproteobacteria; order Pseudomonadales; family Pseudomonadaceae; genus Pseudomonas; species Pseudomonas sp. 2(2015). Next base: position 54,978 of record NZ_JYOF01000025.1, read on the forward strand.
GTTGGCGGTCGAAGTGCCATTGATCACAAAAAAGGTATGGTCGGCACCGAAATTCTTTGCCGCCCGCGCCTCGGCGGCCGCCAGCGGCCCGGTGTGATCGAGCAGCGAGCCCAGCTCAGGGACCGACACCGACAGGTCCGAACGCAGGGTGTTCTCGCCGAAGAACTGGTGAAAGGCCTGGCCGACCGGGCTTTTGCGATAGGCCACGCCACCGCCATGGCCGGGGGTGTGCCATGAGTAGTTCGATTGCGCGGTGTGCTGCACCAGCGCCTTGAAAAAGGGCGGCAGCAAGCCATCCAGATAACTGTGCGCGGCCCGCGCCACCTGGCGGGCGAGAAACGGCACGGTGTCTTCGAACAGGTAGAGAATGCCGCGCAGCTGGTTCAGCTCGCTCATGACATCGGCAGGGGCATTCTCCAGGGTCACCTGCTCGCCCAGGGCGAAGATCGGCAGGTGCGGTGCACGCACCCGGGCCAGGCGAATCAGTTCGACCATGTTCTGTAAAAGGTGAGTGTTTTCCCCAGCGCCTTCGGCAGCAATCAGCATGCACGCCAGGCCGTGATGGGTGGCGGCGACCAGGCGGCCTTCGGCGTAATCGACGGCCGGCAGGATGGTGAAGCCGTCCTGGGCCAGCTCCTGGGCAATTGCGCGAACACGCTCGCCAGCGACCGTATCGGCCTTGATGTCGCGATGCACGATGAGGACGGGGAACTTGAGGTCCTTGTACATGGGCGGGCGCTTCCTCCGGGTGACAGCTCTGTCACCTCAGGGTAGAAGGTCGCCAGCGCCCCTGCGCGGCAAATTGCCTCAGTTTGCTTCGGACAACTGCTGCCACAGCGCCGGGCCACCGGCGGACTTGGCGATGGCTTCCAGACGCGCCATGTGCAGCTCGAGCTCCTGCTCGCTGGCGCGAATGATCCGCCCCGGCTGGCGACTGGCAGGCAGGCGGCGAATTTCGCTGCCGCGGTTGTCGTCGCCCTCCTCTTCGCCATCGGCACCGTGGCCGGCCAGCGACAGGCTGGTCTGGCCACCGGTCATGCTCAGGTAGACGTCGGCCAGCAGCTCGGAGTCGAGCAGTGCGCCGTGCAGCTCACGGCCGGAGTTGTCGACACCATAGCGTTTGCACAACGCATCGAGGCTGTTGCGCTGCCCCGGATGACGCGAGCGGGCCATCATCAGGGTGTCGAGGATAGTGCAATGCTGGGAGATGTCGGCGCGATCGTGCTGGCCGAGCAAAGCGAATTCGTTGTTGATGAAGCCAACGTCGAACGCCGCGTTGTGGATGATCAGCTGGGCGCCCTGAATGAACTCGAAGAATTCATCGGCGACTTCAGCAAAGCGCGGCTTGTCGAGCAGGAAGGAGTCAGTGATGCCGTGGACGCCAATGGCGCCCTCGTCACTCTCGCGGTCCGGCTGCAGGTAGACGTGGAAATGGCGCCCGGTCAGGCGCCGGCCCATCAGCTCGACACAACCGATCTCGATGACCCGGTGGCCGTCAGTCACCGGCATACCGGTGGTTTCGGTGTCGAGGACGACCGACCTGTTGTTCTGAATCTCCACGCCGATGGTCTCCTGCCGCGTACAGTCTGGTGAAAAGCCGGCCATTCTACCTCAGCTCAAGGGCGAGTGGCGGCCGGTGTAGTCAACGCAAACCACGGACCTCGTCAACACCGCGGTTAGCCAGTTGATCGGCACGCTCGTTGCCATGATGGCCAATATGCCCGCGGACCCATTTCCAGGTCACTTTGTGCCGGCCCACCTGTTCATCGAGCAACTGCCAGAGGTCGGCGTTCTTTACCGGTTCTTTGGCGGCGGTTTTCCAGCCGCGTTTTTTCCAGTTGACCATCCACTCGGTGATGCCTTTCATCACGTACTGGGAGTCGGTGACCAGCAGCACTTCGCACTCGCGCTTGAGCGCTTCCAGGCCCTTGATCGCCGCCATCAGTTCCATACGGTTGTTGGTGGTCTCGCGTTCGCCGCCCCACAGCTCCTTTTCGACGCCCTTGCACACCATCAGCACACCCCAGCCGCCCGGGCCGGGGTTGCCCTTACAGGCACCATCGGTGAAGATTTCGACGCTATCGCTCATTTACAGCCTTTTTCATCAATGATTTGGCCCCGCGCCCTTGGGGCCCGGAACTCAGGGTTCGGAATGGCGCCGGTTGACCTTGGCCATCGGCAGCGGCAGCAGTTTGCCCATCGGCTCGCGGCGCTCCAGGCGCAGGGGCCGCAGGCCGACCACCATCTTGCGCGCCACCAGCAGGTAGACACCGCCACCAGCACTCTGCCAGCCACCGGCGATCCGCTCCCAGCCGGCCAGGCGCTGTTGCCAGGCGGGGGATGCGAGCGGCGGACGATAGCACCCGAAGCGGCGTTTCTCCAGCGCGAAACCCAGCAGGTTGAGCCAGTCGCCAACCCGCGACGGGGAAATGCAGCGCGCCTTGCGCAAGGCATCATGGGCGAACACCCGGCGTACGCCCCAACTGCTCCAGGGGTTGATGCCGACGATCAGCAAATGACCACCCGGGCGCACACTGCTGGCGGCCTCGCGCAGCAGGCCATGGGGCGACAGGCTGAAGTCCAGGCCATGTTGCAGCACCACGACGTCGGCGGCATGTTCGCTCAGTGGCCAGGCCTGTTCTTCACAGACGATCTCGACCCCGGGCAGCGGCGCGCCGAGGCGCACGTTACGCTGCACCTGCGGGGCCTTGGGCGGTGCTTCGGCGCAGGGGCCGTAATGCACCAGGTAACCGCCGAAGTAACGCCCCAGTTCCTCTTCGAGCAGGCGTTGCTCTTCTTTGAGCATCATTTGCCCCAACGGGCCGGCGAACCAGTCGCGGGCCAGGCTGATCAGCTCCAGCCACTGCGGATCGGCCTGGGCGAAGGCTTGATCGGTCATTGCAGTCTCCCTTGAAGGTTCTCGACAGCGCGCATAGCTACTAAGATGCACCCATGTCCACCGTTTGGCGAATCGCACCATGATACAGATCGATGCCCTGCCCGCTTTCAACGATAACTACATCTGGTTGTTGCAAGATGCTGCCAACCAGCGTTGCGCGGTGGTCGATCCAGGCGATGCCGCGCCGGTCCTGGCCTGGCTTGAGCGCCATCCCGGCTGGCAACTGAGCGACATCCTCATTACCCATCACCACCACGATCATGTCGGTGGCGTCGAGCAGCTCAAGTCGCACACCGGCGCGACCGTCTACGGCCCGGCCCACGAGCGCATCCCTGGCCGTGACCAGGCCCTGGAGGACAACGCCAGCGTGCGCGTTCTGGGCCTGGATTTCCAGGTTATCGCGGTGCCTGGACACACCCTGGGACACATTGCCTATTATTGCCCGCAAACAACCACCCCGGTGCTGTTCTGCGGCGACACCCTGTTCGCCGCCGGTTGCGGGCGCCTGTTCGAGGGCACGCCGGAGCAGATGCACCACTCCCTGCAGCGCCTGGCCGCGCTGCCCGCCGCCACCCTGGTGTATTGCACCCACGAATACACCCTGAGCAACCTGCGCTTCGCCCAGGCGGTGGAGCCTGAAAACCCGCACATTGCCCAACGCTTCGCCGACGTTACCCAGCTTAGGGCACAAGATCGCATCACGTTGCCATCAACCCTGGCCCTGGAAAAGCTCACCAACCCCTTTCTGCGGACCACCGAAACATCCGTTAAAGAAAAACTAGACGAACGGATTGACCACTTAAACCCTACGCCAAGTGCTGTTTTTGCTGGGTTGCGTGCTTGGAAAGATACGTTCTAAACAGCCGCTGCTGGTGACGGAAAGTTCTGAAAGGTTGACCGTTGGGGGGCCGCTTTCTAGAATCCCCCGACATTTTTGCCCGGAACTTCGTCCCAGCCAATGTCGTCCACTAGCCGCAGAACCTTCAATTCCGTCGCCCTGACGCGCCTGGCCCAAGCCAGTGCGCTGGCCCTGGCCGCCACCCTCGTGGGCTGCCAGAGCACCCGTCAAGTCGACGAATCCGACAGCGTTCGCGCGCACAACTACCAGGCCCGGGCCAAGCAGAAGCCGTTGGTCGTACCGGTCAAGCCGGTCGTCGAGCAGCCCCCCCAGGACGTCTGGGAGCGCATGCGCCAGGGCTTCGTGCTGCAGGACGGAGTTGCGGTCAACCCGCGCATCGAACAGCAACGCCTGTGGTTCGCCAGTAATCCTTCGTTCCTCGAAACCGCCGGCGACCGTGGCAGCCTGTACATCCACTACATCGTCGAACGCCTCGAAGAGCGCAACATGCCGCTGGAGCTGGCGCTGCTGCCGGCAATCGAGAGCGCCTACAACCCCATGGCCTACTCCCGGGCCCATGCGGTGGGGCTGTGGCAGTTCATTCCGTCCACCGGGCGTTACTTCAACCTGCGCCAGACCCGCTTCTACGATGGCCGTCGCGATATCACCGCCTCGACCAACGCCGCGCTGGACTACCTGACCCGCCTGCACGACATGTTCAACGGCGACTGGCTGCTGGCCCTGGCCGCCTACAACGCCGGTGAAGGCACGGTCAGCCGCGCCATCGAGCGCAACGAGAAGCTCGGCCTGCCAACCGACTACTGGAACCTGCCGCTGCCGCAGGAAACCCGCGACTACGTGCCCAAGCTGCTGGCCCTGTCGCAGGTGGTGATGACGCCGCAAGCCTATGGCGTCAACCTCAACCCGATTGCCAACGAGCCCTACTTCGAAGCCGTGGCGATCAAGGACCGCCTCGACCTGTCACGGGTCGCAGCCCTGGCCGAGATCGACGAAGACGAACTGTTCCAGCTCAACCCGGCCTTCAAGAAGCGCATGACCGTCGACGGCCCGCAGCAACTGCTGGTGCCGACCGCCAAGGCGCAACTGCTGACCGCTTCGCTGTCGAACATGAAGCCTGAAGAGCTGCTGACCCTGCAGCCGAAAAAGGCCGTGTTCGAAGCTGCCATGGCCGAAGCGGCGCCGCGCACCACCACAACCCGTAACAGCCGTTACCGGGTCAAGCGTGGCGACAACCTGGCCAGCATCGCCAAGGCCAACAAGGTCAGCGTCAAGGACTTGCAGCGCTGGAACAAGCTTTCCGGCAAGAACCTCAAGGCCGGCCAGACCCTGGTGATGCAGAACGCCCAGCCGGTTGGCGCCAAGAACCAGAAGAAATCCACCCAGTACAAGGTGCGCAAAGGCGACTCGCTGTACCTGGTGGCCAAGCGCTTCAACGTCGAGATGCAGCATCTCAAGCGCTGGAACCCACGCAGCGGCCACGCCCTCAAGCCAGGCCAGACCCTGACCGTCTACCTCAACCATTGAGGTTCGTGCTCCGGTCACTGACCGGAGCCACCTGCCCCGCCCCACGCGGCACTCTTTTTCCAGTCGATACAAGCTGTTACTGTAGCTGGAATAAAGCCCAAGCCGCCTGGATCGGATCTCGACTTGATACGTCCCCTCCTGTTGCTGTCACTCAGCCTGGCCTTGAGCTTTCCCGCGGGCGCAACAATCAGCGAAAGCCACGGTTACGCCCAGTTCGGCACGCTCAAGTATCCAGCCAAATTCACCCACTTCGACTGGGTCAATCCGCAAGCGCCCAAGGGCGGCACCTTGCGCGCCATGGCATTTGGCACCTTCGACACCCTCAACCCCTACACCTTCAAGGGCTCAAGCCCGGTCACCACGCCGAACTTCTTGCAGTACGGGGTGAGCGAGCTGAACGAAACCCTGATGGTCGGCACCGGCCAGTACGACCCCTCCGGTGATGAGCCCACTTCAAGCTATGGCCTGATCGCAGGCTCGGTCGAGTACAGCGAAGACCGCAGCTGGGTGGTGTTCAACCTGCGCCCCGAAGTGCGCTTTCACGATGGCAAGCCAATTACCGCCAGCGACGTGGCGTTCTCCTATCGCACCCTGCTCAAGGAAGGCCATCCGATCTACCGGACCAACCTGCAGGAAGTCAAACGCGTCGATATCCTCAACCCGCGACGCATCCGCTTTGTCTTCAAGCGCGCCGGCAACCCGCTGCTGATCCTGCGCCTGGGCGAGATGCCGGTGCTGCCGGCACACTACTGGAAAGGCCGCGACTTCAAGGCCACCACCTTCGAGCCGCCTTTGGGCAGTGGCCCCTACCGCATCACCCAGGTGCAGCCCGGGCGACGCCTGGTGTTCGAGCGGGTGAAGAACTACTGGGGCAAGGACCTGGCGGTGAACCGCGGCAAGTACAACGTCGACCGCGTCGAGTACGAGTTCTATCGCGACAGCGCAGTGGCCTTCGAAGCCTTCAAGGCCGGTGAGTTCGACATCTACATCGAGCACCAGGCGAAGAACTGGGCCAACGGCTACAACTTCCCGGCGGTGCGCCGCGGCGATGTGATCAAGGCACAGATCCCGCACAAGATCCCGACCCAGACCCAGGGCCTGTTCATGAACAGTCGCCGGGCGACCTTCAGCGATGCGCGGGTTCGCCAGGCACTGGGGCTGATGCTCGACTTCGAGTGGACCAACCGCGCCCTGTTCAGCAGCGCCTACCAGCGCGCCACCAGTTACTACCCCAACAGCGAATTCGCCGCCAGCGGCCTGCCGGTGGGCAAGGAGTGGCTGCTGCTGGCGCCCTACCGCAAACATCTGCCTGCGGCGCTGTTCACCGAGCCCTATTCGGTGAGCCACACCGACGGCCGAGGGATCAACCGCCAGACCTTGCGCCAGGCCCTCGAGCTGCTCGGCCAGGCCGGCTGGAAGCTCAATGGCCAACGCCTGCTCAACAGCGCCGGGCAACCCTTGAAGCTGGAGCTGTTGCTGGTCAATCCGAACCTTGAACGGATCCTGCAACCTTATGTCGAAAATCTCGCCAGCATTGGCATCGAAGCACGCTTGCGCACGGTAGACCGGGCCCAGTACAAACAACGCCTGGACCAGTTCGACTTCGACATGATTCTGATGACCCTGAACCAGACCCTGAGCCCGGGCCTTGAACAATGGCTGTACTTTCACTCAAGCCAGGCCTCGACCAAGGGCAGCAAGAACTATGCTGGCGTGAAAGACCCGGTGGTCGATCACCTGCTCGACACCCTGCTGGCCGCCCAGAGCCGTGAAGACCAAGTGGCCGCCGCCCGCGCCCTGGACCGGGTGCTGCTGTGGCAGTACTACATGATTCCCAACTGGTATCTCGACAACCACCGCCTGGCCTACCGCAATCGCTTTGCCTTTGTGGCCACGCCGCCCTATACCCTGGGGCTCAACAGCTGGTGGATCAAGCCTTCGGAGAAAGCCCAATGATGCCAATGTCCCGCCTGCGCCTGAAGGCCTGCGCGCTGCTGCTGGCCTGCCTCGGTGGCCAGGCACTGGCTGCACCGCAACACGCCCTGACCCTTTACGATGAAGCGCCGAAATACCCGGCAGGCTTCAAGCACTTCGACTACGTCAACCCCGACGCGCCCAAGGGCGGCACCTTCCGCCAGGCCGGCTTCGGCGGCTTCGACAGCCTCAACCCGTTCATCAACAAGGGTGTTTCCGCCGATGACATCGGCCTGATCTACGACACTCTGATGACCCAAAGCCTGGATGAGCCCTTCACCGAGTACGGCCTGGTCGCCGGCAAGATCGAGAAAGCTCCGGACAACAGCTGGGTACGCTTCTACCTGCGCCCCGAAGCACGTTTTCATGACGGCCAGCCGATGCAGGCTGAAGACGTGGTGTTCACCTTCAACACCCTGATCAAGCACGGCGCACCGCTGTACCGCGGTTACTACGCCGACGTCGCCGAAGTGATCGCCGAAGATCCGCAGCGGGTATTGTTCACGTTCAAGCACAGCAACAACCGCGAGCTGCCGCTGATCCTCGGCCAGTTGCCGGTATTGCCCAAGCACTTCTGGGAAAACCGTGAGTTCACCAAGGGCAACCTCGAAGTTCCCCTGGGCAGCGGCCCGTACAAGGTCGCCGAGGTCAAGCCGGGGCGTTCGATTCGCTACGAGCGGGTCAAGGACTACTGGGGCAAGGACCTGGCGGTCAATCGCGGCTTTTACAACTTCGACGAGATGACCACCGACTATTACCGCGACAGCGCCGTCACCCTCGAAGCGCTCAAGGCCGGCCAGTTCGACTACCGCCTGGAAACCGCCGCCAAGAGCTGGGCCACCGCCTACGACGTGCCGGCCGTACGGCAGAAACGCCTGATCCTCGAAGAGCTGCCCAACGGTAACCCGACCGGCATGCAGGGCTTCGTCTACAACATCCGCCGCCCGCTGTTCCAGGATGTGCGGGTACGTGAAGCGCTGAGCCTGCTGCTGGACTTCGAATGGACCAACAAGCAGCTGTTCAACGGCGCCTACACCCGCACCCGCAGCTACTTCGAGAACTCCGACATGGCCGCCACCGGCCTGCCCGACGCCGCCGAACTGAAAATTCTCGAACCGCTGCGCGGCAAGATCCCCGACCAGGTGTTCACCCAGCCCTTCGCCAACCCGGTCACCGATGGCAGCGGCATGATCCGCGAACAGCAGCGCAAAGCCTACAAGCTGCTGCAGGACGCCGGCTGGCGCATCGTCGACGACAAGATGGTCGACGCCCAGGGCAAGCCAGTGTCGATCGAGTTTCTCCTGGCCCAGACCGAGTTCGAACGCATCCTGCTGCCGTTCAAGCGCAACCTCGCCGACCTGGGCATCGACCTGGTGATTCGCCGGGTCGATGTTTCGCAGTACATCAACCGCCTGCGCTCACGGGACTTCGACATGATCGTCGGCGGCTACCCGCAGTCCAACTCGCCGGGCAACGAGCAACGCGAGTTCTGGCAGAGCGCCGCCGCCGACAACCCCGGCAGCCGCAACTTCATCGGCCTGAAAGACCCGGCCATCGACACCCTGGTCGAGCAGTTGATCAACGCCGATTCGCGACAAAGCCTGATCGAGCATTCGCGCGCCCTCGACCGGGTGCTGCAATGGGGCTTCTACGTGATCCCCAACTGGCACATCAAGACCTGGCGCGTGGCCTACTGGAACCACATCGGCCACCCCAAGGTGTCGCCCAAATACGACATCGGCATCAACACCTGGTGGATCAAGCCGGATGTCGAGCCGGTGGTGCCGCTGAACCCGGCGCCCGAGGCGCAAGCGGCCGAAGGGGCGAAATAGCATGCTGGCCTATATCTTTCGCCGTTTGCTGCTGATCATCCCGACCCTGCTGGGCATCCTGATCATCAACTTCATCATCATCCAGGCCGCCCCAGGCGGCCCGGTCGAGCAGATGATCGCCAAGCTTGAAGGCTTCGAGGGCGCCACCAGCCGGATTGCCGGAGGGGGTGCCGAAGTCTCGGTGGCCGGTTCCAACTACCGCGGCGCCCAAGGCCTGGACCCGGCCCTGATCAAGGAAATCGAGCAGATGTACGGCTTCGACAAATCGGCGCCGGAACGCTTGTGGATCATGATCAAGAACTACGCCCACCTGGATTTTGGCGACAGCTTCTTCCGTGATGCCAAGGTCATCGACCTGATCGTCGAGAAGATGCCGGTGTCGATCTCCCTGGGGCTGTGGAGCACGCTGATCATGTACCTGGTGTCGATCCCCCTGGGCATCGCCAAGGCCACCCGCCACGGCAGCCACTTCGACGTCTGGACCAGCTCGGCGATCATCATCGGCTACGCCATTCCGGCGTTCCTGTTCGCCATCTTGCTGATCGTGCTGTTTGCTGGCGGCAGCTACCTGGACTGGTTCCCGCTGCGCGGCCTGACTTCGAACAATTTCGACGAGCTGAGCACCGCCGGCAAGCTGCTCGATTACTTCTGGCACCTGGTGCTGCCGGTCACCGCCCTGGTGATCGGCAACTTCGCGACCATGACCCTGCTGACCAAGAACAGCTTCCTCGACGAGATCAACAAGCAGTACGTGGTCACCGCCAAGGCCAAGGGCCTGAGCCCTAACCGCGTGCTCTACGGCCATGTGTTTCGCAACGCCATGCTGCTGGTGATCGCCGGTTTCCCGTCGGCGTTCATCGGTATCTTCTTCACCGGCTCCCTGCTGATCGAGGTGATCTTCTCCCTCGATGGCCTAGGCCTGATGAGTTTCGAGGCGGCGATCAACCGCGACTACCCGGTGGTCTTCGGCACCCTGTTCATCTTCACCCTGCTCGGGCTGGTGGTGAAGCTGATCGGCGACCTGACCTACACCCTGGTCGACCCACGTATCGACTTCGACAGCCGGGAGCACTGAGATGAACCTGTCACCTCTGAATCGCCGGCGCTTCGAGCGCTTCAAGGCCAACCGCCGCGGCTGGTGGTCGCTGTGGCTGTTCCTGATCCTGTTCGGCCTGAGCCTGGGCGCCGAGCTGATCGCCAATGACAAGCCACTGGCCGTGCGCTACGACGGCCAATGGTATTTCCCGGCGCTCAAGCGCTACCCGGAAACCACCTTCGGCGGCGAGTTCCCGCTGGAAGCCAACTACAAGAGCCCGTACATCCGCGAACTGCTCGCCGCCAAGGACAGCTTCGTGCTGTGGGCGCCGATCCCGTTCAGCTACCAGAGCATCAACTACGACCTCAAGGTCCCGGCCCCCGCCCCGCCGTCGGCGCAGAACTGGCTGGGCACCGACGACCAGGGCCGCGACGTGCTGGCGCGGGTCATCTATGGTTTCCGTATCTCGGTGTTGTTTGCCCTGACCCTGACCATCCTCAGCTCGATCATCGGCGTGATCGCCGGTGCCCTGCAGGGTTTTTACGGCGGCTGGGTGGACCTGGCCGGGCAACGCTTCCTGGAAATCTGGTCGGGGCTGCCGGTGCTGTACCTGCTGATCATCCTCGCAAGCTTCGTGCAACCGAATTTCTGGTGGCTGCTGGGGATCATGCTGCTGTTCTCGTGGATGAGCCTGGTGGATGTGGTGCGCGCCGAGTTCCTGCGCGGGCGCAACCTTGAGTACGTGCGCGCGGCACGGGCGCTGGGCATGCAGAACGGCGCGATCATGTACCGGCATATCCTGCCCAACGCGATGATTTCGACCATGACCTTCATGCCGTTCATTCTCACCGGCGCCATCGGCACCCTGACCGCCCTGGACTTCTTAGGCTTCGGCCTGCCGCCCGGCGCGCCGTCGCTGGGCGAACTGGTGGCCCAGGGCAAGTCCAATCTGCAAGCGCCCTGGCTGGGCATGAGCGCCTTCGCGGTGCTGGCCTTGATGCTCAGCCTGCTGGTGTTCATCGGCGAGTCCGCCCGCGATGCCTTCGACCCGAGGAAATGAGATGAGCAAGCAAACCTTGATCGAAGTCCGTGACCTGGCCGTCGAGTTCGTCACCGGCGATCAATCCCAGCGGGTGGTCGAAGGTGTCAGCTTCGACATCCGCCGCGGCGAAACCCTGGCCCTGGTCGGTGAAAGCGGTTCGGGCAAGTCGGTGACGGCGCACTCGATCCTGCGCCTGCTGCCCTACCCGCTGGCCCGCCACCCGAGCGGCAGCATCCTGTTCGAAGGGCAAGACCTGCTGACCCTCGACGAGAAAAAGATGCGGCGCATACGCGGCAACCGCGTGGCGATGATCTTCCAGGAGCCGATGACCTCGCTCAACCCGCTGCACAACATCGAAAAGCAGATCAACGAGATCCTCCTGCTGCACAAGGGCCTGCGCGGCAAGGCGGCCACCGAGCGCACCCTGGAGCTGTTGGCGATGGTCGGCATACCCGAGCCGCACAAACGCCTCAAAGCGCTGCCACACGAGCTCTCAGGCGGCCAGAGGCAGCGTGTGATGATTGCCATGGCCCTGGCCAACGAGCCTGACCTGCTGATCGCCGACGAACCGACCACGGCGCTGGACGTCACCGTGCAGTTGAAGATCCTCGAGTTGCTCAAGTCCCTGCAGGCACGCCTGGGCATGGCGCTGCTGCTGATCAGCCACGACCTCAACCTGGTCAAGCGCATTGCCCACCGGGTCTGCGTGATGCAAAAGGGCCAGATCGTCGAGCAAGCCGACTGTGAAGCACTGTTCCGCCACCCCAAGCATCCCTACACGCAGATGCTCCTCGGTGCCGAGCCCAGCGGCGGCCCGGCCGGCAACCCGCCCGGCGCGCCGATGCTGCAGGTCGAGAACCTGCGCGTGTGGTTCCCGATCAAGAAGGGTCTGTTGCGACGCACCGTCGATTACGTCAAGGCGGTGGACGGCATCAACTTCGACCTGCCCCAGGGCCAGACCCTGGGCATTGTCGGCGAAAGCGGTTCGGGCAAGTCGACCCTGGGGCTGGCGATCCTGCGCCTGCTGGGCAGCCAGGGCAGCATCCGCTTTCAGGGCACGAGCCTTGAGCACCTGACCCAGCAGCAGGTACGCCCGCTGCGCCGGCAGATGCAGGTGGTTTTCCAGGACCCGTTCGGCAGCCTCAGCCCGCGCATGTGCGTCAGCGACATCGTCGGTGAAGGCCTGCGCATCCACCGCATGGGCAGCGCCGCCGAGCAGGAGCAGGCAATCATTGCCGCCCTGCAAGAGGTCGGCCTTGATCCGCAGGCGCGGCACCGTTACCCGCACGAGTTCTCTGGCGGCCAACGCCAGCGCATCGCCATTGCCCGGGCACTGGTGCTCAAACCGGCACTTATCCTGCTCGATGAGCCGACCTCGGCCCTGGACCGCACCGTGCAGCGCCAGGTGGTCGAGCTGTTGCGCTCATTGCAGAGCAAGTACAACCTCACCTACCTGTTCATCAGCCACGACCTGGCGGTGGTCAAGGCGCTCAGCCACCAGTTGATGGTGGTCAAGCAAGGCCAGGTGGTGGAGCAAGGGGTGGCGGCGGACATCTTTGCCGACCCGCAGCATGCGTATACCCGGCAGTTGCTGGAGGCGGCGTTTCTGGTGCCGACGCCGGCCTAGTCGCGTCGCCTGGATTACGCCCGCTTCGCGCTCGATCGCTGGCAAGCCAGCTCCCACAGGAGCCAGTGCATCCCTAGACCCTGAAAACAAAAAAGGCCGCATAAGCGGCCTTTTCTGTTTCAAGCATCCAGCACTCAGTAGCGAGTGATATCCGCTTTGGCTTCCAGCTGCTTGCGGTATGCCGCGAAGTCCTGCTGGCCGGCGCGCGAAGCGAGGAAGCGGCGGTAGCTCGCTTTCTCTTCTTCAGTGGCCGCTGTGCCTTCGTTGACGCCGTTCAGACGCAGTACCACCAGGCTACCATCGTTAAGGGTGACGCTGGCGTACACCGGCTTGTCCTTGGCTTCAGGCTTGCTCATGCGGAACAGTGCCTGCAGCTCGACCGGGTCGATACCGTCCTGGCTACGCGATACCGCCTCCTGAACCTTCCAGGCCTGACCGTCCTGGCTGGCCGCCAAGGCAATCTTGCCGTCGCGCAGACCGGCGATCAGGGCATCGGCCTTGGTCTTCAGGGCAGCAGTCGCCTGCTCTTTGGCCAGGTGCTTGCGGATGCTCTCGGAGACCACTTCAAGGCCCAGTTGCTCAGGCTTGCGGTGTTCCTTGACGCGCAGCACCACGATGGTTTCCGGATCCAGCTCGATCGCCGTGCTGTTGGAGCCTTCTTCCAGCACTTCAGTGCTGAATGCCGCCTGGATCACCGCGCGGTTGGCGGTGATGCCTTCGCCGCCTTCACGACCGAACGCTGGCGAGGTATGTACCTTCAGGCCCAGTTCCTGCGCCGGCTGGGCCAGGTCGGAGGCTTCGAAGGCCGAGTCTTCCAGCTGCTTGGTCACTTCGACAAAGCGCTGTTCGACCTGCTGGGTTTTCAGCTCACGGGTCAGCTTGTCTTTCAGGCTGTCGAAGCTTGGCACTTCAGGCGCCTGCACATCGAGCAGTTTGATCAGGTGGAAACCGTATTCGGTACGCACCGGGCCCGAGACCTGGTCCTTGTTCAGCGCATACAGCGCGTCTTCGAAGGCCGGATCATAAACGCCCTGGCCGGCATAACCGAGGTCACCGCCATTGCTGGCCGAGCCCGGGTCCTGGGAGAACTCCTTGGCCAGGGTGGCAAAGTCTTCGCCCTTGGCCAGGCGCGCCTGGATTTCTTCGATCTTGGCCTTGGCCTGCCCCTCGTTCACCTTGTCATTGATTTCAACAAGAATGTGCGCGGCATGCCGCTGCTCGGCCAGGTTGGCGATTTCTTTCTCGTACAGCGCCTTGAGCTCGTCCTGGTTGACTTCAACCTGGTCGAAGAACGCGGATTTCTTCAGCTCGATGTAGTCGATGACGACCTGGTCGGGGCTCATGAACTCCTTGGCGTGTTCGTCGTAGTGCGCCTTGATCTGCTCGTCGGTAACCTTGACCGCGGCCGGATCGGCCTTGAAGGTCAGCGAAGCGAAATCACGGGTCTGTTTTTCCAGACGGGCAAAAGCGTCGACCTGGTCGTCGGTAACAAAACCGCTGCCGGCAAGGCCGGTGCGCAGTTGGCCGATGAGCATTTCCTGAGCCAGCATTTCGCGGAACTGCAGACGGCCGTAGCCCATCTGGCGAATGACCTGATCGAAGCGCTCGGGGCTGAACTTGCCGTCCACCTGGAACTCAGGGGTTTGCAGGATCAGTTGGTCGAGGGCAGCTTCGGAGAAAGCGAACTTGGCGTCTTCGGCGCCTTGAAGCAGCAACTTGCGATCGATCAAGCCCTTGAGCGCGGCTTCACGCAGCATTTGCTCGTTGAGCATGGCCGGATCGAAATCCTTGCCCAGCTGTTGCATCAGCTGTCGACGTTGCATGTCGACGGCCTGGCTCAGCTCGTTCTGGCTGATCTTGTCGCCATTGACCTTGGCAGCGTCCTGGCTGTGGGTGGTGGCCTGGAAGATGGCATCGAAGCCGGTCAGTGCCATCAAGGCTACGATGACACCGATGATGGTCTTGGCAATCCAACCTTGTGAATTGTCCCTGATATTCTGCAGCATGCGTCCCCCAGAAACGGTTGTACTGAATGAACCAACCGTGGAGCGTGGGTAGAGTCCTGATAGAAGAAAGGCGCATCCGAGGATGCGCCTTCTCGTAACTGGCCGAGCGCCGGGAACCTGGTATCAGGCCTCCCGGCGCTCGGCAGCCGGACCAGGCGTGAGCCCGGCTCGGTTAGGCGTGAGCCTGAAGGAAGCGACTTAGTTGACGGCTTCTTTCAGAGCCTTGCCAGCCTTGAAGCCAGGCTTCTTGGCGGCAGGGATTTCCAGAGTCTTGCCGGTTTGCGGGTTGCGGCCGGTGCGAGCTGGACGGTCGGTGACCGAGAAGGTACCGAAACCTACCAGTACCACGGAGTCACCTGCCTTCAGGGCGCCGGTGACGGATTCGATTACTGCGTCCAGCGCTTTGCCAGCGGCAGCTTTCGAAATATCAGCAGATGCGGCGATAGCGTCAATCAGTTCCGACTTGTTCACTCTAAGTCCCCTTATATCTCTATTGAGTTTGTTTCTAAGTATGTAATGAAAAGCTAAACGAGCGCTGGGTGGCCTGTTGACACTTAAGTGCCGCTTTATAACAAGGGCCTGAAAATACTGTCAAGAAAGCCCCCCAGCCAAATACGTACTAATGTGTGCTGATTCTTTCCTTGGAATCGCTGTCGCGCTTTTCATCCTTGGCGACAATCTCCGGAGCCACATCGGGCAAGGGCTCCGGGGCGTATTGCAGCGCAATTTGGAGGACTTCGTCAATCCATTTGACCGGTTTAATCTGCAGATCCTGCTTAATATTCTCAGGAATTTCCTTCAGATCACGCACATTCTCTTCCGGAATGATCACCGTCTTGATTCCACCCCGGTGAGCGGCCAGCAGTTTTTCCTTCAAACCACCGATTGCCAGCACCTGACCACGCAAGGTGATCTCGCCGGTCATGGCCACATCGGCACGCACCGGGATCTGGGTCAGGGCCGAAACCAGGGCGGTGCACATGCCGATACCGGCACTTGGACCATCCTTGGGCGTGGCGCCTTCGGGCATGTGGATGTGGGTATCGCGCTTCTCGTGGAAGTCGGCAGGAATCCCCAGGCTGCGGGCGCGGCTGCGCACCACGGTTTGCGCGGCAGTGATGGACTCGACCATGACGTCACCGAGCGAGCCGGTCTTGATCAGCTGACCCTTGCCCGGAATCACTGCAGCTTCAATGGTCAGCAGTTCGCCGCCCACCTGGGTCCAGGCAAGGCCGGTGACCTGGCCAACCTGATCCTGCTGCTCGGCCAGGCCGTAGCGGTACTTGCGCACGCCCAGGTAGTGCTCGAGCTGCTCGCCAGTAACCTTCACCGCCACCTGCTTGAGGCCGGCGTGCTCCTTGACCACCTTGCGGCAGATTTTCGCGATCTGGCGCTCCAGGCCCCGCACGCCGGCTTCGCGGGTGTAGTAGCGGATGATGTCGCGGATCGCCGAGACGTCGATCTCCAGCTCGCCCTTTTT
Organism: Pseudomonas sp. 2(2015); assembly: GCF_000955865.1. Classification (NCBI taxonomy): domain Bacteria; kingdom Pseudomonadati; phylum Pseudomonadota; class Gammaproteobacteria; order Pseudomonadales; family Pseudomonadaceae; genus Pseudomonas; species Pseudomonas sp. 2(2015). The sequence continues at coordinate 71,257 of NZ_JYOF01000025.1, forward strand.
CAGGCCGTTGGCCTTGATCTGCTTGGGCGACAGGTACTTGACCGCGATGTTGATCTTCTCGTCCTCGGTGTAACCCGGCAGGCGGATGACTTCCATCCGGTCCAGCAAGGCTGGCGGGATGTTCATCGAGTTCGAGGTGCAGAGGAACATCACGTCCGAGAGGTCGTAGTCGACTTCCAGGTAGTGATCGTTGAAGTTGTGGTTCTGCTCGGGGTCGAGCACTTCCAGCAACGCCGAGGCCGGATCGCCGCGCATGTCGCTGCCCATCTTGTCGATTTCGTCGAGCAGGAACAGCGGGTTGCGTACGCCAACCTTGGTCATTTTCTGAATCAGACGACCGGGCATCGAACCGATATAGGTACGGCGGTGACCGCGAATCTCGGCCTCGTCGCGCACGCCACCGAGGGCCATGCGTACGAACTTGCGGTTGGTGGCACTGGCGATCGACTCGGCCAGCGAGGTTTTACCCACGCCAGGCGGCCCGACCAGGCACAGTACCGGACCACGGATCTTTTTCACCCGTTTTTGCACTGCGAGGTACTCAAGGATGCGCTCCTTGACCTCCTCCAGGCCGTAATGGTCGGCGTCGAGAATTTCCTCGGCCTTGGCCAGGTCCAGACGCACCTTGCTCTGCGCCTTCCACGGCACCTGCACCAGCCAGTCGAGGTACGAGCGCACCACAGTGGCTTCGGCCGACATCGGCGACATCTGCTTGAGCTTGTTCAGCTCGGCCTGGGCCTTGGCGTAGGCGTCCTTCGGCAGGCCGGCAGCGTCGAGACGCTTTTTCAGCTCCTCGACTTCGTTGTGACCTTCTTCGCTGTCGCCGAGCTCTTTCTGAATGGCCTTCATCTGCTCATTCAGGTAGTACTCGCGCTGGCTGCGCTCCATCTGTTTCTTGACCCGGCCACGGATACGCTTCTCGACCTGCAGCAGGTCGATTTCGGCATCCAGCAGCGCCAGCACGTGTTCGACACGAGCCGACAGGTCGAGGATCTCGAGGATTTCCTGCTTCTGCTCGATCTTCAGCGCCATGTGCGCTGCCATGGTGTCGACCAGGCGCCCGGGCTCATCGATGCTGTTGAGCGACGACAGGACTTCAGCCGGGACTTTCTTGCCCAGCTGAACATATTGTTCAAATTGTGACAGCAAGCTGCGGACGAAGACTTCAGACTCGCGCTCGGCAGCCTGGGATTCGTCGATCAGCGAAACTTCGGCACGAATGTGGCCGTCGACTTCGTTGAAACGCTCGACCGCACCGCGCTGTTCGCCTTCGACCAGCACCTTGACGGTGCCATCGGGCAGTTTCAGCAGTTGCAGGACGGTGGCAATGGTACCGACGCGGTACAGGGCGTCTTCGCCTGGATCGTCGTCAGCGGGGTTCTTCTGGGCCAGCAGGAGAATCTGCTTCTCGCCCGTCATCGCGGCCTCAAGGGCCTCGATGGACTTCTCGCGCCCCACGAACAGTGGGATGACCATGTGCGGATAGACGACGACATCGCGCAATGGCAAGAGAGGCAAGTCGAGGGTGGTCTTCATGATTTCGCCTCTACAGCGGCCTTATGGCCGGAAACCGATGGATTTTGAGCGTGGAGTTAATGTGGGGGCAGGCCCGCAAAAAAACAAGCTCTGCGACAGGAAAAGCAAAGGGGCCCGAAGGCCCCTTGCTTGAATCGAGCCGCGTGGCGACTCAGACGTCGGGTGCAGCCTTGGCTTGCGGCTCGCTGTTCTCGTAGATCAACAGCGGCTGCGAAGAGCCATCGATGACGCTCTCGTCGATCACCACCTTGCTGACATCCTTCTGCGAAGGAATCTCGTACATGGTGTCGAGCAGGATGCCTTCGAGGATCGAACGCAGGCCACGGGCCCCGGTCTTGCGCTCCAGGGCCTTGCGGGCCACGGATTTGAGCGCATCACTGCGGAACTCCAGGTCCACGCCTTCCATTTCGAACAGCTTGGCATACTGCTTGGTCAGGGCGTTCTTCGGCTCGGTCAGAATCTGCATCAAGGCAGCTTCGTCGAGCTCGTCGAGGGTCGCCAGAACTGGCAGACGACCGACGAACTCCGGGATCAGACCGAACTTGACCAGATCGTCAGGCTCGACTTCACGCAGCGACTCGCCAACCTTCTTGCCTTCCTGCTTGCTGCGTACTTCGGCACCAAAGCCGATGCCGCCGCGGGTGGAACGCGCCTGGATGACCTTTTCGAGGCCCGAGAACGCACCGCCACAGATAAACAGGATGTTACGCGTATCGACCTGCAGGAATTCCTGCTGCGGGTGCTTGCGGCCACCTTGCGGCGGTACCGAAGCGACCGTGCCTTCGATCAGCTTGAGCAGCGCCTGCTGCACGCCCTCGCCCGAAACGTCGCGGGTGATGGACGGGTTGTCCGACTTGCGCGAGATCTTGTCGATTTCGTCGATGTAGACAATGCCCATCTGGGCCTTTTCCACGTCGTAGTCGCACTTCTGCAGCAGTTTTTGAATGATGTTCTCGACGTCCTCACCCACGTAACCGGCTTCGGTCAGGGTGGTGGCATCGGCGATGGTGAACGGTACATTCAACAGACGCGCGAGGGTTTCGGCGAGCAGGGTCTTACCCGAGCCCGTCGGACCGATCAGCAGGATGTTACTCTTGCCGAGCTCGACGTCGTCGTTCTTCTTGTCGCGTTGATTCAGGCGTTTGTAGTGGTTGTACACCGCTACCGCCAGTACCTTTTTCGCACGCTCCTGACCAATGACGTACTGGTCCAGGATGGTGCTGATTTCTTTCGGCGAAGGCAGTTTATGCGCGCTGCTCTCGGCCTGGGCTTCCTGCACCTCCTCACGGATGATGTCGTTGCACAGGTCGACGCACTCGTCGCAGATAAATACCGAGGGGCCGGCAATCAACTTGCGCACTTCGTGCTGGCTTTTGCCGCAGAAGGAGCAATAGAGCAATTTGCCGTTGTCCTCGCCGTTACGGGTGTCAGTCATTCGATCGATCCAATCCGGTAGGCTTGCAACACAAGATGAAGGCAATTGCGGGCTTTTTCAAGTCCGCAGGTAGGCGCAATGCGCGCCCGCCTGCTCTGGCACCCGGATTCAGGAGGCCAGTTGCCGCTTGTCGTAGACCGAGTCGATCAGGCCGTATTCGGCTGCGCGCTCGGCGCTCATGAAATTGTCGCGCTCAGTATCGCGCTTGATGGTCTCCAGGTCCTGACCTGTGTGGTAGGCCAGCAGCTCGTTCAGACGCGACTTGATGGAGAGGATTTCCTTGGCGTGGATCTCGATATCCGTGGCCTGGCCCTGGAAACCGCCCAGTGGCTGGTGAATCATCACCCGCGAGTTCGGCAGGCAGTGACGCTTGCCCTTGGCACCTGCGGCCAGCAGGAAGGCGCCCATGCTGCAGGCCTGGCCGATGCAGATGGTCGAGACGTCCGGCTTGATGAACTGCATGGTGTCGTAGATCGACATGCCGGCAGTCACCGAACCGCCCGGCGAGTTGATGTAGAGATGGATATCCTTGTCCGGGTTTTCCGCTTCAAGGAACAGCATCTGCGCCGCTACCAGGTTGGCCATGTAGTCCTCTACCGGGCCGACCAGGAAGATCACCCGCTCCTTCAGAAGGCGCGAGTAGATGTCATAGGCGCGTTCGCCACGAGCGGATTGCTCGATAACCATCGGGACCAGGCCGCCTGCGGCCTGGATGTCAGAGCTCTGCTGATAATAAGAATTGCGGGACATGTCCTGCACTCACTCCCAAATAGTCATGTCTTGAATACGCACAAGCCAGCTCGAAGGCTGGCTTGTGGTGTTTTCCTACGAAGCTGGCGTATTACTCAGCGGCGGCAGGTGCCTGGGCTGGTTTTACGGCTTCTTCGTACGAGACCGATTTGTCGGTCACAGTCGCTTTCTGCAGAACAGTATCCACAACTTGTTCTTCCAGCACAACCGAACGGACTTCGTTCAGTTGCTGGTCGTTCTTGTAGTACCAAGCGACGACCTGCTCAGGCTCCTGGTAAGCCGAAGCCATTTCCTGGATCATTTCGCGAACGCGGTCTTCGTCCGGCTTCAGTTCGTTCTGCTTGACCACTTCGGCGACGATCAGGCCCAGCACGACGCGGCGCTTGGCTTGCTCTTCGAACAGCTCGGCCGGCAGTTGCTCAGGCTTGATGTTGCCACCGAACTGCTGAACGGCTTGAACGCGCAGGCGGTTCACTTCGTTTTCCAGCAGGGCTTTCGGGACTTCGATCGGGTTGGCAGCCAGCAGGCCGTCCATTACCTGGTTCTTGACCTTGGTCTTGATCGCCTGACGCAGTTCACGCTCCATGTTCTTGCGAACTTCGGTGCGGAAACCTTCCAGGGTTGCTTCCTTGATACCGAACTGGGCGAAGAACTCTTCGGTCAGCTCAGGCAGCTTTGGCTCGGCAACACTGTTGACGGTAACGGTGAACTCGGCGGCTTTGCCAGCCAGGTCCAGGTTCTGATAGTCCTCGGGGAAGGTCAGGTTCAGAACGCGCTCTTCACCGGCCTTGGCGCCGACCAGGCCTTCTTCGAAGCCCGGGATCATGCGGCCGGAACCCAGTACCAGCTGGGTGCCCTTGGCCGAACCGCCAGCGAACACTTCACCGTCGACCTTGCCGACGAAATCGATGTTCAGCTGGTCTTCGTTCTGGGCAGCGCGGTCAGCGGCTTCGAAACGCACGTTCTGCTTGCGCAGCACTTCGAGCATGTTGTCCAGGTCGGCGTCAGCCACTTCGGCGCTCAGGCGCTCGACGGCGATCGAGTCGAAACCGGCAACGGTGAACTCAGGGAATACTTCGAAAATGGCGACGTATTCGAGATCTTTGCCCTTTTCGAAAGATTTTGGCTCGACGGCAGGGGCGCCAGCCGGGTTCAGCTTCTGCTCGACCACGGCTTCGTAGAAGGAAGCCTGGACCAGGTCGCCGAAGGCTTCCTGACGGGCGGCGTCTTCGTAGCGCTGACGGATCACGCTCATCGGCACTTTGCCAGGACGGAAGCCTGGGACCTTGGCGCGACGGGCAGTCTGTTGCAGACGCTTGTTGACTTCGGTCTCGACGCGCTCGGCCGGAACGGCGATGGTCATGCGGCGCTCGAGAGCAGAAGTATTTTCAACAGAAACTTGCATGGATATTCCTCGTTGCACAGACGTTAGCCGGCGATACCCGACTCCAGAATCAAGGGCAAGCATTCTAGTGGCTCAAAGACCAGAAGTCACCCCGTTCAGGACGACGAGAAAGTACGCCGGTCCATTTAATTCAAAGCCCTCGGCGAAAAAACCGCCGAAGGTCGCTCAACTCACGCAGGCCCTGGCCTGAACGCCACAATGCCAGTCATGACGATTCAGCCCCTGGACTGCAGAAAACCTTGTCAAAACACTACAAAACCGGGTCCCGGCCTCAAGCCTGTCACTCGATTTCGTTGAACGCGCAATACTCTTCCCATTCCATACCCAACGCCTCGGCCACTTCGCGGTGCACCTCAAGGCGCAGGGCCGCAAGCTCCTCGTCGGACTCGGCAATCAGTTGCAAGGTCAGCTCCCAGGGTTCGACCCCCTGCTCCTGCGCGGCATCCTCGAAGGCCCAGAGGACCTGCTGAGCCTGCTCGTGCTCGCTGAGCCCGGCAATTTCCTCACGCATCTGCGGGTTGGCGTCCAGATAGCGCTGCAAGGCTACAGCCTGACGTTCCGGTGAAATCATGGTGTTTTTCCTTTTCGCAACCGGACCCCCGACTGCTGTTTCAACCGGCTGAAATTTATCAGCTTTTCGTCGATTGTCACCAGGCCGTCAAAACATGCATGAATAATCCACCCCGATTGTCGGAAATTTCATGAACAATGGGGGGTGGGCCGTTGTCTAGGAATAGCTTGCCCACTAAGCTAGCAACGTGCCACATCGTTAATACGATTCATTATCGCTTGGCACCTCCTGCAAAATCACAGCGCCAATGCAAGGAAGTACCCGTGCTGATCAAACTCATCTCTGGCTGTTGCCTGGCACTTTGCTGTTCCCTCGTCAGCGCTACAGTGCTGCAAACCTCCTTCGATCAAGACGCCCGCTACTCGATCGTGAGCGTGTCGGGTGATCCTTCCCAGCGCACTGTAATCACCCAGCGTGTCGGCATCAGCGGGACCAGCTACAGTGCCCGCCAGTTCGATTGCAGCGCACGCACAGTACGCTTCATGGGCTCGGGAGCTTCGCTGGAGGACCTTCAGGACGCCGAGGCCGACAACGAGCTCACTCCGATCTTCAAAGGCTCACTGTCCAGAGCCATCAGCCAGGTAGTCTGCGACGAAAGCGTGCAAGCAGGCACTGCGGCAGCTGGGCCGCCCGGCAAATCCGCTCACGGCCAGCCGGTGACCAGCATTTCTCAATAACAATTATTATCAATTGATAATCATTCTCGCTATAATGGGCGTCCGTTCCGCTTTACGCCGGCCACGCACCCGATGGACACCCGCCCCGCTACACCTGGACTGAATACGTGCCTGAGCACCCTGTACAACGACCATCACAATTGGCTGCACCGATGGCTACGCAACCGTATCGGCTGCCCGGAACATGCCGCCGACATTGCCCACGATACCTTCCTGAGCATCCTCGGCTCCAAAGACCTGTTCAGGATCCGCGAACCCCGCTCGTTTCTCTCGACCGTGGCGCGGCGACTGATGGCCAATGTCTATCGCCGCCGCCTGGTCGAGCAGGCGTACCTGGAAACACTGGCCAGCCTGCCTGAAGCAGTTGAACCGTCACCCGAAGTCCGCGTGCTGGCACTTGAGGCCCTGGCCCTGCTCGATCGCATGCTCGACGCCCTGCCGGCCAAGGTCCGCGAAGCCTTCTTACTGTCGCACCTGCAGGGCCTGAAGATCGCCGAAATCGCCGAACGCCTGCAGGTCAGCAGCCGCTCGGTAAAGCTGTACCTGGTGCGGGCCAACCAGCATTGCTTTTTTGCTGACCAGCCATGACCCCCTCCCCCTTTAACCCGCGTACTACTCGCGAAGCCGCACAGTGGCTCACCGAAACCATGGAAGGCGCACTCAGCCCCGAGCAGCAGCGGGCGCTTGAGCAGTGGCGCGCCGCCCATCCGGACAACGAACGTGCCTGGCTGCACATCGAGGCCCTGCGTCGACGCATGGCCGGGCTGGAGCCACATGCCGGCTACCAGAGCCTTTCCCGGGGCAGCCAGGGCCGCAGTCGCCGGCAAGCGCTCAAGGCACTGGCGGTGCTCGGCCTGTTCGGCTGCGCCGGGCAACTGGCCTATCGCAACGTCTGGCAGCCCGGCCCGGAACTGACCTACCGCAATGGTGCCAGCGCCCCACAACACATCGAGCTGGAAGACGGCAGCCAATTGACCCTCGACGCAAGTACCGAAATCGCCGTGCTGTTCGACAGCCGCCAGCGGCGCGTGCAACTGCTCGCCGGGCGCCTGTTGATCCGCAGTGGCCACCCCTCGAACGCCAATCAACGCCCGTTAAGCGTTTACACCGTACATGGCCAGGTACGGGCATTGGGGACGCGTTTTAGTGTCGAGCTGCAAGAGCCAGCCACGCAGGTCGAGCTGTTCGACGGTGCAGTCGAGGTGCAGGCGCGGCAATCACCCGCCAACCCCCTGCGCCTGGCTCCCGGGCAGCGCGCGCGCTTCACCCCGACCCGCATCGAACCGGCCACCGGCACCTCGGCCGAACCGGCCTGGAGCAAGGGCTTGCTGGTGGCCGACAACATGCGCCTGGATGCCTTTGTCGAGCAACTCAGCCGCTACCGGCCTGGCCTGTTGCGCTGCAGCGACGAGATCGCTGCGTTGCGTATCTCCGGCGTTTATCCGCTGGCCGACACCGATGCGGTGCTCGACGCCCTGCCCCTGTCATTGTCCGTGCAGGTGCTGCGGCGCTCACGCTACTGGGTTACGTTGAGTCAGCGCTAGACGCCACTTACGGCGCCAGCTCAATGCTCACCTGGTGGTGTTTACCCGCCGTTACCCGTACCTGCGCACCAAACACCTGGGCAATGCGCTGCTCGCTGAGCACCTGGGCCGGCGCGCCGCTGGCGCAAAGCCGGCCGCCTTCGAGCAGCCAAAGGCGGTCGCAGTAGCGCGCAGCCAGGTTCAGGTCGTGTAACACACAGACCACGGCAATACGCGGCGAACGGGTCAGCGTGCGCAACACCCGCATGAGGTTCTGCTGCTGGCCGAAATCCAGGGCGCTGGTGGGTTCGTCCAGCAACAGCAGGCAGCCGCGACCATCGTCCCAGGCGTCAGTCAGCGGGCTGATTGCCAATTGGTTCATGGCCCGGGCAATGGTTACCCGCTGCAGCTCGCCGCCAGACAGCGACAACACTCCCCGGCCAAGCAAGTGACGGACATCCAGCGCATCGATAATGCCCGGGCACGGCTCGCCAGGGTGCTGCTGACCGAGACGAATGAATTCTTCGACCCGCCAATCGAAAGCACTGTCCATCTGCTGCGTCACCAGCGCGCGCCGGCGCGCCAGTTGCCCGGGCAAATAAGCGGGCAACGCTCGACCGAGCAACTCGACCTGCCCGCCCGCCGGTTGCAGGTAACCGGATATCAACGACAACAGCGTGCTTTTGCCCGCGCCATTGGGGCCGATCAACCCAAGAAGCTCACCTGCCCGTACCCGCTCGCTGAACGGCGCCAGGGCAAAAGGACGCTCCAGGCTGACATTGATCAGTTCAAGCATGTCAAAACTCCCGCACCTTGCGACCGAGTAACAACCAGAGAAAATACGGCCCACCAATAATGCTGGTGACCAGGCCGACGGGGATTTCCGCCGGGCTGGTAAGACTGCGTGCCAGAGTATCGGCGACCAGCAACAGGATCGCTCCGCAGAGCATTGAAGCCGGAATCAGCAAACGGTGGCCCGGGCCGAAATACAGGCGCAGGCAATGCGGCACCAGCAGGCCGATAAAGCCGATGATGCCGCTCAGCGCCACGCACAGGCCCACGCCCAGCGACGAAGCCAGCACCACACGGTTTTTCAACCGGTCGCCATCCAGCCCGGCGGCGTGCGCAGACACCTCGCCCAGCTGAAACAAGTCCAGATCGCCCGCGCAGCGCGCCAGCACCCACAAGCTCAGGGGCAAGACCAGGGCGGCCACCGATACGGTCGACCACTCGGCGCTGCTCAGGCTGCCCATGCCCCACAAGCTCAGCTGGCGCAACTGCTCCTCGCTGGCGACAAAGGTGAGGATGCCGCCCAGGGCACCGGTCAGGGTGTTGATGACCAAGCCGGCCAGCAACAAGGTGATGGTCGACTCGCGCCCTTTGTAGCCGCGGCCAATACGAAAAATCACCAGGGTCACCAGCAACGCGCCAATAAAGCCTGCGAAAAACTGCCCATAAAGCTCCAGCCCGGCAAAGCGGCCATTGAACAGTACGACCCAGATCGACACCGCCAGCCCGGCGCCGCTGGCCTGGCCGAGCAGGGTCGGGTCGGCCAGCGGGTTGCGAAACAGGCCTTGCATCGCCGTGCCGCCCACCGCCAGGGTCGAGCCCACCAGCACTGCCAGCAGCAGACGCGGCAGGCGCACTTCGCTCCAGACCTGCCACTCCAGGGCGGTGGGCAGATCACCGAACACAATCCGTGGCGACAAGCCGATACTACCGACCAGCGAACACACCACCAGCAGGGCGCACAGCCCTGCCAGCATCAGCATCAGTATCGGCAGCGAGACGCTGCTTGCGCGCCTCATGGAAACAGCGCTCCTGCGTCCTGGCGTAGCTGCAGCATGGCCTGCACCGTGCGCGGCCCGAGGTTGAGCAGCGCCTGGTCATCGACCTGCACCAAGCGCCGATGCTGTCCGGCCGGGGTATGGGCCAGGCCGCCCAGTTTCCACAGGTTGTCTTCACCCCCAAGTGCCGCCAGCCCGGCGCGGCTGACGATGACGAAATCCGGCGCCAGCGACACCATGGCTTCAGCCGCCACTTGCTTGTAGGCATTGAAGGTCGCGCAATTTTCGATCCCCGCCTGCGCCAGTGCCGCCTGAGCTTCGGTGCCTTGCCCCATGATCAGCGGCGTCATGCCGGCATGATTGAAAATGAACAGCGCCTTCGGTCCTTTGAGCGCCGGCGTCTTGGCCAACTGCCCAGCCAACTGGCGCTGCTCATCAAGCAACGGTTGCGCCTGCGCCTGTAGGTTCATGGCCGCCGCCACCTGCTCGATCTTTGCCGGGATATCGCCGACACCCTTGCCGCGGGCAATGCTCAGCACTTCAAGCCCCAGGCCGCTCAACTGGCGCAGCACGATAGCCGGACGGGCAGCATCGCTGATCAGCAGCCGTTGCGGCTTGAGCGCCAGCACCCCTTCTGCCGAGAGCTGGCGCATGTACCCCACCGACGGCAGGTTGGCGATGGCCTGCGCAAAGCGACTGGAATCATCGCGCCCGACCAGGCGCGAAGTACCGCCCAGGCGCTCGACAATTTCCGCCAGGTCGCTGCCGATCACCAGCGTATCGGCGGTTTCGGCCTGCACGGTCATGACCGCACAGGCCGCCAGCACGCCAAGCAGCAAAGCCTTCATCGCGCCGCCTCCAGGGCATCCAGCCACTCACGCCAGGCCGGTTGTTCAGGCTGCCCCGCCGGACGACGAGCAAAGACCTGGACAATCAGACGCTGCTCGGCATCAAAAAACTCGAGGCTGGTGACGCCGCCGACCTGGTTCGGTTTGTAAACCCGCCAGATCTGCGCATCCGGCGCATCGGCGATCCTGAAGCAGGTAGCCGCCGCCTGGTCACTGGCGGGCATGTCAAACAGCAGCTCGGCGCCCGACTCGCTCACACCCGTCAGCCGGCCGGTAAAGATCTGCACGCTACCGGCGCTGTAGACGAACAGCATCAGCTCCAGCGCGCTGGCGGCCAGCTCACGGAACATCGCCACCGGGCTGGCCTGCGAAAGTTGCCGGGCAAAATCCGGGGCGACCAGGGCGTTACCTTCGTAACGGGTCAGGCCGTGGCGCTTGAGCAGGGCAAAGTGCTCATGGACGTTGGCCATCGCCGCCCATTCCTCAACAAGGCCGGGCACCTGCAGATCACGCTTGCTGAACGAAGGCGGCTCGCTGAAAACTGCCGGCTTGTCGATGCACCGCTCATACAGTCCTGCCCAGCCGGCCATCGACGACTGCTCGGTCGAGGCCAGGCGCAGCAGCACTTTGCCGTGGCGATCGAAGAGACTCAGGCGGTAGCCACCGGCATCATGAGCCATGCCGATCCAGTACCAGGCACGCAGATTCAAGCGCAGGTCCAGGCCGTCCTCGCCAATCACCAGCCCCGCTTCGCTGATATCGTCGGATTGCGGATAACGCCCCAGTTGTTCGATCACGGCATGGTTAGCCGGCGTACACGTGCGCACCAGGCCCAGGCTATGCAGCTGTGCGGCTACCTCCACGGCGGGCAGGTCCAGGCACAGCGGGTTTAATCCGCTTTCAGTCAGTTCAGTCATGGCTAATTCCTTGTAATGAAGGCTTCAATGGGCGGGCTGGTCGCAACCACCCGCGTCGGTAACCAGGGCGGCGCCCTCGGCATCCGCGCTCGGCAACATCCAGACGTAGTCGGCGTCGCTGGCGCTCAGGCGATGATCCTGCTCAGCGATCACCAGTACTTTCAGCCCCGGGTCACTCGCCCCTTGCCCCAGGTATTGCGGGGCGCCCAGGCTTTTGAGCGTGTGCAGCACACCCGCCAATAGCAGTCGCGGCGCCTGGGCGTTATCGAGCACCTGCGCCATGCGCTGATCGCGGGCGTGCTGGATCGCCAGCATTGCATTCATGCGCGCGGCATCGATCTGCCCGCAGTGCATCTGCCTGATCTGCTGGCGTTGGCGGGCGGCGATGGCGGGCGACGGGAACAGACCGTCGGGGTTGGCTGGCGCTGTTGCCATCAGACGCTTGCGCTCGGCGCCCGACAGGTTGCCGGCCAGCAGTGCCGCTGGCGCTGGCATCAGCGCTGCCATCAGCGTGCCGTACTGCTCCCAGCTCCAGCGCGGGTCCCAATGGATGATCTGTTGCAGGCGCTGGCTACGCACCTGATTGCCCTGGCCCAGCCAGGCCTGGACTTCGGCGACCGGGCGCTGCTGGTCGCTGTCGAGCATCTCCAGGACCACCGCCCCCTGGGGCCGGCGCTTGGCCAGGTGGGTCGCCAGCCATTGCTCGATCAGATGATGGGCGAAGTTGTCGTGCACTTCGCCGACCATCACCGTGTGCGCTGGCGCCAGCTCATCAAGCAGTTGCGTCGGCGAAACCTGCTTGCCACTGCCCAACTCGATGATCGCGCCCCATTCGGGAATATGGCTTTCGACCCGGGTGTAGGCGCTGTCGGCCACCGGCGCATTGACGCTGGCGCAACCGACGAGCAGCGCCAGCCCTGCCCCTATAAAAGAAGACTTGAACATGAAGGGTCCTGTCAGTATTCGAGGGTGAAGCCGAACGAGGTGGTGCGGCCACGGCCGTTGCCCTGGTCCATCACCGCCGACATCAGGTAGTCCACCGATGCGCTGTTGTTGTAGACCTTGTTGCCGACGTTCTCGACGTTGAAGAACAGGCTCAGGTTGTCCTGCACCCGGTAGCTGCCGTACAGGTCCCAGATCACCCCGGTGGAGTTGGATTTTTTCGTCTCGTACCAGTCCCAGCTGGTTTCCGACGGGCCGGCGTACTCGCCACGGGCGCCGAGCACCAGGCGTTCGTCAAACCAGCGGGTGCCAAGGTCGAGGGTCCAGAAACGGTCCGGCTGACTGTTGATGTCTTCCAGCTCGATGCCGGAGGTGGTCGGCGACTTGGTCGTGGCCTTGGTCCACGACAGATTGGCGTAGAAGAAGCCGGCGTCGTAGCGCCCTTCCAGCTCATAGCCGCTCATGCGCACTTCTTCCGGCCAGTTGACCCAGTTCATCTTCGCCGACTCTTCGCCGTCGTCATCAAGGATGTCGAACGACTGCGGGGTGATGTAGCCATCGATCTTGCTGATAAAGCGGTTGATCTTCAGTTGCCCGTAGTCGTCGTTGCTGAACAGCCCGGCGCGGCTGAAATTGACCCCGAACTCGTAGTTGGTCGAACGTTCCTGACGCAGGAACGGGTTGGCGCCGACACCATCGGCGTCGCTGGCATCGGCCTCGAGCGGCACTTTTTCGAAGAACATTTCCTGCACCCGCGGCGCCCGCGAAGTGCGCGACCAGCTGCTGTAGAGCTGCATCCAGTCATAAGGCTTGACTGCGAAGCCCACCCGCGGGTTGAAGCTGTGTTCACGCCGGGTGATATCCACGTCACCGCCATCGATGCCGCGGCACTGGCCAATGATCGAGCACTTGGGCACATGGCCGCTGACCTTGTAGCCGTCATAGTGGCCGGCCAGGGTCAGGGCATAGATGTCGTAGTTGAATTCCAGGGTGCTGAACAGGCTATGGGTAGCCTGCTTGCCTTCGGGGTTGGCGCCGCGTTTCTCCGGGGTCTGGGCAACGAAGTCGTCGGTGTAGTAACGCGCGCCATTGCTCCAGCTCGCCTCCACCGGCCCAAGATTGAAACGACTGACGTTGGTCAGGTCAAAGCCATGGGCGTCGTCGCGGGTTTTGCGGCCAATGTAGTGGGACTCTTCTACCGGCGGGTACTCAAGCTCGGTCTTGTTCTGGTAGGCATTGACCGTGAGGTTCACCCATTCGCTGTAGGGCGTGTAGGCGTACTTGGCGCGATAGGTCTCGTTGTCCAGTTGCCAGGGGTAGTTGTGATAGAACTCGTTGCGGTACTTCACCCCGCTCAGGTCAAGGCGGTGCATGTCGTTGGGCTGCAGGCGCAGCTTGAGCAAGCCGGAGCGTGGGTTCTGCTTGGTGGTGTCGTATTCGTTGGACTGGCCGTTGGTGGTCTTGTACTCGCCGGTCTGGGTGCTGCTCACCGCGGCGACCAGACCGTAGACACCCTCGACATCTTCCGGACGGGTGCGGGCACCGGCGGCAAACATGCGGGTGTTGCCGTAGCCGTTGTTACCGGTGCGATAAGTCGTGCGCAGGCCTACACGGTGGTCTGGCTTGACGATGTCATCGATATCGAAGGTACGAAAGTTCGCCGAGCCGCCCAGGGTGTTGGCACCTTCGGCGCCGTCCACCGAACCACGCTGTACATCGACCCCGGCCAGCAGGTTGGCGTCGACAAAGGCCATCGGCCCACCCGAGCCGTGGCCGGCATTATTGCGAAAGGTCTGGGTGACGCCATCGATCATGGTGTTGACCCGGCCCAGGCCGGCCAGGCCACGAATGTTCACCGACACCCCCGGCTGGCTGCGTGAGTGCAAGGTGTAAGTACCGGGTATCGAGCGCACCACACTGTTGAGGTCCTGGCGCTCGGCATGCACTTCCCGGCTGCTCTGGATTGCCCCGGGCCGCTCGGCCAGGGCGCCGACCATGGTCGGGCCGACTTCAAGCGCGCTGTCGCTGCGTTCGTGCATGCGCAGCACGTAGGTATGATCCTTGAGCCGCTCAACCCACAGGCCAGTGCCCATCAGCAGCAGGTCGAAAGCCTCCTTGAGGGTGTACTCGCCGCTCAGGCCCTGGGTGCTGCGGTTCTCGCTGAGTTGCGGATCGAAGGTGAGGATCACCCCGGTAGCGGTGGCCAACTGGTTCAAGGCCGGCGCCAACTGCCCTGGCGCAATTTCATAATGCTTGCGCAGCGGCGCCTGCTGGGTCGCGCCTCTTTCAGCGGCATTGGCCAACGACCAGGCGCTGCAGCCGCCCGCCAAAGCCAGTGCGGTCAGCGCACTGCAGGCAATCTTGCGTGCAGCGTTTTTGTTGTTTGGCTGCAGCCGCTGAACGGCGGCCGGCTGTGTGCTCTTCACGAGGCGCTCCCTTGCAGATTGAAATGATCTTGCAAGAGAGGTCACGCGAGAGAAGCAAAAAGGGAAATGAAAATCAGTTCCATCTGAAACTATTTTCTATTTGGCCGGAAACCAGCAGGCAGGAATCAAACCCTGGAAACGAAAAAAGCCGCACAAGGCGGCTTTTTCGAGGCTTTCTTGCGCTTCAGTGAAGGGCGGTGAAAGCTTGGATGGTGCGGACGAAGAGACTCGAACTCTTACAGCTTGCGCCGCTGGAACCTAAATCCAGTGTGTCTACCAATTTCACCACGTCCGCATGAAGCGTTTAAAACAAAGGCGCCGGATTTTCATCGGGCGCCTTTGGGAATATGGGGTGGACGATGGGAATCGAACCCACGACCACAGGAATCACAATCCTGCGCTCTACCAACTGAGCTACGTCCACCATATTGCATGTGCCGCTTTGCACCTGTCAAAGCTGCTTTTGAAACATTCACGCGCTTCAGCGAAGGGCGGTGAAACGTTGGATGGTGCGGACGAAGAGACTCGAACTCTTACAGCTTGCGCCGCTGGAACCTAAATCCAGTGTGTCTACCAATTTCACCACGTCCGCATGACGCTTTTAAAGCAAAGGCGCCAGACTTTCATCAGGCGCCTTTTGGAATATGGGGTGGACGATGGGAATCGAACCCACGACCACAGGAATCACAATCCTGCGCTCTACCAACTGAGCTACGTCCACCATATTGCAGTTACCGCTTTACTTGTGCCAAAGCTGCCGATTGGCGCACCCGGCAGGACTCGAACCTGCGACCATCCGCTTAGAAGGCGGATGCTCTATCCAGCTGAGCTACGGGCGCATATTTAATCTGCTTTCTGTGACGATTACAAATTAACTTTTAGCCGTACCGAACAAGCTAAAAAATCTGCTCATTCTGCCTGACCTTGCTAACCAGTGCTAGGCTCTGCCCGACAAGTGCGACGAATCTTATAGACGAGTGGAAAGGTCGTCAACAGTTTTCTAAAAAAAATTCATTTTATTTAAGGGCTTAGGGCAATTGCCAGACCAAGCGCCTTTGCCCTCGGGCCCCTTCATGCGAGAATGCGCGCTCTTTTTATTCCCTCTCGATGGTTAATCACGCGTCATGACTGCACACCTTATCGACGGCAAGGCGATCGCCGCCAGCCTGCGCCAGCAGATCGCCCAACGTGTCGTGGAGCGTCGCCAGCAAGGCCTGCGTACGCCTGGCCTGGCGGTGATCCTGGTCGGCACCGACCCCGCTTCTCAAGTCTATGTCTCGCACAAGCGCAAGGATTGCGAAGAGGTCGGCTTCAACTCCCAGGCCTTCGACCTGCCCAGCGATACCACGCAGCAAGCCCTGACCGAGCTGATCGATCGCCTCAATGACGACCCGAATATCGACGGCATCCTCCTGCAACTGCCATTGCCGGCGCACCTGGATGCCTCGCTGCTGCTCGAGCGCATTCGCCCCGACAAGGACGTCGATGGTTTCCATCCGTATAACGTCGGCCGCCTGGCCCAGCGTATCCCGCTGCTGCGCCCGTGCACGCCAAAAGGCATCATGACCCTGCTCCAAAGCACCGGCCAGGACCTGTACGGCATGAACGCGGTGGTTGTTGGCGCCTCCAACATCGTTGGCCGGCCGATGGCCATGGAACTGCTGCTGGCCGGTTGCACCGTGACCGTCACCCACCGCTTCACCAAGGATCTGGCCGGTCACGTCGGCCGCGCCGACCTGGTGGTAGTGGCTGCCGGCAAGCCGGGCCTGGTCAAGGGTGAGTGGATCAAGGAAGGCGCGATCGTCATCGACGTCGGCATCAACCGCCAGGAAGATGGCAAGCTGGTGGGCGATGTGGTCTACGAGACCGCCCTGCCCCGCGCCGGCTGGATCACCCCGGTACCGGGTGGCGTCGGGCCGATGACTCGCGCCTGCCTGCTGGAAAACACCCTGTATGCGGCCGAAGCGCTGCATAAGTAAGTGCTGATGGCGGGATAAAAAACGGCACCTGTGAAGGTGCCGTTTTTTTGTGCCTGTGTGGTTACTTGCGCGCAGCCTCCCAGGATTTGAGCAGCTCGCTGTAGCTCACGGTCTCGCCCTGGGGCTTCTCGTTGGCCAGTTTCGGCTTCGGCGCACCGGGCTGATCAAACCAGTACTGGGCATCTTTCTCGGGATTGAGCTTCGGCGCACAGGTGGCCTGGGCCTTGGAACGCTCCAGACGAGCAAGGATCGCGTCCTGATCCTTGGCCAGGCCGTCGAGCGCCTGTTGCGGGGTTTTCTCGCCACTGGCCGCCTCGGCAATGTGGCTCCACCACAGCTGAGCCAGGCGCGGGTAATCCGGCACGTTGGTGCCGGTCGGGGTCCATTGCACCCGCGCCGGGCTGCGGTAGAACTCCACCAGGCCGCCGAGCTTGGGCGCAAGGTCAGTCATGGCCTGGGAGTTGATATCAGACTCGCGGATCGGCGTCAGGCCGACGATGGTCTTTTTCAGCGAGACGGTCTTGGAGGTGACGAACTGGGCGTACAGCCAGGCCGCCAGGCGTTGCTTCTCCGGGGTCGACTTGAGGAAGGTCCAGGAGCCGGCGTCCTGATAACCCAGCTTCATGCCCTCCTCCCAATATGGCCCCTTGGGCGACGGCGCCATGCGCCACTTCGGCGTGCCGTCGGCGTTCATCACCGGCAGGCCCGGCTTGGTCATGTCGGCGGTAAAGGCTGTGTACCAGAAGATCTGCTGGGCGATGTTGCCCTGGGACGGTACCGGCCCGGACTCGGAGAAGGTCATGCCCTGGGCCTCGGGCGGTGCATAGGCGCGCATCCAGTCGACATATTTTTGCGTGGCATACACCGCCGCCGGGCCGTTGGTATCGCCGCCACGGGTGACACTGGAACCGACCGGGTGGCAGTCCTCGACGCGAATCCCCCATTCGTCCACCGGCAGGCCATTGGGCAAGCCCTTGTCGCCGCCGCCGGCCATGGAGAACCAGGCGTCGGTGAAGCGCCAGCCCAGTGACGGGTCTTTCTTGCCGTAGTCCATGTGCCCGTAGACACGCTTGCCGTCGATTTCCTTGACGTCCTCGCTGAAAAACTTGGCGATGTCTTCATAGGCCGACCAGTTCACCGGCACGCCCAGTTCGTAGCCGTACTTTTCCTTGAACTTGGCCTTGAGGTCGGGGCGGTCGAACCAGTCGGCGCGGAACCAGTAGAGGTTGGCGAACTGCTGGTCGGGCAGTTGGTAGACCTTGCCGTCCGGCGCGGTGGTGAAGGAGATGCCGATAAAGTCCTTGAGGTCCAGGGTTGGCGAGGTGTAGTCCTTGCCTTCATTGGCCATCAGGTCGGTGATCGACTCAGTCTTGCCGTAGCGAAAGTGCGTACCGATCAGGTCGGAATCATTGACCCAGCCGTCGTAGATGTTCTTGTCCGACTGCATCTGCGTCTGCAGTTTTTCTACCACGTCACCTTCTTGCAGCAGGTCGTGGGTCAGCTTGATCCCGGTGATCTCGCTGAAGGCCTTGGCCAGCACCTTGGACTCGTATTCATGGGTGGCGATGGTTTCCGACACCACGTTGATCTTCATCCCGCGAAACGGCTCGGAAGCCTTGATGAACCACTTCAACTCTTCGAGCTGCTGCTCGGGAGTCAGGGTCGAAGGCTTGAACTCGCTGCCGATCCATTTTTTCGCGGCATCTTCGTAGGCATCGGCCCAGGCGCTGGCGTGAAAGCTGCCCAGCACCAGCAGGGCTGCCAGGGTCAAATGTCGCCGGTTCTTGTTGTTGTCGAACATTGTGATCTCCCGATTGAGTATTTTCACCCAGGCGCGCCGATTGCCCTCGGCTACCCCCAGCGCATCACCACCAACAGCCAGGCCAGGGACAGCAGCGAGGCCACCCACAGGTTCCAGTCGCTGAGCCCGATTACCAGCAAATGCAGGTAAGCGCTGCCCAGCAAAGCAATGAACAGCCGGTCGCCACGGGTGGTGGCAATCGGCAGAAAGCCGCGACGCTCGACGCATGGCCGGCGCAGCTCGTACACCGTCATGCCCAGCAGCAACAGGCCGATCGCGGCGAAGAAGATCGCCGTCGGCAGGGTCCAGGCCATCCAGTCCATAGCGCGCTCCTCAGACCCGGCCCAGGGCAAAGCCCTTGGCCACATGGTTACGGACAAACCAGATCACCAGCATGCCCGGCAGAATGGTCAGCACCCCGGCGGCGGCCAGCACGCCCCAGTCGATCCCCGAGGCCGACACCGTGCGGGTCATTACTGCGGCGATCGGCTTGGCGTTCACCGAGGTCAGGGTGCGCGCCAGCAGCAATTCGACCCAGGAAAACATGAAGCAGAAAAACGCCGTGACGCCGATGCCGGAGCCAATCAGCGGGACGAAGATCTTCACGAAGAACCGCGGGAAGCTATAGCCATCGATGTAGGCGGTTTCGTCGATCTCCTTGGGCACCCCGGACATGAAGCCCTCAAGGATCCACACCGCCAACGGCACGTTGAACAGGCAGTGGGCCAGGGCCACGGCAATGTGCGTATCGAACAGGCCAATGGAGGAATACAGCTGGAAGAATGGCAGCAGGAACACCGCCGGCGGTGCCATGCGGTTGGTCAGCAGCCAGAAGAACAGGTGCTTGTCGCCCAGAAACCGGTAGCGCGAAAAGGCATAGGCGGCCGGCAAGGCCACGCTCAGCGAGATCACTGTGTTCAGGCACACGTAGTACAGCGAGTTGATGTAGCCGCTGTACCAACTGGGGTCGGTGAAGATCACCCGGTAGTTGTCGAAGGTGAAGTTCTGCGGCCACAGGGTCAGGCCGCCGAGGATCTCGGTGTTGCTCTTGAACGACATGTTCAGCAGCCAGTAGATCGGCACCAGCAGGAACAGAATGTACAGCAGCAGCGCCAGCGTCTTGCGCAGGTTCATGGGCGGCCCCTACTGTTTGTCGGCGTGGGTCATGGCGGTATAGAACAGCCACGACACCAGCAGGATGATCAGGAAGTACACCAGCGAGAACGCCGCCGCCGGCCCCAGGTCGAACTGCCCCACGGCCATCTGCGTCAGGGTCTGGCTGAGGAAAGTGGTGGCATTGCCAGGCCCGCCACCGGTGAGCACGAACGGCTCGGTGTAGATCATGAAGCTGTCCATGAAGCGCAGCATCACCGCGATCAACAGCACGTTCTTCATCTTCGGCAACTGAATATGCCGGAACACTGCCCAGGCCGAAGCGCGGTCGATGCGCGCCGCCTGGTAATAGACATCGGGGATAGCGCGCAAGCCGGAGTAACACAGCAGCGCCACCAGCGAAGTCCAGTGCCAGACATCCATCACCAGCACCGTGACCCAGGCGTCCATAGTGTTGGCGGCGTAGTTGTAGCTGATGCCCAGCTGGTTGAGCGAAGCGCCCAGCAGGCCGATGTCGGCGCGGCCGAAAATCTGCCAGATGGTGCCGACCACGTTCCACGGGATCAGCAGCGGAATGGCCATGACGATCAGGCACAGCGACGACCAGCGGCCCTTGGTCGGCATGGTCAGGGCGATGGCGATGCCCAGGGGGATTTCGATCAGCAGCACGCAGGCCGAATAGATGAACTGGCGCAACAGCGAGTCGTGCAGGCGCGGATCCTGCAGCACCTGGCGGTACCAGTCGGCGCCGACGAAGTAGCGACTGGACTGGTCGAAAATGTCCTGCACCGAGTAGTTGACCACGGTCATCATCGGCACCACAGCGCTGAACGCCACCAGCAGGAACACCGGCAGCACCAGCCACCAGGCCTTGTTGTTGGGCACTTTGTTCATGGCCGGGCCTCCAGCAGTACGTCATCGGCATAGAGCATCAGCCACTGCGCCGGAAAACTGATCCAGGCCTGGCCCTCGGGCAGCGTGCGGTCCTCGCCCAGGCGCACTTTGAGCGGCACGCCTTGCAGGTCGAGGCTGAGAATCTTGTAGGTACCCAGGTCTTCGACATCCACCACCCGGGCGCTGAAGCCTTCGTCGAACGGGGTGTCCCAGACCTGGACGAATTCCGGGCGGATGCCCACTTGCAGGCGCACGGCACTGGTCGCAGCCAGGCGCGCCTGCAACTCCAGCGGCAACGCCAGGTGAATGCCGGCGAAGCCGACGCCACCAGGCTGCACCTGCACCGGGATCAGGTTCATCCCCGGGCTGCCGATGAAATAGCCGACGAAGGTATGGCGCGGACGCTCGAACAACTCGCGCGGGGTGCCGAACTGGACGATCTGGCCGCCATACATCACCGCGATCTTGTCGGCGAAGGTCGAGGCTTCGAGCTGATCGTGGGTGACGTAAATCATGGTGATGTTGAACTGCTCGTGGATCTGCTTGAGCTTGCGCCGCAGCTTCCACTTAAGGTGCGGGTCGATCACCGTCAGCGGCTCGTCGAAGAGGATCGCCGAGACGTCGTCGCGCACCAGGCCGCGGCCCATGGAGACCTTCTGCTTTTCATCGGCGCTGAGGTTGCGGGCCTTTTTCTTCAGCAGGCTGCCGAGGTCGAGCACCTCGGCGATCTCGGCCACCTTGCTGGCAATGCGCGCTTCATCCAGGCCCTGGTTGCGCAGCGGGAAGGCCAGATTGTCGAACACCGTCATGGTGTCGTAGACCACCGGAAACTGAAACACCTGGGCGATGTTGCGCGCCTGTGGCGACAGTTCGTTGACCACCTTGCCATCGAACAGTACCTGGCCGTGGGACGGGCTGAGCAACCCGGAAATGATATTGAGCAAGGTCGACTTGCCGCACCCCGATGGGCCGAGCAAGGCGTAGGCGCCGCCTTGCTCCCAGACATGTTCAAGCTCACGCAAGGCATAGTCGTCCGCACCCTGGGGGGCACGGCTGTAGCTATGGGCCAGCTGCTGCAGACGAATCTCGGCCATCAGGCGACCCTCGTTTCACGCAAGCCCGGGGCCTGCACCAGTTGCCCGGCGGGGTCGAAGACGAACAGCTTGTGGGTGGGGATGAACACCCGGATCGGCGCATCGACGTGGTACTCGTGCACCCCTGGCAAGTGCAGGACCAGGCGAAAGTGCTCGTTGCGCACATGCAGGAAGGTTTCCGAGCCGCTGATTTCGGCCAGCTCCACCAGCACCGCCAGCTCCAGGTCATCGTCGTTGGACGGCACCAGGCTGATATGGCTCGGGCGCACGCCAAAGCGGTAGTCGCCATCGCCGATGCGGCGCAGGTCGGCGTTCATGGCGAAATGCACAGCACCGGCAAAACTCACTTCGTTGCCGTTGATACGCCCGGGCATCAGGTTGATCGGCGGTTCGGAAAACAGCTCGGCGGCCAGCACCGTGCGCGGCTGGTGGTAAACCTGAGCAGTGGGCCCGCTCTGGACGATGTGCCCTTCATGGAGGATGGTGGTGGTGCCGCCCAGGGCCAGGGCCTCGTTGGGTTCGGTGGTGGCGTACACGGCAATGCAGTGGCGCGCGGCGAACAGCTCGCGCATCTCCTGGCGCAGCTCTTCGCGCAGCTTGTAGTCAAGGTTCACCAGCGGCTCGTCGAAGAGGATCAGTTCGGCATCCTTGACCAGTGCCCGGGCCATGGCCGTGCGTTGCTGCTGGCCACCGGAAAGCTCCAGCGGCAAGCGCTGCAGATACGGTTCGATACGCAGCATCTGCGCGGTCTGCTGGACCTTCTCGCGGATCAGCGCTTCGCCCATGCGCGCCTGGCGCAAGGGCGAGGCGATGTTCTCGAACACACTCAAGGTCGGATAATTGATGAACTGCTGATAGACCATCGACACGTTGCGCTGGCGCACCGGCCGGCCGGTGACATCCTCGCCATTCATCAGCACCCGGCCACGGTCCGGCCGATCAAGCCCGGCCATCAGGCGCATAAGGCTGGTCTTGCCGGCCAGGGTGCGGCCGAGCAGCACATTGAACGAGCCGGGTTCGAAGCGCAGGCAGGCATCGTCGATGCACAGCTGGTTATCCACGGTACGGCTGACATGCTCAAGGGTGAGCGACATGGCGCGGCCTTCTTGTTGTTAGCGGACAGGCGCCTGCTATAGAGCGAGATTCATGCCAGCGCTGGCCAAGCCGTTGTCGGCAAAGGATTTTCAGCAGATTGTGGCTTTGCCAAGGTTCACTCCTGAACACAAATGAACAACCTTCACTGCACGGTTGAACAGCCGCGGCATTGACAATGAACAGGACTGAACAACACTGGATCACACAAAAACAACAACACTGCCGCCGGCAGAGGACGGGCCCATGGCCGCATCCACCAGCGCCCATGCGCAACTGATCCAGGCGTCTTGGCAGCGCTGCCGCGCCTACGGCCTGGACCACCAGTCGCAACCGCAGTTCGGCGACGCATCTACTGTGCAGGTCAGCGAGCTGCTCGAACGCCAGCACTCGCTGCTGGGCACCACTCGCGACGAGGTGCTGCCGCAGTACGCGCACCTGCTGGGTAACTCCAGCTACCTGATCATGCTCAGCGACGATCACGGCCAGTTGCTCGATGCCTGGGGCACCCGGCGCTTTATCGACCCGCGCCAGCGCCACGGCTTTGTCGCCGGTGCCTGCTGGCGCGAGCAAGGGGTGGGCACCAACGCCATCGGCACAGCCCTGGCCACCGGCGAGGCGGTGCATGTCAGCCAGGACGAACACTTCCTCAAGCTCAACCGCTTCATGGCCAGCGCCGCCGCGCCGCTGTTCGATGCCGAGCGCCAGCTGATCGGCGTGCTCGATGTGTCCAGCGACAGCTACCTGCCGACGGCGCAAACTCAGGGCCTGGTACGGATGATGAGCCAGAGCCTGGAGAACCGCCTGATCCTGGCGCGTTTTGCCGGGCACTACCAACAGCTGAGCTTCAACACCGGGGCCAACAACCTCGACAGCCAATGGGCCGGGCTGCTGGTGTTCGATGACCAGGGCCGGGTGCTGGCGGCCAACCGTCGGGCTGACAGTCTGCTTGGGCAGAACCCACTGCAACTGAACCTGGAGCAGTTGTTCCGCACGCCGCTGGCGCAACTGTTGGCCCACCGGGCTGACCAGCCATTTGCGCTGCAGGTGGCCGGGCGCAACCGCTTCCATTGCTTGCTGCATGCCCCCACAGCATCACCCACAGCAGCGCTCAACCGCCCGCAACCAAGCTGCGATCCGCGTATCGACAAGGCCCTGCGCCAGGCCGGGTTGCTGCTGGAAAAAGACATCCCGCTGTTGATCGAGGGCGAAACCGGCGCCGGCAAGGAGGTCTTTGTCACCGCCCTGCACCGCGCCAGTAGCCGCGCCACGCAGCCATTGATTGCGGTGAACTGCGCGGCGATTCCGGCCGAGCTGGTCGAGTCGGAGCTGTTCGGCTACGAGAAAGGCGCGTTCACCGGCGCCCACCACAAGGGCAACATCGGACTGATCCGCAAGGCCGACCATGGCATTTTGTTTCTCGACGAAATCGGCGACATGCCGCTGCCCACCCAGGCACGCCTGCTGCGCTTTCTGCAAACTCGCAGCATCCAGCCACTGGGCAGCGGCGAACCGACGCCGGTGGATATCCGCGTGGTCTCGGCGACCAACCACAACCTCGCCGAACAGGTGCGCCTGGGTCATTTTCGCCAGGACCTGTACTACCGCATCGCCGGCCTGAGCCTGATGCTGCCAGCGCTGCGCGAACGCAGCGACCGCCTGGCCCTGATCGAACAGCTCCACCAGCAGTACCGCGAACCGGGGGCACCGACGCAATTGCCCGGCAAAGTGCTGGAACTGCTGCTTCAGCACCCCTGGCCGGGCAACCTGCGACAACTGGCCAGCGTGCTGCAGGTGGCCCTGGCGTTGGCCGGCGAACGGCCGATTGCCGTGGAGCACCTGCCCGACAGTTTCTTTGCCGACCTGCCTGAGGCCAAGCCCGCCGCGCCAGTGCTGGCCACGCCGGCAAACACTGACGATCTCGGCCAGCGCCTGCGTGCCCTCAATGGCAATATCTCGGCCCTGGCCCGGGCCCTCGGCATCAGCCGCACCACCCTGTACAAGCGCCTGCACACCCAGGGCCATACCGGCGCAGTTGACGAACGCCTGGGCTGATGGTCAGATGCCTGCCAGTTTCAGGTGCCTGCCGCCGCCGTGCGTCAGGTGAAACGGGAAGCCGGTGCGTCGTTATCGACCAGTCCGGCGCTGCCCCCGCAACGGTAAGCGAGTGAAGCATTCAACACGCCACTGTGCCCACAGGCACGGGAAGGCGAATGACTTTACGCCTCGCAAGCCCGGAGACCGGCCTGAAGCCCCACGACTGCATGCAGTCACTTAGGCAAACCTGCGGAGGGCGGGCACGAGCCGGCTGCCTGGCGCGTGTTGGCCGGGGCCCTCCTGTGCGCTTCGCGAATATTTTTCGAGAAGTCCATGACAGCAACAACCCCCAAGCGTCGCCGCGGCCGCCTCGCCGAAGAGCAAATCCAGAGCAAGCCGGAGTGGTCGCAGATCCCCGAGCATACCCGCCATGTGATGCTCTGCACCGGCCCGCGCTGCGTACAACGCGGTGCCCTGCCACTGTGGAAAGTCCTGCGCCGCGAGCTGCTGGTGGCCAACCGCATCGAAACCACTGACGGCGTGCTGCTGACCCGCAGCCATTGCCAGTTCCCGTGCAACCTCGGCCCGGTGCTGACGGTATATCCGGACCGCTGCTGGTACCGGGTAGCCAACGCCGAAGACGCTCAGCGCCTGGTGCGTGTGCACCTGATCGACGGCCAACCGGTGCCCGAGTTGCTGCTCAACGGCCAGGGCTCATGAGGGGGTTGGGCGCCAGCGTGCTGGCCCTGTTGAGCAGCAGCGCCATGGCCCTGGACTATCAGAACTGCGGACACACCTGGCAACTGCCACAGGAGCGCCCGCAACGCATCCTGGCCCTCAACCAGCACGCCGCCGACCTATTGCTGGCCCTGGACGCCGGCCCGGCGCTGGCCGCCGTCAGCTATATAGATGATGACGCCCAGGCGTTGACCAGCGGACGCTATCGCGGCGTCCCCCTGCTGTCGCGTCGCTACCCGGCAACCGAGGTGGTCTATGCCCAAGGTTACGACCTGCTGGTCGGCGGCTTTGCCAGCGCCTTTCGTGACCGCGACGGGGTCGCCCCGCGCACCACCCTGCAGGCCAACGGCATCGCCAGCTACCTGCTGGAAAACGCCTGCGCGCCAGCGCCGGAAAACGGCTTTGCCGCCATTGAACAAGACCTGCGCAGCCTTGGCCACCTGTTGCAGCGCGAGGCCCGGGCCAGCCAGTTGATCACCCGCCAGCGCCAGGACCTGGCCGCCGCCAAAACCATCGCCGGGCACAGCCCGCCGCTGTCGGTGTTCTACCTCGACAGCGAGGTCAACGGCCTGCAAAGCGAAGGCAAGCGCGGTTTCATCACCCAGTTGATCGACGCAGCAGGCGGGCGCAACCTGTACGCCGAGGTGGAGCTGAACCGGGTTACGGTCGATGCCGAGCGCCTGCTGCGCGCCGATCCTGACGTGATCATCCTTGCCGATGCGGTGTGGTCACCGGCCGCCGGCAAGCGCGCCTACCTGCGCCAGCACCCGGCGCTTTCGCACCTGCGCGCGGTGCGCGACGACCGCCTGATCGACCTGCCCTTCAGCCATATCGTGCCCGGCGAACACAGCGCCCGTACCGCCCTGACCCTGGCGCGCCAACTGCTCGCCTTGAAGCAACAGCGGCCTTGACCCGTCGCAGCAGAATCCGCTGCCAAACCCACTATTTCAGCTTTACCGGCTGAGCGTCCAACGCGCTTCAGCCGGGATTTATCCTTGATCACGTCGACAATAAGCACACAGCCAACCCCGGATGCGTGCCTCGATGCAAACAACAAATACAGTCTTGATGATCCGCCCGGCGCGGTTCGCCTTCAACCCGGACACCGCCCTCAACAACCGTTTCCAGCAAGCCCTGCTCGACCCGCAGCAGGCACAGCAGAAAGCGCTGGAAGAGTTCGATGGCTACGTCGATACCCTGCGCCAGCACGGTGTCGAAGTGCTGGTGGTGCAGGACACCCCGGCGCCGCACACCCCTGATTCGATCTTCCCCAACAACTGGTGGAGCAGCCACGCCGACGGCAGCCTGGTGCTCTACCCGATGGAGGGCCAGAACCGCCGCCTGGAGCGCAGCAAGGGCGTGCTCAAGGTGCTTGAAGAGCGCTTCGCCGTCCGTCAGACCATCGATCTGAGCCCGTTGGAACAGCAGAGTATGTATCTGGAAGGGACCGGCAGCATGGTCCTCGATCGCGAACACCGGATCAGCTACGCCTGCCACTCCGGGCGCACCCACACCCAGGCCCTGCGCCTGTTCGCCGAACAGCTCGATTATCGCCTGTGCCTGTTCCACGCCGTCGACCGCCACCAGGCACCGATCTATCACAGCAACGTGATGATGAGCGTCGGCCGCGGGCTCTCGGTGGTCTGCCTGCAGGCGCTGCCCGAGGCCGATGAGCGTCGCGCCCTGGAGCATTCGCTGCGCGACACCGGCAAGGACATCCTGACCCTGGACTTCGACCAGCTCGAAGGTTTTGCCGGCAACATGCTCGAAGTCCACGACAAGCAAGGCCAGCCACTGCTGGTGATGTCGCGCAGCGCCTGGCGCTCGCTCACCCCAGAACAACGCCGGCAGGTCGAGCAGCACAGCCACCCGGTGGTGGTGAACATCGACCATATCGAGCGCATCGGCGGCGGCAGCGCGCGCTGCATGCTCGCCGAAGTGCACCTGCCTGTCCGTCACTGATTACAACAAAGGAGTTCACCATGACCCGCTATATCGACGTTACCGACCTCAGCCGCCTGGTGGCACGCAAAGGCCTGAGCACCTGCATCAGCGAGATGGCCGAGTACATCCGTGAGGACTACCTGCGCTGGCACGACTTCGAAAAATGCGCGCGCCTGGCCAACCACTCGGCCGACGGGGTGATCGAGCTGATGCCGGTGTCCGATGCCAACCTGTACGCCTTCAAGTACGTCAACGGCCACCCGAAAAACACCCAGCGCGGCATGCTCACAGTGATGGCCTTCGGCGCCCTGGGCGACGTTGATAGCGGCGCGCCGGTGCTGCTTAGCGAGATGACCCTGACCACCGCCATCCGCACCGCCGCCACCTCGGCCCTGGCCGCGCGCTACCTGGCGCGCAAGAACAGCCGCAGCATGGCGCTGATCGGCAACGGCTCGCAGAGCGAGTTCCAGGCCCTGGCCTTCCATGCCCTGCTGGGCATCGACGACATCCGCCTGTATGACCTGGACCCTGCGGCCAGCGCCAAGCTGGTGTCCAACCTCGCCGCCTTCCCGGCCATCAAGGTCAGCGTTGCCGGCTCTGTCGCCGACGCGGTGCGCGGCGCCGATATTGTCACCACGGTGACTGCCGACAAGGCCTACGCCACCATCCTCACCCCGGACATGATCGAGCCTGGCATGCACCTGAATGCCGTCGGCGGCGACTGCCCGGGCAAGACCGAACTGCACCGCGAGATCGTCGAGCGCGCCCGGGTGATCGTCGAGTACGAACCGCAAAGCCGCATCGAAGGCGAAATCCAGCAAATGCCTGCCGACTCGCCCACCACCGAATTCTGGCAAGTGGTCAACGGCCAGGCCGCCGGGCGCGAAAGCGCCGAGCAAGTGACCCTGTTCGATTCGGTCGGCTTTGCTCTTGAGGACTACTCGGCCCTGCGCTATGTGCTGGACGTCGCCAAGGCCCTGGACATCGGCAGCGAGATTGCCCTGGTGCCGGAGCTCAAGGACCCGAAAGACCTGTTCGCGCTGCTGCGCGCCCCGGTTGCAGACCTGCAGAAAAAACGCGCCTGAGGCCGACCGATTCTGCCGCGCCGCGGTGCGGCAGATCGGAAACCGCTGCACACGAAGCTCAAACAGGAGGTGCTCCAGCCGATTCGGCTGCCATTCACGCGTTAACAGCAAAATCCGGCAGCCGACGCCGGCGCAAACGACACAAAAAAAACGTCGTCATCGCGCATTCTGAGCCCGACCAGAGAGTCACTAAAAGACCAGAAGCGCACCACTGCCCTACATCAACTATAAAACTCAGGGATACTCATATGACTTCGCTGCGAAAGCTCCTCAGCGTGCTGCTCCTGCCACTGTGCGCAAGTGCGGTGCAGGCCAAGGAATGGACCGAGATCCGTTTCGGCGTCTACCCCGAATACCCCCCTTTTGAATCGGTTGCCGCCGATGGCAGCCTGCAAGGCTTCGACATCGAACTGGGCAACGCCATCTGCGCCAAGCTGCAGGTCAAATGCACCTGGGTGCATAACGAATTCGACGGCATGATCCCGGCCCTGCGGGCACGCAAGTTCGACGCGATCATGTCGTCGATGGCGGTGACCCCGGCGCGGCAGAAACAGATCGATTTCAGCGCCAAACTGTTCCTCAGCCCGACCTCGGTTATCGTGCGCAAGAGCGCCGACTTCGGCGATACCCCGGAATCGCTCAAAGGCAAGCAGGTCGGCGTGCTGCAAGGCTCGCTGCAGGAAGCCTACGCCCGCGCCAAACTGGCGCCGCTGGGGGCCCAGGTCAAGGCTTATCAGGCCCAGGACCAGAACTACGCCGACCTGCTCAACGGCCGTCTCGACGCCACCTTGACCGACAAGCTCGAAGCCCAGCTCAACTTCCTTTCCAAACCCGAAGGCGCCGACTTCAAGAGCGGCCCGGCGATCAAGGACCCGACCCTGCCCCTGGATATCGCCATGGGCCTGCGCAAGAACGACAGCGAGCTCAAGGCCCTGCTCGACAAAGGCATTGCCGCGGTGCACGCCGACGGTACCTTCGCCGAAATCCAGAAAAAATACGTCGGCGACCTGGATATCTACAACGAGTAAGCCGTGCCGGCGTGATCAGTTCGCCCTGAGTTGATCGCGCCCGCATTTGCCCTGCGTCCTACCGAGATTTTTCCCGTGAACGACTTCCTTCACTCCCATGGCTGGCAGGCCTTGAGCCTGCAGGGCTTCGGCCCGCTGTTGCTGCAAGGGACCTGGATGACCCTGAAACTGGCGCTGTTGTCGCTGGCCCTGAGCCTGGCACTGGGCCTGTTCGGTGCCAGCGCCAAGCTCTCGCGGCTGAAACTGCTGCGGGTACCGGCCACTCTGTACACCACGCTGATTCGCAGTGTGCCGGACCTGGTGCTGATCCTGCTGATTTTCTACACCTTGCAATTGTGGCTCAACGACCTGACCGAGCTGCTCGGCTGGGACTACTTCGAGATCGACCCGTTCACCGCCGGGGTCATCACCCTGGGCTTTATCTACGGCGCTTATTTCACCGAGAACTTTCGCGGGGCGATCCTCAGCGTCCCGGCCGGGCAACTGGAAGCCGCCACGGCCTACGGTCTGAGCCGCGCGCAACGCTTTCGCCTGGTGCTGTTCCCGCAACTGATGCGCTTCGCCCTGCCGGGCCTTGGCAACAACTGGCTGGTGCTGCTCAAGTCCACTGCGCTGGTGTCGATCATCGGCCTGGCCGACCTGGTCAAGGCCGCACAAAACGCCGGCAAGACCACCAACAACACCCTGTACTTCCTGATCATCGCCGGGCTTGTGTACCTGCTGATCACCACCCTCTCCAACCGTCTGTTCAAGCACCTGGAGCGGCGTTACAACACCGGTATCAAGGGGCTGGCACGATGATCGAACTCTTTGAGCAATACGGCCAGGCCTACCTCTACAGTGACGGCGCCGGGCTTTCCGGGCTGGCCATGACCCTGTGGCTGTTCGTCATCACCATGGTCCTGGGCTTTTTCCTGTCGCTGCCGCTGGCCCTGGCGCGGGTCTCGCGCAGCCTGTGGTTGCGCTGGCCGGTGGAGTTCTACACCTTCGTGTTCCGCGGCACGCCGCTGTATATCCAGCTGTTGATCTGCTACACCGGCCTGTACGGGCTGGAGGTGGTGCGCGATCACGCCCTGCTCGACCAGTTCTTTCGCAATGCGCTGAACTGCACCCTGCTGGCTTTCGTGCTCAATACCTGCGCCTACACCGTGGAGATTTTCGCCGGGGCGATTCGCAATATCCCCCATGGCGAGATCGAAGCGGCCCAGGCCTACGGCCTGCACGGCTGCAAGCTGAACCTGTTCGTGGTGCTGCCGGCGGCTCTGCGCCGCTCATTACCGGCTTACAGCAACGAGCTGATCCTGATGCTGCACGCTACCTCGCTGGCTTTTACCGCCACCATCGCCGACATCCTCAAGGTCGCCCGCGATGCCAATGCCGCCACCTTCCTGACCTTCCAGGCCTTCGGAACCGCGGCACTGCTGTACATGTTGCTGTCCTTCGCGCTGGTCGGGCTGTTTCGCCTGGCCGAGCGGCGCTGGATGGGTTTTCTTGTTCCTGCCCGAGGCTAACTCATGACCACTACCGCACACGCCTTGTCGACCGGCGAGCACACCCACGGCACGCGTCCAAGCCCGCGCATTGCCAGCGTCGCCGCCGACGCCACGGTAAAACTGAGCGTTGCCGACCTGCACAAACGCTACGGCGATCATGAAGTGCTCAAGGGCGTCTCGCTGCAGGCGCGCAAAGGCGACGTGATCAGCCTGATCGGTGCCAGCGGCTCAGGCAAGAGCACCATGCTGCGCTGCATCAACTTCCTTGAGCAACCCGATGCCGGGGTCATCACCCTCGATCAGCAGACCATCGAAATGCGCCAGGGCCGCGCCGGCAGCCGGGCGCCGCACCCGGCGCAGTTGCAGAACCTGCGCACGCGCCTGGCCATGGTGTTCCAGCACTTCAACCTGTGGAGCCACATGACGGTGCTTGAGAACATCTGCATGGCGCCGCGGCGGGTGCTCGGGGTCAGCAGCCAGGAAGCCGAAGCCCGCGCACGCAAGTACCTGGACAAGGTCGGCCTGCCGGCCCGCGCCGCTGACCAGTACCCGGCGTTTCTTTCCGGTGGCCAGCAACAGCGGGTGGCGATTGCCCGGGCACTGGCCATGGAGCCGGAAATCATCCTCTTCGATGAACCGACCTCGGCCCTCGACCCGGAGCTGGTCGGTGAAGTGCTGAAAGTCATACAGACGCTGGCCGAGGAAGGCCGTACCATGCTCATGGTCACCCACGAGATGGGCTTTGCCCGCCAAGTGTCGAGCCAGGTGCTGTTTCTGCATCAGGGCCGGGTCGAGGAACAAGGAAGCGCCGAGATACTTGACCAGCCGCAGAGCGAACGCCTGCAGCAATTTCTTTCCAACCGTTTGAAGTGAAGCCGAACCTGCATGGATACCAAGGTCAACAGCCCACAGACCACGCCGCCCCTGGACCGGATCGACGAAGCGATCATCGATGTGTTGCGCCACAACGGGCGCATCACCTATGAAAAGCTCTCATCGCTGGTGCACCTCACCCCTCGCCCATGTCTGGAACGGGTGCGCAAGCTGGAACGGCGCGGAGTGATTCGCGGCTATGGCGCGATCATCGATGTGCAGATGGTTTCGCCGGGGCTGTCGCTGCTGGTGCTGGTGGCCCTCTCCAACCAGAGCGGGCGCGCCGCGCAAAAGGCCTTCGAGGCCTGCGTGCGCGCCTGCCCGCAGGTGTTCGACTGCCAGCTGATCAGTGGCCACTTCGACTACAGCTTGCGCATGCGCTGCCGTGACATGGAGCACTACCGGGTGCTGACCGAAACCTGGATGAACAACGACGAGCTGCACATCGACAAGCTGGTCGCCCACCCGGAGCTGGCGGTGGTGAAGAACACCGCCCCCCAGCTCTAGGCCACCAACTCAGGTACGCGGCGGCGCCACCGGCCCGCTGCGCGACCAATCGAGCAACAGGCTGTAGGCCACCGCCAGCAAGGTCGGGCCGATGAACAGGCCGATAAAGCCGAAGGCCAGCAAGCCGCCAAACACCCCGAGCAAGACGATCACCAGCGGCAGGTTACCGCCACGGCTGATCAGGTAGGGTTTGAGCACGTTGTCGACGCCGCTGATGATGAAGGTACCCCAGAGGCCGAGGAACACCGCCATGCCGTACTCGCCCTGCCAGGCCAGCCAGGCGGTAGCCGGCACCCAGGCCAGCGGTGGGCCCATGGGAATCAGGCTGAGCATGAAGGTGACGATCCCCAGCACCAGCGCCCCTGGCACACCGGCAATCAGGAAGCCGATCAGCGCCAGTACCGCTTGCGCCGCAGCGGTGCCGATCACGCCGTTGACCACCCGTTGCACGGTACCTGCCACCAGTTCGAGGTAGTACTCGGCGCGCTCGCCGATCAGGCGGTCCAGCAGGCGCAGGACAAACGCCGCCAGGCGCGGCCCGTCACGGTAGAAGAAGAACACGAAGACCAGGCTCAGGGTCAGCTCGAGAA
Organism: Pseudomonas sp. 2(2015); assembly: GCF_000955865.1. Lineage (NCBI taxonomy): Bacteria > Pseudomonadati > Pseudomonadota > Gammaproteobacteria > Pseudomonadales > Pseudomonadaceae > Pseudomonas > Pseudomonas sp. 2(2015). Next base: position 104,342 of record NZ_JYOF01000025.1, read on the forward strand.
TGCCGCTGCCGATCTGCGCGCTGCGCGCCAGCAGCCAGTTGCCGACCTGGCCCAGATACGGCTTGATGGTGACCAGCAACGCCGCGCCTTGCTGGTCAATGGTGTTCCACATGCCCACCAGGCGCTCGCCGACAAAAGGCACGCTGCCCAGCCAGCCCGGCGCATCGGGCAGGCCATCGACCTGCACGTCGCGCACGAAGGCGGTGGCATCGCGAATATGGTCGGCCAGGTTGAAGCCCAGCCACACCAGCGGCAACGCCACCAGCAATATCCACAAGGTGGTCAACAACCCTGCGGCGAGGGTTTCGCGACCGCCGAGCAGGCGCGTCAACAGACGCATCAGCGGCCAGCTGGCGTAGGCCAGGATGGCCCCCCAGAGCAGCGCCGAAATGAACGGTGCCATCACCCAGAGGCCTGCGCCAAGCAGCGCCAGCAGGATGATCTGCACCAGCAGGCGGTCATTATTGGGCATCATGTTTCTCGATCAACGAATCAGTTCGACGTGGAAACCATCAGTCTCGGCGCTACCCACTTCCAGTCGCGCTGGACGCACCCCGGCCTTTACCAGTTGCTCACGCCAGTCTTGCGCCTTGGCCCCGCTCAGGCTCACGCGCAAGGTGGTGTTGTTGTTCAGGCTGCGCCCGATCAGGTTGACCCAGGCCGCAGGCGGCTCGCCGTTCAAGTCAGGGTAGTCGAGCTTTCCGGTGTCGAGCAGTTCGCGCATCAAGGTGGCTGGCGTGGGCAGCAACTCGCCCAGGGGCGCATCGGCGACGAACTCTTCGACGTGCAGGTAAGCACGCTTGTTGCCACGGGTGATGCTGTACAGGGCGACCAGGGTGTTGCTCTGCTCGGCGGAGCGGCGCAGCAGAATGAACGCCTGTTGCTCGTCGGCACCCGACAACGTGCGGTTCTTGAACACCTCGTTGGCCCACAGGCTGTTCTCGCCACAATCACGCGCCTGGCACCAGAACAACGGATAACCGCCATCGTTCTGCAGGGCTTCGCGGGCGGCGGTGAAGGCTTCGTTGGCACTGCGCTCGCGGGGCAGCTCATAGGTGGTGGAGCTGACCTGGCCGCGGCTTTCGATCTTGCCCTCGACCCGCAGCTGATTGCTGATCTTGCGCAGGCCGCCCAAGGGGTAGATGCGCTCCTGCGGTACCGCCGCGCGCTGATCGACCACCTTGGCGTCCAGCGGAACCGGCAGGCCGTCGGCCAGCAACGGCAGGCTGGCGAGAACGCCGAGCCCGGCCATGGCCGCCCGGGTAAGCAATTTGAGCCTCATAGGCTCGTCACCGAGCGCGGGGCGTCAAGGTGGTCAAATGATGTGGCGTTGTCTTGCTCGTTCATGGTTGTCTCCCTGTTCAACCCGCCAAGCCTCGACAGTTGCCGGTCACAAGTCAAGAAATGCCAAAGAAGCGATTGAAACAGTCTGCAACAAGGGTTGCGCCGGCCTCGTCATTCAGGTGCAGATGATGACCGCCCGGCAGTTGTTCTCGCTCAAAGGGTAGCTGCTCGAGCAACTCGCTGTGGCGCGCCAGCATGCCTTCGGCGGCCACCACCAGTTTCGCCGGGCAGGCGATGCGCTGCACGAAGCTCATGGCCTGGGCCTGGTTCAGTCGCGTGGGCGATGGCAGGGTCAGGCGGCTGTCGCTGCGCCAAGTGTAGCCACCGGGTACCGGCATCAGCCCACGCTGGGCAAGTAGCTCGGCCGCCTCGCGGCTGACCGCCACCAGGCCCTTCATGCGTGCCTCGATGGCCTGCTCGAGGGTCGAGTGCACGGCCTTGCGCTTGCTGTCCAGGCGCAGTTGCGCCTGCAGGGCCATGCCCATGCGTTCGGCGGCATCCTGCGGGCCGCTGGTGGGCGGGATGACCCCGTCGATCAAGGCCAGGCGGGTGATGCGTTCGGGCAAGGCGCCGGCCAGCAGCACCGAAATGATCGCCCCCAGCGAGTGCCCGAGCAGGGCAAAGCGCTCCCAGCCCATCTGCTCGGCCACCCGCAGTACATCGTGGGCGTAGTCGGCCAGGGCGTAGCCGGCGCCGGCCGGGCGATGCTCGGAATGGCCATGGCCGGCCAGGTCCAGGGCGAGGATGCGCAGGCCCTTGAGCCGGGGCGCCAGGCGGGCAAAGCTGTTGGCGTTGTCCAGCCAGCCGTGCAGGGCAATCACCGGCAAGCCGTCGGCCGGGCCGAACAGGTGCGCGGCCAGCTCGATATGGCCCAGGTTCAGGCGTACTTCTTCCATTTCAGTGCTCATGTCGGGGTGTCCTGCCAGCGCTCGAACAGGCCCTTGATCAGGCTGGCGGTATCGCTCGGGTGCTCCAGCGGAAACATATGACCGCCCGGCAGGCTGTGGTATTCGCCCCTGGGCATGCCACGCACGGCCAGGGCGTGATGGCGCTTGACCACCCGGCTGTGGCTGCCACGGACCATGGCCAGGGGCAGCTGCAGCTGTTTGGCCGGGCTCGGGCTGGTGTGCGGCAGGCTGCGGTAGATGCTGATCTCGGTAGCCGGGTCAAAGCGCAGGCGCAAGCCGTCTGCGCCGGGCTGCAAGCCATGCTCAAGGTAGGCGTCCAGGCATTCGGGATCGAAATGGCGGAACAGCGTTTTGCCAGCGAAATAGGCCCGTGCGCTGTCACGGTCGGCAAAGGCTTCGCGGCGGCCCAGGGTGCGCCCGGCCGGGGTGATGCGATCGATGAAGCCCATGCGCTTGGCGGCGTGGATCAGCCACTGGTCGACCCGGGTCAACACCGGCGAATCGAGCATCACCACGCCGCGGTAGTACTGCGGGCAGCGCAGCGCCGCATGCAGATGCAACACACCCCCCAAAGAATGCCCGACGCCCCAGACCGGGCCCGGCTGTTGCTCCAGGTGATGGATCAGCTCGTCGACCAGGTTCTGCCAGTTGTCGTTGACCGGAAAGCGCGGATCGTGGGCATGCTGGGCCAGGTGGCTGACCTGATAGTCCGGCGCCAGCGCCGCAAAGAGCTTGCCGTAGGTGGCCGAGGGAAAGCCATTGGCATGGGCGAAGAAGATCTGCTGCGACATGGCCGCCAATCCAGAAGGAAGTGATGGCTCATTGTCGGCAACCGCACCCGTGGCGGCAATGTCCGGAAAAGCCATCGGCGACGGCAATCAGGTCAATACTCGCCGAAACTGGCCATCGAGCGGCGCAGGCAGGCCTGCATATAGGCCAGTTGCTGCTCGAGGGCTTCGCGGGCGCGACGCTTGTCTTCGACATCGAGCTCAAGCCGGCGCAGGGCCAGGCAACTGGTCTGCAGCAGGTGTGACATGCGAATGCTGGCCTGGCGCAGTTGCTCCAGCTCGTACTGGCCTTCGAACTTGCGCAGCAGGTAGTCGAGCTTGGCGTCGGCGCTGTCCTGCAACATGCGGTACTCGGCAAAGTCCAGCGCCTGGTGCTTTTGCACCTTGTCGAGCGCCGGCTGCACGTCGGCCGAGTACACCAGATCCAGATGTCTACTGCTCATAGTCCAATTCCCTGGGACACCCTGCCCCGCAACTTGATTGCACGCTAACAAGGTGTACCGGGCAGGACAACTGGTAAAAATGCTAGGTCGATCAGCGGATTTATGGATGATTCAGGCCACGCAAGGTCATCAGCCCCGCCAGCGGCCACTCACCCTCGAGTTCGGCCAGGCTGGCGGTGCTCATCGGCGCCGGAGGTTGGCGGCTGCCATGCGCCAGCAGGCTGACCAGGTTGCCCACCAGCGGCTGGTGACTGACCAGCAACACTTCGTTCACGCCCAGGTTTTCCAGCTCGCTGATTACCGCGTGCGGGTCACTGTCGGGGGTCAGCCACGGCACGGTCTGCACCGGTTTGCCGAAGCCGAGGGCTTCGTGGACCAGCGCCGCAGTCTGCTGGGCGCGCACATAGGGGCTGGCGAGAATCACCTGCAGCGGCTGCCCGAGCAACTGCGCCGCGCTACGCAGCACCTGCTCGCGGCCATGGGCGGTGAGACGGCGCTCGGCATCGGTGTTGGCCCGCTGCTCGGCTTCGCCGTGACGCAGCACCCACAACTTCACAGCTTCGGCTCTTCGTCGCGCACCGGGTGCGCTGCCGGCGGCACGCTGTGGGCAGCCTCGCCTTCAGGCGCGCGCGGGGTTGGCCAGTCGGCGAACGGCCAGGGCTTCTGGTCGCTGTGGAAGCTGCCGAAGCGGCCGATCTGGGCCAGGAACTGGCTGAGGCTGTCGCCGAAATTCATCAGGCTGGCGCTCGGTGCGCCGTAGATCAGCCGGTAGATCAGTTGCACCAGCACCAGGCCACCGAGCAGCAGTTCGGCCAGTTGCCAGACCACCAGGAATACCAGCATCCACAACACGCGCAAGATGATCGACTCGCGCTGGGTCTGGTTTGAAGAATCGTTCATGTCCTGCTCCTGCTTAGTTGAAACCGCTGGTGGAGATAAAGTCGACATCGGTTTTCGGCTCGCCACGCATCAGCAGCTCGATCACCTGGGTCAGGGTCCGGCCTTCGAACAAAATCGCATGCAAGCCGGCGACCAGGGGCATGTACACCTGGACCTCCTGGGCTTTGACCTTGAGCACCTTGAGGGTGTTCACCCCTTCGGCCACTTCGCCCAGGCGGCTGACCGCCTCGTCCAGGCTCAGGCCCTGGCCCAGGGCATGACCAACCTGGTAGTTGCGGCTCTTGGGCGAGGAGCAGGTGACGATCAGGTCACCGACCCCGGCCAGGCCCAGGAAGGTCATCGGGTTGGCGCCCTGGCTGACGGCAAAGCGGGTCATCTCGGCCAGGGCGCGGGTAATCAGCATGCTCTTGGTGTTCTCGCCCATACCCAAGGCCACGGCCATCCCGGCAATGATTGCGTAGACGTTCTTCAACGCCCCGCCCAGCTCGACACCAAAGCGGTCGCCGCTGGCATAAACACGGAAGGTGCGCCCGTGCAGCACAGCCTGGACCTGCTGGCAGAGGGCCTCGTCTTCACTGGCGACCACGGTGGCGGTCAGCGCGTGCTCGGCCACTTCGCGGGCCAGGTTCGGCCCGGACAGCACGCCGATGCGCGCCTGGGGGGCGATTTCTTCGAGGATCTGGCTCATCAGCTTGAAGCTTTGCGCCTCGATGCCCTTGGTCAGGCTGACCAGCATCTTGCCGCCCAGCAACTGGGCGTGGGGCGCCAGCACGCTGCGCAGGGCGCTGGAAGGTAAGGCGACGAAGATCAGCTCGCAGGCCTGCAGGGTCGCCAGCAGATCATTGACCGGCTCGACCCCGGCATGCAACTTGATGCCCTTGAGGTAGCGCGGGTTCTCGCGGTTGCTGCGCATGGCCTCGGCCTGCTCGGGGTCGCGCATCCATTGGCGCACCCGAACACCGTTTTCTGCCAGCAGATTCGCCACGGCGGTGCCGAAACTCCCGCCTCCCAGAACTGCAACAGGCTGCTGTTCAGTCATATCCAATCCGTTAAAACCAATTTAAGTGGCGACCTGCGCATTATACGGAGCGCCGGTGCCAGAGCCAGTGGCAGATGACCGAATCGCCGCTGGGAAGCGTCGCGCCATGACTGGAAAATGCCCACCACTCGGTTAACATGCCCGACTTGAACCTGTTACCAAGGCCGCACTGTGTCTTTTGGCCCGACCTGCAAACGCCCTTTATTACTGCTGACTGCCCTGCTCAGCGGCCCCAGTGTGGCTGACGACCTGTTCGTCGACAGCCAGGCTTTGCCGCAAGTGCTCACCGCCACCCGCCTCAAGCAATCGCCAGCGGCGGTGCCGGGCAGCATGACCGTGCTCGACAACGCGCTGATCCGCGCCAGCGGCGCCCGCGACATACCCGAACTGCTGCGCCTGGTGCCGGGGATGATGATCGGCTACGGCGCCGGCAACCAGCCGACGGTCAACTACCACGGCAGCAACGTCAACGATGCCCGGCGCATGCAGGTGCTGATCGACGGCCGCTCGGTGTACCGCGCAGGCCTGGCCACGGTGGACTGGAGCGATATCCCGCTGGCCATGGAAGACATCGAGCGCATCGAGGTGTTCCGCGGCCCCAACACCGTCAGTTACGGCGCCAATGCGCTGATGGCGGTGGTCAATATCCTTACCCGCAGCCCGGCCGACAGCCACGGCACGCGCTTGAAAGTCACCCGTGGCCAGCGCGGCATCAATGACTGGTACGCAAGCCAGGGCCTGGGCTGGGACGGTGGCGACCTGCGTCTGTCATTGTCGGGCATGCAGGACGACGGCTTCGACCAGAACCACCTGGGCCAGGACTACCGCGACAGCCGCCGCCTGAACCGCCTGAACCTCAGCGCCAGCCACACCCTGGCCAGCAACCAGAGCCTGGAGTGGCAGTTCGCGGCCAAAGAAGGCAGTGACCAGCGTCCTTATACCTATAAACCAGTGTTTCCCTACGTTACTGCCGCCGGCAACAACGCCGACCTCAACGCCAAGGATTACGCCGGCTCGCTGCGCTGGAACATCGACTTCAACCCGAACCATAGCCTGTACATCCAGGGCTCGGCCCAGCACTGGGAACGTGAACAGGTGTGGCGCGCCTGCGATGCGGCGCTGTCGTTCAGCCCGCAACTGACCCAGCTCTGGCGCCTGAACCCGAACTACGCCGAGCAGGTGGCGCGCAACATCACCTCACCCCTGCCCGCCGGCAGCAGCGAGGAGACCGCGCTGGCAACGCAAGTCCAGCAGCAATGGCGCAACGGCGGCGCGCAGCAGGTGTGCGGCGATATCGACCAGAGCACCCGGGAAACCCGCTACGACCTTGAAGTGCAGGACACCCTGAGCCTGTCCGACAGCCTGCGCCTGGTCAGTGGCGCCAATTACCGCTACGACCGCGCCGACTCGCAGACCTACTTCAATGGCAGCCTCGACGACAGCACCTGGCGCCTGTTCGGCCACCTGGAATGGCGCGCCGACGAGCACTGGATCCTCCAGGGCGGGGCCATGTACGAAGATGCCCGACTGTCCGGCAGCTCGCTGACCCCGCGGGTGGCGGTCAACTACCTGATCACCCCGCGCCATGGCCTGCGCGCGGTGTACTCGGAGGCGGTGCGCTCGCCGGACATGTTCGAGAACAACGTCAACTGGAGCTACCGGGTCAATAACCTGGAACCTGGCGCTTTCGGCCAGCGCGACGCCGATTACTTCGTCAAGACCCGCGGCCCGGGCGATCTCGAGCAAGAGCGCATGCGCTCGCGGGAACTGGGCTATAACGGTTACTTCGCCGATGCCGACCTGAGCGTCGACCTCAAGCTGTTCTACGACGAAATCACCGGCATGATCAGCGAACCGCTGCGCAACAACCAGTACATTGCCAGCAACAGCAACAAGGCCCGCTTCAGCGGCAGCGAAGCGCAGCTGGACTGGCGCCTGAGCCCGGCCGATCGCCTGCGCCTGACCTACGCCTACGTCGATGCCTGGGCCAGCAACCCGGCCGACCGGCGCCTGAGCGCCCACAACAGCGGTTCGGCCGGCTGGCTGCGGAACTGGGGCGGCGGTTGGTCCAGTGCGCTGTTCTACTACGGCGACGATGCCCTCAACCAGTACCGCTTCGAACGCGTCGACTTACGCGTGGTCAAGCACCTGCGCTGGAATCGTACCAGCCTGGAACTGGCCGGCATGCTCCAGCAGCGCCTGGATGACGAGCCGACGACCATCTACGACAACCGCTATGACAGCCGTCACGTGCTGTCTTTCAGTGCGGAGCTGGCGTTCTGATGCGCCGCCTGCGGCGCTGGCTGCTGCTGGTCTGCCTGTGGCCCCTGGGCAGCCTGTCGGCCAGTGAGATCCTGCTCACTGCCAGCCAGGACAACCCCGGCGTGCGCAGCTTCGTCGACGCCTTGCGCGAGCGCCGCCCGGCTGACCAGGTGCGCTTCGTACCGGTGGCCGAGCTGCCACGACCGAGCCAGATTAAAGCCGCCACCCGCTTGATCCTGCTCGATGGCGCCAGCCTCGAATGGCGCCTGAGCGAAAGCGCCGGTCCACCGGCGCTGGCCTTGCGCGTCAGCCGCGTCCAGGCCCAACAGCGTCTGGGCAGCCTGCGCCCGCCTTACCTGAGCCTGCTATGGAGCGACCCGCCGCTGGCCCGCCAGCTGCGCCTGACCCGCTACCTGTTGCCGCAGGCCAAGCGCGTGGGCGTGCTGTATGCCGAGCACAGCCAGTTTCTGCTCGACGAGTTGCGCAAGGCGGCCAGCCCGTTGGGCCTGGAGATCATCGCCGAAGCCTGGCCAGACCTGCGCGACAGCCGCCCACTGCAAAGTCTTCTGCAAAACAGCGATGTACTGCTGGGCATCGACGATCCACAGTTGTACAACTCGAAAACGGCGAAAAACGTTCTGCTCAGCAGCTATGGCCGGCAAATGGCGCTGATCGGGCCTAATGCCGGCTTCGTCAAGGCCGGCGCCCTGGCCAGTACCCTGAGCGATCAGGACGACTGGCTGGCGGTGCTCGAGCGGCTGCTCAACCAGGCCCCCAATCGCTGGCCACGCACGCTCTATCCGGATCACTTCAACGTGCTCGGCAACCAGCAGGTGGCCCGCGCCCTGGGCATCGAAGCGATTGACCCGTCCGCCGCCGCCCTGGCCCTGGCCGAAGGAGAAAGCACACCATGAGACGGCGCCTGAGCTGGGACATCCACACCCGCACGCAGATCATCAGCCTCGGCCCGGCCCTGTTGCTGACCCTGCTGCTGATCAGCTTCTTTACCTTCGTGCGTATCCAGGATTTGCGCCAGGAGCTCAACCACACCGGTCAACTGATCGCCAACCAGTTGGCCCCGGCCTCCGAATACGGGGTAATCGCCGGTAATAACGAAGTGCTCGAAAGCCTCATGCGCGCGACCTTGAGCATCCCCCACGTGCGCTTTCTCGAGGTCCAGGACAGCAGCAACCATATCCTCGTGTATGTCGAGCAGCCGGACGAAAGCAACAACCGCGCACAGCAAGTCGAAGTGTTCCAGGCCCCCATTCGCCTGCAGCAGATCCGCCTGGACAACGACTTTTTGCACAGCAACGCACCGGCCAGGAGCATCGGTGACGACTATCTGGGCCGGGTAATCGTCGGCATGTCGGACGATGCCTTCAGCGAGCGCCAGCAGGAAATCGTGGTCAAGGCCGGGATCCTCGCGCTGTTTGCCCTGCTGTTCACCTTTATCCTCGCCCGGCGCCTGGCCCTGAGCCTGGCCAAGCCGATCAGCGACATGGGCCATGCGGTCAAGGCCATCCAGCAAGGGCAGTTCAATGCGCCGCTGCCGGTGGTCGACGACAGCGAACTGGGCCATCTGGCGCGGCACATCAACAACCTTGCCAGCGCCCTGGGCACAGCTAGCCATGAACAACAGCAAGCCATGTCGCAACTGATCCAGGCCCGCGAAGAAGCCGAACAGGCGAACAAGGCCAAATCCGACTTCCTGGCGATGATGAGCCACGAACTGCGCACGCCCATGAACGGCGTCATGGGCATGCTGCAACTTCTGGAAACAACCCCGCTCAACGAGGAACAGGCCGAATACACCGCGGTGGCCAGCGAGTCGACCGGGCACCTGCTCAAGGTCATCAACGATATCCTCGATTTCTCGCGCATCGAGCGCACCAACCTCGAGCTTGAGCATATCGACTTCAACCTCGGCGAGCTGATCGGCAGCAGTGTGCAGTCGTTCCAGCACCTGGCCCAGCAGCGCCAGCTGGAGCTGCAACTGCGCCTGCCGCCGGGCATGGAACAACTGCAAGTGGTGGGCGACCCGACGCGCATCCGCCAGGTGCTGCTCAACCTGATCGGCAACGCCCTGAAGTTCACCGAGCGCGGCAGCGTGCACATCGAACCGCGCTGGCAGGTGCTCGACCGCCAACTGATCTGGTTCACCTGCGCGGTGCGCGACACCGGCATCGGCATCGACAGCACCCGCCTGGAGATGATGTTCGTTGCCTTCCAGCAAGCCGACAGCTCGATCTCACGCCGTTATGGCGGCACCGGCCTGGGCCTGTCGATCGCCCGCACCCTGGCCGAGCGGATGGGCGGAACCCTGCGCGGCGAAAGCCGTGAAGGCCTGGGCTCGACCTTTACCCTGGAAATGCCCCTGGCCCTGTCGACCGCGCAAACGCCGCGCCTGCCCAGTGGCCTGACCCGCCCCGAAGACGACGGCCAGGGCCGACGGATCCTGCTGGTCGAGGACAATCCGGTGAACCAGACGGTGATCGAAGCGATGCTGCGCAGCCTGGGCTTTGAAGTCTGCGTTGCAGTTGATGGCGCCCAAGCCGTGGCCCAGGCCGGACGTCAGCGCTTTGCCGCCGCACTGATGGATTGCCGCCTGCCGATCATCGATGGCTACGAGGCCACCCGGCGCATTCGCCTGCTACCACAGGCGGCGGCCATGCCGATCATCGCCCTGACCGCCAATGCCTTGCAGGGCGATCGCGAGCGTTGCCTGAACGCCGGCATGAACGACTACCTGGCCAAGCCGTTCAAACGCACTGATCTGCAGCAAATTCTGCAACGCTGGCTGCCCGGTCAGACAGCTGTGACTGGCGATAAATGCTAAATTGCGGCAGTCTAAGAGACTGGACAAGCGCCGCGAAGGGCTTGAAAATAAAATTTCAGTGCACAAGTGTACTTCTTTGCCCCGTGCGCTGTGACTTTCACTACAACGCAATAGTCTATGTGTAGGCTGCCGGCTCAAACGCTAGCGTTTTGGGACGGCCGGGAAGATTTGCCCCCTGCCGCACGGGGACTATTGAGGAGCTCGCATGACCAAACAAAACGCCTTTACTCGGGAAGACCTGCTGCGCTGCAGTCGCGGTGAGCTGTTCGGCCCAGGTAACGCGCAACTGCCCGCCCCGAACATGCTGATGGTTGATCGCATCACCCATATCAGCGCCGAGGGTGGCAAGTACGGCAAAGGTGAATTGGTCGCCGAGCTGGATATCACCCCGGACCTGTGGTTCTTCGCCTGCCACTTCGAAGGTGATCCGGTGATGCCGGGCTGCCTGGGCCTGGATGCCATGTGGCAGCTGGTCGGTTTCTACCTCGGCTGGCAAGGCTTGCCGGGCCGTGGCCGCGCCCTGGGTTCGGGCGAAGTGAAATTCTTTGGCCAGGTCCTGCCGACCGCCAAGAAAGTCACCTACAACATTCATATCAAGCGCGTCCTCAAAGGCAAGCTGAACATGGCCATCGCCGATGGTTCGGTCAGCGTCGACGGTCGCGAGATCTACACCGCCGAAGGCCTCCGGGTCGGCGTCTTCACCTCCACTGACAACTTCTAAGGGTTATCCGCATGCGCCGCGTCGTTATCACTGGTCTGGGCATCGTTTCGTGCCTGGGCAATGACAAAGAGACCGTCTCCGCCAACCTGCGTGCAAGCCGCCCTGGCATCCGATTCAACCCGGAATATGCCGAAATGGGTCTGCGTAGCCAGGTTTCCGGCTCCATCGACCTCAACCTCGAAGAACTGATCGACCGCAAAATCTACCGCTTCGTTGGTCACGCCGCTGCCTATGCCTACCTGGCAATGGCCGACGCGATCAAGGACTCGGGCCTGACCGAAGAGCAGGTTTCCAACCCGCGTACCGGCCTGATCGCAGGCTCCGGCGGCGCCTCGACCCTGAACCAGATGGAAGCGCTGGACATCCTGCGCGAGAAAGGCGTCAAGCGCGTTGGCCCGTACCGCGTCACCCGGACCATGAGCAGCACCGTCTCGGCGTGCCTGGCCACCCCGTTCAAGATCAAGGGCCTGAACTACTCCATCGCCTCGGCCTGCGCCACCAGTGCTCACTGCATCGGTACCGCGATGGAACAGATCCAGATGGGCAAGCAGGACATCGTCTTCGCCGGTGGCGGTGAAGAAGAGCACTGGAGCCAGTCGTTCCTGTTCGACGCCATGGGCGCCCTGTCCAGCAAGCGCAACGACACCCCGGAAAAAGCCTCCCGCGCCTACGACGCTGACCGTGACGGTTTCGTCATCGCCGGCGGTGGCGGCATGGTCGTGGTTGAAGAGCTGGAACACGCCCTGGCCCGTGGCGCCAAGATCTACGCCGAAATCGTCGGCTACGGCGCGACGTCCGATGGCTACGACATGGTCGCGCCAAGCGGCGAAGGCGCCATCCGCTGCATGCAGATGGCCATGTCCACCGTCGACACCCCGATCGACTACCTGAACACCCACGGCACCTCGACCCCGGTGGGCGACGTTGCCGAGATGAAGGGCGTTCGCGAAGTGTTCGGCGACAAGGCTCCGGCCATCAGCTCGACCAAGAGCCTGTCCGGTCACTCCCTGGGCGCCGCCGGCGTTCACGAAGCGATCTACTGCATGCTGATGATGGAGGGCAACTTCATTGCCGGTTCCGCCAACATCGACGAACTGGACCCGGAAGTGGCCGACCTGCCGGTGCTGACCAAGACCCAGGAAAACGCCAAGATCGATACCGTGATGAGCAACAGCTTCGGTTTCGGCGGCACCAACGCTACCCTGGTACTCAAGCGCTGGGCTGGCAAGTAAGGGCTTGCCCCTTGCACTCAAAACGCCCCGACTCGTCGGGGCGTTTTTGTTTGTGCCTTACACCGAAAAGCGCCCCACCAGCCCATTGAGCTCAATCGCCAGCTGTGACAACGCCTGGCTCGCCGCATTGGTCTGATTCGCCCCCGCCGACGTCTGCATCGCCAGGTCGCGAATATTGGTCAGGTTGCGATCCACCTCCCGCGCCACCTGCGCCTGCTGCTCCGAGGCACTGGCGATCACCAGGTTGCGCTCGTTGATCAGGCTGATGGCCGCGGCAATCTCCTCCAGCGCCGCCCCGGCGGCATGTGCGCCTTCCAGGGTGCCGCGCGCCCGCTCGTTGGTCTGCTGCATACCCTCGACCGCACGATTGGTGCCCTGCTGGATGCCGTCGATCATCTGCTCGATTTCCCGGGTCGACTGCTGGGTGCGATGGGCCAATGCCCGCACCTCGTCAGCCACCACGGCAAAACCGCGCCCGGCATCACCGGCGCGCGCCGCCTCAATCGCCGCGTTCAGGGCCAGCAGGTTGGTTTGCTCGGCAATCGCGCCGATCACATCCAGCACCTTGGTAATGCCATGCACCTGTTGCGCCAGTTGCCCGACCTCTTCGGCGTTGGCGGTGACGCCAGCGGCCAGGTCTTCGATCGAGGTCACGGTCAGGCGCACCTGCTCGCGCCCTTGACGGGCGATGCGGTCGGACTCGCGCGAGGCTTCGGAGGTGGCCACGGCATTGCTCGCCACCTCCTCCACTGCCGTGGTCATCTGGTTGACCGCGGTGGCCGCCTGTTCGATTTCCTGGCTTTGCTGCATCAGCCCGCGGGTGGCATCTTCGGTTACCGCGCTGAGCTCTTCGGAGGCCGAGGCCAGCTGGCTGGAAGAATCGGAGATGCGCCCGATGGTATCGCGCAGGCTTTGCTGCATCTGTTTCAAGGCCGCCAGCAAGCGCGCCGGCTCATCCTTGCCCTGCACCGAGATCTGCGGGGTCAGGTCACCGGTGGCGACCACTTCGGCGACCTGCAGCGACTGTGCCAGTGGCCGGACGATGCTGCGGGTCAGAGTCAAGGCCAGGACCACGGTGAGCACCACAGCGGCGATCAGCAAGCCGATCACCCAGATCCGCGCCTGCGTGTAGACGACTTCGGCAAGGTCGGTGGCGCTGTTGGCATGCTGATTATTGAGCGCGATCAGCTCGTTGAGGCTGGCGGTCATCTGGTCGGCGAGCTGGTTCATCTCGCCATTGACCATGGCCACCGCCTCTTCCACCCGGTGCTCGGTGGACAACTGCACCACCTGGGCCTGCAGCTTGAGGTAGCGCCGCTCCAGGTCCAGGTAGCGGTCGAACAGGGTCTGTTCTTCAGGCAGGACGATCAGCGCCTGGTACTTCTGCTGGGCCTTGTCCAGACCGGACTTGATCTCTTCGATGCGCGACTTGTTCTGCTCCAGCGCCGCCGCATCGCGATTGACCAAAAGGCGCAGGGTCAAGGCGCGGATGCGCAACATGTCCTGGGTCATCTGCCCGACCGAGATCACGCTGGGCAACCAGTTGCTGTCGACCTGCTCGGACTGCTGGCGCATGCTGGTCATCTGCATCAAGGCAAACGCACCCAAGGCAAACACCAGTGCCGCCACCAGGCCGAAGCCCAGGCCGGCCCTGGGCGCGATATTCATGCTTCTCAAGCTCATCTTCTGGCTCCCTCCAAAAGCGCTGCTCAATAGGGCAGCAGTCCTTGCTTCTAGACGGTATCGGCCTGTGGAAAATTTGCGTAAGACGAAAACGTGATATCAAAAGGCCTTATGATCGCGACGCCAGGGTCGCCCTGCCTCAGCGCACGGTAAAGCGCTGCTCGGCCAGCAGGCGATCGCCCTGAAAGACCATGAAATGCCATTGCCCCGGCACCACTTCGTGGTTCTCGGTGAACTCGTACGCCATGACATCCTGGACCGCACCGGGCACCAGCTTTTGTACCACTTCGAACTTGTCGTGGCGCTTGCCGTCGGGTGTGCGCACGCCAGGGGTGAGGTACAGCAGGGTCAGCGGCGTGTCCTCGGCGACCTTGCCTTCCAGGCGGTAGCGCATACCGAACTTGCTACCCAGGCGCGCCGGGATTTCATCGGTGGGCTGGATGGTCTGGTTACTCTGGCTCAGCACCCGCTCACCGGGCTGGAAGTTCTGGTGGCGGGTTTCGAACAGGCCGTACTCGACCGGGCCTTCGACGCGAACCTCGGCAGCGGCCAGGCCACTGACCAGCAACAGCCCGCACAGGGCGCTGAAACGACGTGGAAACATAGTGCACTCCATCAGGTTGATGGCGGCAGGCTATGACGCGGGCATGACAAGCTGATGACAGTCCTGTCACTTGCGTGCCTTGGGCAGCACCGCGAGGAAGTTGTCGCGGGCGACCTTTTGCGCCACCTCGGCAGGCAAGGCATCCAGAAACGGATCGAAACCATGCAACTGTTCGCCCAGGCTGTTGAAGCGCCCGACCACGTCGGAGCCAAGCATGAAGCGCTCGGGGAAGCGTTTGACCAGCGCCAGCCACTCAGCCCTGGGCTTGCCCTTCTCATCCAGCAGATAAGGCTGCAGCACGCTCCAGGACAGGTCTATGTACAGGTTCGGGTAATCCTCGAGCATCCGTGTCAGGGTCGGCAGCAGAAAATCCAGCTGCGTCTGGTGCCGATGAATCTCCATACTGGTGCCGGCATGGGCCCAGATGAAGCGGGTGTGCGGGTGATTGCGCAACGGCTCTTCGATTTCCGCCAGGTACAGCGGGTTGCGTTCGCGCTTGGAGGTGATGTTGGAATGGATCAGCACCGGCAGGTCCTGCTCGGCGGCCAGGTGATAGATGCGGGTCATGGCCTCGTTGTTGGCCCTGGGCGTGTCGCCGCTGGTCAACGCGGTGAGGTCGTCGTGGCGGGTGAACACCTCGCCGATCCCCTGCCACAGGCCCGGGTGCAGCGCGAGCATGCGTTCGATGTGGGCCACGGCGTTCTTGTCTACCGGGTTGAAGCCGGTGAGAAACGGATGAAAGCGCTGGCGCTGCTCAGGCGAAAGCTTCTCCAGCGCCGCAGCAACGTAGATGTCGGTGGCGCTGTACCAATAGGCATCGGCATCATCGCCCGCGTAGTAACGCGGGCGCTTGGGCTCGTCTTCGTGCCACTTCTTGGCCACCGGGATGCCGGAAATCATCGACTGGTCGATGCGCGCCTCATCCATGGCCTTGAGCAAGGCGTCCATGCCGGCGGTTTCCTGGAAAAAATCGACGTAATGCAGGTGCGCATCACTGTAGTGATACTCGCGCGCCTGCGCCGCCTGCAGCGACAGCCCCAGCAACAGCGCCCAGCCCAGACACCTGGCAATCATTTCGCATTCCTTCTGGCCGATTCAGACAGGGTAGACCGGAGCGAACACACGCCAGTTCAGCAGGTTATGCTACAAGAACTTTCCCTGCTGGCCTGGAGCACACCGTGAGCCTTCCCCTGGTCATCCGCCCTCGCGCCGAATCGGTCGAAGGCCAACCTATCCTGCGCCCCCTGCCCTCGGCCCAGTGCCGCAGCGTCGGGCCGTTCGTGTTCTTCGACCACATGCTCGAAACCGACTACCCGGCCGGGCGCGGCATGAACATCCGCCAGCACCCGCATATCGGCCTGTCGACCCTCACCTACCTGTTCGAGGGCGAAATCCAGCACAAGGACAGCCTGGGCTCGGATCAACGGGTCAAGGCCGGTGAAGTCAGCTGGATGACTGCCGGCAGCGCCATCGCCCATGTCGAGCGCACGCCGGCCGAACTGCTGCCTGGCAGCTCCCGATTGCACGGTTTGCAGGTGTGGCTGGCATCGCCCAAAGCGCATGAGCAAGGCCCGGGGCACTACAGCCATCATCCGGCGGCGAGCCTGCCGGTCAGTGACAGCCTGGGGGTGCGCATTCGCATGATTGCCGGCAGCGGCTTTTGCCTGCAATCGCCAGTGCCGGTGTTGTCACCGACCCTGTATGCGCTGGTGCAGATGCAGGCGGCCACTACTCTGACGGTGCCCACCGAGCATGCCGAGCGTGCGCTGTATGTACTGGATGGCGAAGTCAGCCTCAACGATGTGGCGATCGAGCCGTGCAGCCTGGTGATCTTGCCGCACGGTGAAGAGATGAGCCTGTATGCCGACAGCGAAAGCCAGTTGGTGCTGTTTGGCGGGGCGCCGCTGGACGGGCCGCGGCGGATGAACTGGAATTTTGTTGCCAGCGATCCGGCGCTGATCGAGCAGGCGCGGGCACGCTGGGCGGCCGGGGAGTGGCCGACGGTGCCGGGGGAAAGTGAACGGATCGAGTTGCCTTGAGGTTACTGCGACCGCTACGCGGTCGATCGCCGGCAACGCCGGCTCCCACAGGGTGGAGACATACAGGTCCATTGTGAGAGCCAGCCTTGCCCCTTCACTCAGCGCTGGAACACTTCATCGAGCAAATTGAACATTGCCCGGAACGCGCGCTTGGATGTGCGGGCGTCGTACTTCATCTTGCCGGGAATGTTCGCCGCGGTATCGGTGAACGAATGCACCGCGCCGCCATAGCTGATCAGTTGCCAATCGACCTTGGCCGCATCCATCTCGACTTCGAAGGCCGGCAACTGCTCTTTGGGCACGAACGGGTCGGCGGCGCCATGCAGCACCAGCATCGAAGCCTTGACCTTGCCTTCTACCGCCGGCAGCGGCGTATCGAGGGTGCCGTGGAACGACACCGCAGCCAGCAGGCGGGCATCTTCGCGGGCCAGCTCCAGGGCGCAGCAACCGCCGAAGCAGAAGCCGAAGGTGGCCAGCTTGCCAGGCTCCAGTACCGCCTTCGATTGCCCCAGCAACTGGTCCAGCGCCGCCTTCAGGCGCTTGCGCAGCTCGACGCGGTCGTTCTTCAGCGGCATCATCGCCGCCCCTGCTTCATCCATGTTCGACGGTCGCAGGGTCTGGCCGTAGATGTCGGCCAGCAACACCACATAGCCCTGAGCGGCGACTTCGCGGGCGATACGCTCGGCGCCCTCGCCCACCCCCATCCAGTTTGGTGCCATCACCAACCCAGGCTGTTCGCGGGCGCCCTGGGTAAAGAACAAGCGGCTCTCATAGGCTTTGCCGGCAACATGATAGACCAGCGATTCGACGGTAACCTTGCTCATGCACTCCTCCTTGCACAATGAAAAAAGCCCGCCGAAGCGGGCTTTCCTGCAACTACTTAAGCCGACAATTCGACCAGCAGCTTGTTCAGGCGACGAACGTACGCCGCCGGGTCCTTGAGGCTATCGCCCGCCGCCAGCGCGGCCTGATCGAAGAGGATGTGCGAGAAGTCGGCGAAACGGTCTTCGCTCTGCTCGTTGTCCAGCTTCTCGATCAGCGGGTGGCCCGGGTTGAATTCGAAGATCGGCTTGGAGTCCGGCACCTTCTGCCCGCTGGCTTCGAGGATCTGGCGCATCTGCAGGCCCAGGTCCTGTTCACCGATGGCCAGGATCGCCGGCGAATCGGTCAGGCGGTGCGACACGCGCACTTCGCTGACGCTCTCGCCCAGCGCCGCCTTGAGGCGCTCGACCAGGCCTTCTTTCTCCTTGGCGACTTCTTCCTGGGCTTTCTTGTCCTCTTCAGAGTCCAGCTTGCCCAGGTCCAGGTCACCGCGGGCGACGTCGACGAAGCTCTTGCCGTCGAATTCGCTCAGGTAGCTCATCAGCCACTCGTCGATACGGTCGGTCAGCAGCAGCACTTCGATGCCTTTCTTGCGGAAGACTTCCAGGTGCGGGCTGTTCTTGACCTGCGCGTAGGATTCGCCGGTGAGGAAGTAGATCTTGTCCTGACCTTCCTTGGCGCGGGCCAGGTAGTCGGCCAGGGCAACGCTCTGCTCGCCGCTTTCGTCATGGGTGGAGGCGAAACGCAGCAGGCCGGCGATCTTTTCCTTGTTGGCGAAGTCTTCAGCCGGGCCTTCTTTCATCACCTGGCCAAAGTTCTTCCAGAAACCCTTGTACTGCTCAGGCTCGTTCTTGGCCAGCTTCTCGAGCATGTCCAGCACGCGCTTGGTCAGCGCCGACTTCATCGAATCGATGATCGGGTCTTTCTGCAGGATTTCGCGCGAAACGTTCAGCGACAGGTCGTTGGAATCGACCACGCCCTTGATGAAACGCAGGTACAGCGGCAGGAAGGATTCTGCCTGGTCCATGATGAACACACGCTGCACGTACAGCTTCAGGCCGCGTGGCGCTTCACGCTGGTACAGGTCGAACGGGGCGCGGGCCGGTACGTAGAGCAGCGAGTTGTACTCAAGCTTGCCTTCGACCTTGTTGTGGCTCCAGGCCAACGGGTTCTCGAAGTCGTGACCGATGTGCTTGTAGAACTCCTGGTATTCCTCGTCCTTGATCTCGGTACGCGGACGGGTCCACAGGGCGCTGGCGCGGTTGACGGTTTCCCATTCTTCGGCCGGCTTTTCTTCACCTTCGCCGACTTCGACCTGTTTTGGCAGCTCGATCGGCAAGGCGATGTGGTCGGAGTACTTCTTGACGATGTTGCGCAGGCGCCAGCCGTCGGCGAACTCTTCTTCACCTTTTTTCAGGTGCAGGACGATGCGCGTACCGCGCTCGGCCTTGTCGACAGTGGCAACTTCAAAGTCACCCTCGCCCTTGGACGACCAGTGCACGCCCTCGGCAGTTGGCAGGCCGGCGCGGCGGCTGAATACGTCGACCTTGTCGGCGACGATGAAGGCCGAGTAGAAGCCCACGCCGAACTGACCGATCAGGTGCGAGTCCTTCTTCTGGTCGCCGGTGAGGTTTTTCATGAAGTCGGCGGTGCCGGACTTGGCGATGGTGCCCAGGTGCGCGATGACCTCTTCGCGGCTCATGCCGATGCCGTTGTCTTCGAGGGTGACGGTGTTGGCGTCCTTGTCGAAGCTCAGGCGGATTTTAAGCTCGGCGCCGCCTTCGAGCAGCTCTGGCTTGGCCAGGGCTTCGAAGCGCAGTTTATCGACGGCGTCGGAGGCGTTGGAAATCAGTTCGCGAAGGAAGATTTCCTTGTTCGAATACAGGGAATGGATCATGAGGTGCAGCAGTTGCTTCACCTCGGTCTGGAAGCCCAGGGTTTCTTTTTGAGTTTCCACACTCATGGTCTTCAACACTCCGATCTGATGGCAGTTGTCGTTGGGCAGGCCGGCGGCCTGCTTTCACGGCGGGATGCACAACAGATGGGGGTGGCTGGGGCTATTTCAAGGGCGAAGTCATTTCTTCGATCTTGAAATGCGCGCGCGCCGTGGCAATCGGTTCGTCCGCGTCGCCCTGCCAGGCGGTTATGGCCACGTTGGTTACCCGCCGGCCCTGGCGCCATAGCTGGCAGCGGGCGTAGGTGTCGCGGTAGTGGCCGGCGCGCAGGTAGTCGATGGAAAAGTCGATGATCTTCGGGATCGCCGCGCTTTCGCTGAAAATCAGCAGGTACAGCGCCGCCGACAGCTCCATGAAGCCTGCGATCACCCCGCCGTGGATCGCCGGCAGCAACGGATTGCCAATGTTGTCCTGGCTGGCCGGCAGGCAAAATAACAGGTCATCGCCCTGGCGGCTGCACTGGATACCAATCAATCCGGCATAAGGGATCAACTGCAGCAGCGGCTCATAATTGCCTTCGGCATGGGCCTGGCGCAGTTGCTGGTGTACCTCTGGCGGAATCATTGGCCGCTCCCCTTGAGCTTGCTGGCGAAATTCAGGCCGCCCTTGATACCCTTGCCCAGGCGCATGAAAGTGCCAACCACCTGGGCGATCGGCTGCTGCGGGTCGTCCTGGTAGGCCAGCCCACGGGTGAAGATCACATCGCGAGAAACGCGGTAGCAGTAGGCATGGCCGAAGATGTCCTTGCCGGCCTCGGCCGGCTGCATGTAGTCGATGCGCAGGTCTAGCGTCGGGCATACCTCGAACTCAGGCAGCGCACAAAGGGTAGCCATGCCGCAGGTGGTGTCCATCAGGGTGGTCACCGCCCCGCCATGCACGGCGCCGGTCTGTGGGTTGCCGACGATCTTCGTCGAGTACGGCAACACCAGGGTCATGCCTTGGGCATCAGCGTGATGCACGCGCATCTGCAGCACCTGGCAATGTCGCAATGCCGAGAGAAAACGTTCGGCCATTGCCAGCAAAGAAGTGTCGGTCATTTGAAAAACTCCCGGGCCATTGAGAACATGCACACAGTCTGGCAAATGTCCATATAGAACCATTTGTTATATATCTGTATTGTGCGCGGAACTTCTACCGGTTACTTGAGCTCGAAGGAACAAGTAACTTATTCCACAAGGAGAAACACCCCATGCGTAAACCTTTTGCTTTTGCCGTTATGCTCGCCGCTGCTCTGGGCCTGGCCGCTTGCGATAAAGCCAGCGAGAACAAAGCCCAAGATGCTCAACAACACGCCGAGCAAGCCCAAGAGAAGATGGGTGAAGCTCAGGATAAAGTGAACGAGGCCGCGAAAGAAAACGCCGAAGCCGCCAAAGATCAGGCCGAAGCGCAACAGAAAGCCGCTGAAGAAGCTGCAAAAGAAGCTGCACCTGCTGCTCCAGCTACTCCTGCCGAGCCTGCCAAGTAAGCAAGCCCGCCGGAATAAAAAAACCCGACGCTGTCGGGTTTTTTTATGCCTGTTGCAATAGGGTTAAACGATTCAGTCAATAACCTTCAGGCGAGGTTCTCTTTGCCGGGTTCCGCCACCGGCGCTTCGGTCGGGGTATAGACCATCACATCGAGCACATCGGAGTGGAATTCACGGCGATACAGCACCAGTACTACCCCGGTACTCATCAACATAAACAACCAGGGGCTGATAAACCAGCAGAGCATGGCCATGCCGAAGTAATAGGAACGCAGGCCAAAGTTGAACTGGTTGGCGGCCAGGGAAATAACCTTGGCCGCTCTAAGGGCAAAGGCCTTGCGCTCAAGTTCGCTGACCTGACGCTCGCCGATCATCGGCGCCGAACCCACCAATACGGCGGCGAAGTTGTATTGACGCATGCACCAGCTGAAAGTGAAGAAGGCGTACACAAATACCATCGCCAGGCACAGCAACTTGATTTCCGACATGCCCTGGGACGCCTGCTGCACCAGCGGCAGGTCTGCCAGCAACGATACCGCACGGTCTGATGCGCCGAGCACGGTGAGAATACCGGCCAGGATGATCAAGGTGCTGGAGGCAAAGAACGAGGCGTTGCGCTCCAGGTTACCGATCACGCTGGCATCGGCGATGCGGTTGTCACGCAGCAGCATGCGGCGCATCCAGTCTTCGCGGTACAGGTGCAGCACGCTGGCCAGGCAAGCGGTATCGCGGCCCTTCCAGGTGGCATAACGGGTGTATCCGCCCCAGCAGACAACGAACCAGCAGGCGGCCAGCAAGTGGATCAGATTGCTTTGAATGAAGCTCATGCAAGGTCCTGATTGAAGTTTCGAGCACAATAAAGCCCATTGACCGGCTTTCGACGCTTTAGCGCAGAAAAAGACACGTCTGCCGTGCAGAAACGAAAAAGCCCCGCGTCCTTGCGGACACGGGGCTCGGAATTTGCCGTGACGGTCACCCTGTTGGCTTGTGGCCGGTGTCCGTCATAGGGCCAATTCTCAGGCCAGCACTTCGCGTGGCTTGCCAAGCATGCGGTCACACACCACCGCAACGCCCAGGGCCACTACCGACGGTACCAGCCAGGCCAGGCCCTGCTCGCTCAGCGGCAGGTGGGCGAGGATTTCCGGCAGTTCGCTGGCCAGGGCGGTGCCCTTGATGGCATCGATCATGCCGAACAGCAGCGAAACCAGCATCACCGGCGCGAGGATGCGCACCTCGGAATTCCACAGTTCTTTGCAGAAGCTCAGGCCTACGACCACGATGCACGGCGGGTAGATAGCCGTCAGCACCGGAATCGAGAACATGATCAGCTTGGTCAGGCCGAGGTTGGAGATCAGCAGCGAGAAGCCGGCAAGGATCACCACCAGGGTGCGGTACGACAGCGGCAGTACCTGGCTGAAATACTCGGCACAGGCGCAGGTCAGGCCAACGGCGGTCACCAGACAGGCCAGGGCGATCAGCACGGCCAGGAAGCCGCTGCCCAGCGAGCCGAAGGTGTGCTGTACATAGGCATGCAGTACCGCTGCGCCGTTGCTGGCACCGGCGGCGATTTCATGGCTGCCGGCACCCAGGCGGAACAGGCTGATGTACACCAGGGCCAGGCCGACACCGGCGATCAGGCCGGCGATGATCGCGTAGCGGGTGATCAGCCGCGGCGATTCGACACCGCGCGAACGGATGGCGTTGACGATGACGATACCGAACACCAGGGCGCCGAGGGTATCCATGGTCAGGTAACCATTGATGAAGCCCTGGGAGAACGGTGCGGCAACGTAGGCCGGCTGCGCTTCACCGATACCACCGGCGGGCAGCATGAACGCGGCGATGCCGAGTGCGGCCAGGGCGATGATCTTCAGCGGCGCGAGGAAGCGACCGACGGTGTCGAGCAACTTGCCCGGGTACATGGATACCGCCAGCACCACCAGGAAGTACACCAGGCTGTAGATAAACAGGGCCAGCGGGCTTTCACCGGTCAGCGGCGCAACACCCACCTCGAAGGATACGGTGGCGGTACGCGGAGTGGCGAACAGCGGGCCTACCGACAGGTAGCACACCGCCGCCAGCAGGCCGCCGGCGACCTTGCCGATCGGGCTGCTCAGGGCATCCATGCCGCCGCCGACCTTGGCCAGGGCGACAACAGTGATAACCGGCAGGCCCACAGCAGTGATCAGGAAACCCAGCGCCGCCATCCACACGTGTGGACCGGATTGCAGACCGACGATAGGTGGGAAAATGATATTGCCCGCGCCGACGAACAAAGCGAACGTCATAAAACCAAGTGCCAGGATGTCCTGGCCTTTTAAAACTTTCATTAAGGAAATACCACACTGCTGAAATCGGGATTTAGAGAGGGATTTCCCCTTGGGTGAGGGAAATGCTGCCTGGCTGGATGAGCCAGACCCGTTTAGCGTGTCGTTCCCTTTTGGGGAGCGGGCACAAAATGAGTGCATAGGTTAACGAATTTGTCACAGAAACGCACTGCTGCAGGGCTGCTTGTCCGATGTGTGAATATGCGTGTCGCTTGCGCGACAGCCTCAAGCGGCAAGTTACAAGCCGCAAGCTT
>NZ_JYOF01000026.1:0-15675 GCF_000955865.1 Pseudomonas sp. 2(2015)
AAGGCGGTCGTACCGTCGGCGCTGGCGTAGTAGCGAAGATTATCGAATAAGTAGTTGATTTCTCTCGATCAGGCCGGCATAATGGTCGGCCTGATAAGCTTTTAGGTCAGTAGCTCAATTGGCAGAGCGACGGTCTCCAAAACCGTAGGTTGGGGGTTCGATTCCCTCCTGACCTGCCAGATTCACCTCGTGTGTCTGGCTTTCTTTTCACAGGATCTTCCTAGATGACTCCCAAGGCTGAAGCCCAAGACTCTCGTTTTGATCTGCTCAAGTGGCTGGCTGTTGTCGCTTTGGTAGTCGTTGGTGTTGTGGGTAACCAGTATTACTCTGCTTCGCCGATTCTGTACCGCGTACTTGCACTGCTTGCCCTTGCTGCTGTAGCTGGCTTTGTTGCCCTGCAGACCGCCAAAGGCAAGTCGTTCTTTGCGCTGGCAAAGGAAGCTCGCACCGAGATTCGTAAAGTCGTATGGCCAACCCGCCAAGAAACCACGCAGACCACGCTCATCGTAGTGGCGGTTGTCCTGGTGATGGCGTTGCTGCTGTGGGGTCTCGACTCCCTGCTGGGTTGGTTGATTTCCTTGATTGTTGGCTAAGGGTGTCCCGTGGCTAAGCGTTGGTACGTTGTGCATGCTTACTCGGGTTACGAGAAGCATGTCATGCGCTCGCTGATCGAGCGCGTAAAGCTGGCTGGCATGGAAGATGGCTTCGGCGAAATTCTGGTCCCCACTGAAGAAGTGGTTGAGATGCGCAATGGCCAGAAGCGCAAAAGCGAGCGTAAGTTCTTCCCAGGTTATGTGCTGGTCCAAATGGACATGAACGAAGGGACTTGGCACTTGGTCAAGGACACCCCTCGCGTCATGGGCTTCATCGGTGGTACTGCAGACAAGCCTGCACCGATCACCGACAAGGAAGCCGAGGCCATTCTGCGTCGCGTTGCCGATGGCAGCGACAAGCCGAAGCCGAAGACTCTGTTCGAGCCGGGCGAAGTGGTCCGTGTTATCGATGGTCCGTTTGCTGATTTCAACGGTACCGTTGAAGAAGTTAACTACGAGAAGAGCCGGATCCAAGTGGCCGTGCTTATTTTCGGTCGCTCTACCCCGGTAGAGCTCGAGTTCAGCCAGGTCGAGAAGGTCTAGCCGAACAAAGCATCCCATACCCCGCAGCCCTATGTGCTGCGGGGTTTTGTCGTCACTGGGATAAAACGCAAGTCATCCGGGGAGCCATCTGGCGTTCGTACCCGATATTGGAGTAGCTCATGGCTAAGAAGATTCAGGCTTACATCAAGCTGCAAGTAAAGGCCGGCCAGGCCAACCCAAGCCCACCCGTTGGTCCAGCACTGGGTCAACACGGTGTGAACATCATGGAATTCTGCAAGGCCTTCAACGCCCGTACCCAGGGTCAAGAAGCCGGCCTGCCGACTCCTGTGATCATCACTGTTTACAGTGACCGCAGCTTCACCTTCGAAACCAAAAGCACCCCTGCTTCGGTTCTGCTGAAGAAAGCAGCTGGCCTGACCAGCGGTTCTGCACGTCCGAACACCGTTAAAGTCGGTACTGTGACCCGTGCTCAGCTGGAAGAGATCGCAAAAACCAAAAATGCTGATCTGACCGCTGCTGACATGGATGCGGCCGTGCGTACCATCGCCGGTTCCGCTCGCAGCATGGGCCTCAACGTGGAGGGTGTGTAATGGCTAAGCTGACCAAGCGCCAAAAGGCCATTGCTTCGAAAATCGAAGCAGGCAAAGTCTACAACTTCGAAGAAGCAGCAGTGCTGCTGGCCGAACTGTCCACCGTGAAGTTCAGCGAATCCTTCGACGTTGCTGTCAACCTCGGTGTTGACCCACGTAAATCCGACCAGGTCGTACGTAGCGCTACCGTGCTGCCACACGGCACTGGCAAGACCGTACGTGTAGCTGTCTTCACCCAGGGTCCTGCTGCCGAGGCCGCTCTGGCTGCCGGCGCTGACCGCGTTGGTATGGACGATCTGGCTGCCGAAATGAAAGGCGGCGACCTGAACTATGACGTCGTTATTGCTTCCCCGGACGCAATGCGTGTTGTAGGTCAGCTGGGTCAGGTTCTGGGTCCTCGCGGCCTGATGCCTAACCCGAAAGTCGGTACCGTAACTCCAGACGTAGCCACCGCGGTTAAAAACGCCAAGGCTGGTCAGGTTCGTTATCGCACCGACAAAAACGGCATCATCCACACCTCCGTTGGCAAAATCGGCTTTGAAGCTGGCAAGCTGAAGGAAAACGTTGAAGCCCTGATCGCTGATCTGAAGCGTATCAAGCCAGCTTCCTCGAAAGGTATCTACGTCAAGCGCGTTACCCTGAGCACCACCATGGGCCCAGGTCTGGTCATCGACCAGAGCTCGCTGAACGCGTAAGACAAAACCCGGTGCGAGTGATCGCACCAGGTTGAAAAATTGGGGTCCCTGCCTGGCGGGGGCTATCCAAGACCGTAGGCGACGCAAGTCTTAAACCACAAGCCTACGCAGATGGTGCCCCTGGTTCCTTACCGAATCAGACACCAAAACGACATCCGGCCCCGGCTGGATGAAACGGTAACAAGCAGGAGTTTTACCCGTGGCAATTAAACTCGAAGACAAGAAGGCCATCGTCGCTGAAGTCAACGAGGCTGCCAAAGTCGCTCTGTCTGCTGTCGTGGCTGATGCCCGTGGCGTGACTGTAGGCGCAATGACCGGACTCCGTAAAGAGGCTCGTGAAGCTGGCGTTTACGTACGTGTTGTACGTAACACCCTGCTCAAGCGCGCTGTTGCTGACACTGAATTCAGTGTCCTCAACGACGCCTTCACCGGCCCTACCCTGATCGCGTTCTCCAACGAACACCCGGGCGCTGCTGCCCGTCTGTTCGCAGAATTCGCCAAGGGTCAGAGCAAGTTCGAGATCAAGGCAGCTGCGTTCGACGGCAAGTTCCTTGCCGCAAACCAGATCGACGTGTTGGCTTCGCTGCCGACCCGCGACGAAGCTATTGCAAAGCTGATGAGCGTGATCCAAGGCGCTACCAGCAAGCTGGCTCGTACTCTGGCAGCCGTTCGCGACCAGAAAGAAGCTGCTGCAGCCTAAGGCGCAGAAAGCACTTTCGAAATCATACGTTTAATTTGATGGCTGCGTAGGCTGTCACCCCAATACAGGATTTAAGTCATGTCTCTGACTAACGAGCAAATCATCGAAGCAATCGGCCAGAAAACCGTTCTGGAAGTTGTTGAGCTGATCAAAGCAATGGAAGAAACCTTCGGCGTTACCGCTGCTGTTGCCGCTGCTGGCCCAGCTGCTGCCGCTGCCGTTGTTGAAGAACAAACCGAGTTCAACGTTGTTCTGGTTGCCGCTGGCGACAAGAAAGTAAACGTGATCAAGGCTGTTCGCGAACTGACCGGCCTGGGCCTGAAAGAAGCCAAGGAAAAGGTTGATACCGCTCCTCAGGTTGTTGCTGAAGGCGTTTCGAAAGAAGCTGCTGACAAAGCTAAAGCTGACCTGGAAGCAGCAGGCGCTACCGTCGAACTGAAATAATTTCGACTGTGCGTCTCCAGCCCGAGCGACAAGCGAAAGGCTGATGGCTGGTGGCTCTTGCCACCGGCCTTTTTCCGTTATTGGCGGCTGACCAGGTCGGCGCTGATAACGAGCTGCAACCACCAATGATGGTGGCGCAAACCAAGGGGTTTGCACGATTTTCTGGCTGCTCCCGTCGGGAGAAGCCAAACAAGCAGGTGACCAAGCTGGGGAACGCTGATGGCTTACTCATACACTGAGAAAAAACGTATCCGCAAGGACTTTAGCAAGTTGCCGGACGTCATGGATGTGCCTTACCTCCTGGCCATCCAGCTGGATTCGTATCGTGAATTCTTGCAAGCGGGAGCGACCAAAGATCAGTTCCGCGACGTGGGCCTG
Source organism: Pseudomonas sp. 2(2015) (assembly GCF_000955865.1). NCBI lineage: Bacteria > Pseudomonadati > Pseudomonadota > Gammaproteobacteria > Pseudomonadales > Pseudomonadaceae > Pseudomonas > Pseudomonas sp. 2(2015). Next base: position 3,905 of record NZ_JYOF01000026.1, read on the forward strand.
CATGCGGCCTTCAAATCGGTTTTCCCGATCATCAGCTACTCCGGCAATGCTGCCCTGGAGTACGTTGGCTATCGTCTGGGCGAACCGGCTTTTGATGTCAAAGAATGCGTACTGCGTGGCGTGACCTACGCGGTGCCGCTGCGGGTAAAAGTCCGCCTGATCATTTTCGACAAAGAATCGTCGAACAAAGCGATCAAGGACATCAAAGAGCAAGAAGTCTACATGGGTGAAATCCCCCTGATGACTGAAAACGGTACCTTCGTAATCAACGGTACCGAGCGTGTTATCGTTTCCCAGCTGCACCGTTCGCCGGGCGTATTCTTCGATCACGACCGCGGCAAGACGCACAGCTCTGGCAAACTGCTGTACTCGGCGCGGATCATTCCTTACCGCGGCTCGTGGCTGGACTTCGAATTCGATCCGAAAGACTGTGTATTCGTCCGTATCGACCGTCGTCGCAAACTGCCTGCGTCGGTTCTGCTGCGCGCGCTGGGCTACAGCACTGAAGAAGTGCTGGACGCTTTCTACACCACCAACGTTTTCCACGTGTCGGGCGAGAAGCTCAGCCTGGAGCTGGTGCCTCAGCGCCTGCGTGGTGAAGTTGCGGTCATGGACATCCATGACGAAACCGGCAAGGTCATTGTCGAGCAAGGTCGTCGTATCACTGCTCGCCACATCAACCAGCTGGAAAAAGCTGGCGTCAAGCAGCTGGACGTGCCGCTGGAATACGTCCTGGGCCGCACTACCGCCAAGGCGATCGTGCACCCGGCTACCGGCGAGATCCTGGCTGAGTGCAACACCGAGCTGAGCACCGACGTCCTGGTGAAAATCGCCAAGGCCCAGGTTGTGCGCATCGAGACCCTGTACACCAACGACATCGACTGCGGTCCGTTCATCTCGGATACCCTGAAGATCGACTCCACCAGCAACCAACTGGAAGCGCTGGTCGAGATCTATCGCATGATGCGTCCTGGCGAGCCGCCAACCAAGGATGCCGCCGAGACCCTGTTCAACAACCTGTTCTTCAGCGCCGAGCGTTACGACCTGTCGGCCGTAGGCCGCATGAAGTTCAACCGTCGTATCGGTCGCACCGAGATCGAAGGTTCGGGCGTGCTGAGCAAGGAAGATATCGTCGAGGTCCTCAAGACCCTGGTCGACATCCGTAACGGCAAAGGCATCGTCGACGACATCGACCACCTCGGTAACCGTCGCGTCCGCTGTGTCGGCGAGATGGCCGAGAACCAGTTCCGCGTTGGCCTGGTGCGTGTAGAGCGCGCGGTCAAAGAGCGTCTGTCGATGGCAGAAAGCGAAGGCCTGATGCCTCAGGACCTGATCAACGCCAAGCCGGTAGCGGCGGCGGTGAAAGAGTTCTTCGGCTCCAGCCAGCTCTCGCAGTTCATGGACCAGAACAACCCGCTGTCCGAGATCACCCACAAGCGTCGTGTCTCTGCACTCGGCCCTGGTGGTCTGACCCGTGAGCGCGCAGGCTTCGAAGTCCGTGACGTACACCCGACCCACTACGGCCGCGTGTGCCCGATCGAGACCCCTGAAGGTCCGAACATCGGTCTGATCAACTCCCTGGCGGCATACGCTCGCACCAACCAGTACGGCTTCCTGGAAAGCCCGTACCGCGTGGTGAAAGAGGGCGTGGTTACCGACGACATCGTGTTCCTGTCGGCGATCGAAGAAGCTGATCACGTCATCGCCCAGGCTTCGGCCACGATGAACGAGAAGAAGCACCTGATCGATGAGCTGGTAGCTGTTCGTCACCTGAACGAATTCACCGTCAAGGCGCCGGAAGACGTCACCCTGATGGACGTTTCGCCGAAGCAGGTAGTTTCGGTTGCAGCGTCGCTGATTCCGTTCCTCGAGCACGACGACGCCAACCGTGCGTTGATGGGTTCGAACATGCAGCGTCAGGCTGTACCAACCCTGCGCGCCGACAAGCCGCTGGTCGGTACCGGCATGGAGCGCAACGTTGCCCGTGACTCCGGCGTTTGCGTCGTGGCCCGTCGTGGCGGCGTGATCGACTCCGTCGATGCCAGCCGTATCGTTGTTCGCGTTGCCGATGACGAAGTTGAAACCGGTGAAGCCGGTGTCGACATCTACAACCTGACCAAATACACCCGTTCGAACCAGAACACCTGCATCAACCAGCGTCCGCTGGTTAACAAGGGTGACGCGGTTCAGCGTGGCGACATCATGGCCGACGGCCCGTCCACCGACATGGGTGAACTGGCGCTGGGTCAGAACATGCGCATCGCGTTCATGGCGTGGAACGGCTTCAACTTCGAAGACTCCATCTGCCTGTCCGAGCGTGTTGTTCAGGAAGACCGCTTCACCACGATCCACATCCAGGAACTGACCTGTGTGGCCCGTGACACCAAGCTTGGCCCAGAGGAAATCACCGCGGACATCCCGAACGTCGGTGAAGCTGCGCTGAACAAGCTGGACGAAGCCGGTATCGTTTATGTTGGTGCTGAAGTTGGCGCTGGCGACATCCTGGTCGGCAAGGTCACGCCAAAAGGCGAAACCCAGCTGACTCCGGAAGAAAAACTGCTGCGCGCAATCTTCGGTGAGAAAGCCAGCGACGTTAAAGACACCTCCCTGCGCGTGCCTACCGGCACCAAAGGTACTGTCATCGACGTGCAGGTCTTCACCCGTGATGGCGTCGAGCGCGACAGCCGTGCGCTGTCCATCGAGAAGATGCAGCTGGACGAGATCCGCAAGGACCTCAACGAAGAGTTCCGCATCGTCGAAGGCGCAACCTTCGAGCGTCTGCGTTCGGCCCTGAACGGCCAGGTTGTCGACGGTGGTGCAGGCCTGAAGAAAGGCACTGTGATCACCAACGAAGTCCTGGACGGTCTGGAGCACGGCCAGTGGTTCAAACTGCGCATGGCCGAAGACGCGCTGAACGAGCAGCTCGAGAAGGCCCAGGCCTACATCGTTGATCGTCGCCGTCTGCTGGACGACAAGTTCGAAGACAAGAAGCGCAAGCTGCAGCAGGGCGATGACCTGGCACCGGGCGTACTGAAGATCGTCAAGGTCTACCTGGCAATCCGTCGCCGCATCCAGCCGGGCGACAAGATGGCCGGCCGTCACGGTAACAAAGGTGTGGTCTCGGTGATCATGCCGGTCGAAGACATGCCGCACGACGCCAACGGTACTCCGGTCGACGTGGTCCTCAACCCGTTGGGCGTACCATCGCGTATGAACGTCGGTCAGATCCTCGAAACCCACCTGGGCCTGGCGGCCAAAGGTCTGGGCGAGAAGATCAACCGCATGCTCGAAGAGCAGCGCAAGGTCATCGAGCTGCGCAAGTTCCTCACCGAGATCTACAACGAGATCGGTGGACGTCAGGAACAACTGGAGACCTTCTCCGACCAGGAAATCCTGGACCTGGCGAAGAACCTCAAAGGCGGTGTGCCAATGGCCACTCCAGTCTTCGACGGTGCCAAGGAAAGCGAGATCAAGGCCATGCTGAAACTGGCAGACATGCCAGAAAGCGGTCAGATGCAGCTGTTCGACGGTCGTACCGGCAACAAGTTCGAGCGTCATGTGACCGTTGGTTACATGTACATGCTCAAGCTGAACCACTTGGTGGACGACAAGATGCACGCGCGTTCCACTGGTTCTTACAGCCTGGTTACCCAGCAGCCGCTGGGTGGTAAGGCGCAGTTCGGTGGTCAGCGTTTCGGGGAGATGGAAGTGTGGGCGCTGGAAGCATACGGCGCGGCATACACCCTGCAAGAAATGCTCACAGTGAAGTCGGACGACGTGAACGGTCGGACCAAGATGTACAAAAACATCGTGGACGGCGATCACCGTATGGAGCCGGGCATGCCCGAGTCCTTCAACGTGTTGATCAAAGAGATTCGTTCGCTCGGTATCGATATCGATCTGGAAACCGAATAACACGTGACGCGAATCGGGAGCGTGGCTGAAAAGCCCGCTCCCTGCTCCGCCAGGAGGAAAGGCCTTGAAAGACCTACTGAATTTGCTGAAAAACCAGGGTCAAGTCGAAGAGTTCGACGCCATCCGTATCGGATTGGCCTCGCCTGAGATGATCCGTTCGTGGTCGTTCGGTGAAGTTAAAAAGCCGGAAACCATCAACTACCGTACGTTCAAACCTGAGCGTGACGGCCTGTTCTGCGCCAAGATCTTTGGCCCAGTCAAGGACTACGAGTGCCTGTGCGGTAAGTACAAGCGCCTGAAACACCGCGGCGTGATCTGCGAGAAGTGCGGCGTTGAAGTCGCCCTGGCCAAGGTTCGTCGTGAGCGCATGGCGCACATCGAACTGGCTTCGCCGGTTGCCCACATCTGGTTCCTGAAATCGCTGCCGTCCCGTATCGGCCTGCTGATGGACATGACCCTGCGTGATATCGAGCGCGTTCTCTACTTCGAGAGCTATGTCGTTATCGACCCGGGCATGACCACCCTGGAAAAAGGCCAGCTGCTTAACGACGAGCAGTACTTCGAAGCGCTGGAAGAGTTCGGTGACGACTTCGACGCCCGCATGGGTGCCGAGGCTGTCCGCGAGCTGCTGCACGCTATCGACCTGGAGCACGAGATCGGTCGCCTGCGCGAAGAGATTCCGCAGACCAACTCGGAAACCAAGATCAAGAAGCTGTCCAAGCGTCTGAAACTGATGGAAGCCTTCCAGGGCTCGGGCAACCTGCCTGAGTGGATGGTCCTGACCGTTCTGCCGGTTCTGCCGCCAGACCTGCGTCCACTGGTTCCGCTGGATGGCGGTCGCTTCGCGACTTCCGACCTGAACGACCTGTATCGTCGGGTGATCAACCGTAACAACCGTCTGAAGCGCCTGCTCGACCTGTCCGCGCCGGACATCATCGTGCGCAACGAAAAGCGCATGCTGCAGGAAGCGGTCGACGCCTTGCTGGATAACGGCCGTCGCGGTCGTGCCATCACCGGCTCGAACAAGCGTCCTCTGAAATCCCTGGCCGACATGATCAAGGGTAAGCAAGGTCGTTTCCGTCAGAACTTGCTCGGTAAGCGCGTTGACTACTCCGGCCGTTCGGTAATTACCGTAGGTCCGACCCTGCGTCTGCACCAGTGCGGTCTGCCGAAGAAAATGGCTCTCGAGCTGTTCAAGCCGTTCATTTTCGGCAAGCTGGAAATGCGTGGTCTGGCGACCACCATCAAGGCCGCCAAGAAGATGGTCGAGCGCGAGCTGCCAGAGGTCTGGGACGTTCTCGCCGAAGTGATTCGCGAACACCCCGTACTGCTCAACCGTGCGCCGACCCTTCACCGTCTGGGTATCCAGGCCTTTGAACCGGTACTGATCGAAGGTAAGGCTATCCAGCTGCACCCGCTGGTCTGTGCTGCGTACAACGCCGACTTCGACGGTGACCAAATGGCCGTTCACGTGCCGCTGACGCTGGAAGCCCAGCTCGAAGCGCGCGCGCTGATGATGTCGACCAACAACATTCTGTCGCCAGCCAACGGTGAGCCAATCATCGTTCCGTCGCAGGACGTTGTACTGGGTCTGTACTACATGACCCGTGAAGCCATCAACGCCAAGGGCGAAGGTCGCGTGTTCGCCGACCTGCAGGAAGTCGACCGCGTATTCCGCGCCGGCGAAGCTGCCCTGCACGCCAAGATCAAGGTTCGTATCAACGAAACCGTCAACGATCGTGATGGCGGCAGCGTCAAGAACACCCGTATCGTCGACACTACTGTCGGCCGTGCGCTGCTGTTCCAGGTTGTACCGCCAGGTCTGTCGTACGACGTGGTCAACCAGCCAATGAAGAAAAAGGCGATCTCCAAGCTGATCAACCAGTGCTACCGCGTGGTTGGTCTGAAAGAGACCGTGATCTTCGCTGACCAGCTGATGTACACCGGTTTTGCCTACTCGACCATCTCCGGCGTTTCCATCGGTGTTAACGACTTCGTTATCCCGGATGAAAAAGCCCGCATCATCGGTACCGCTACCGACGAAGTGAAAGAGATCGAGAGCCAGTACGCCTCCGGCCTGGTAACCCAGGGCGAGAAGTACAACAAAGTCATCGACTTGTGGTCCAAGGCGAACGACGAAGTTTCCAAAGCGATGATGGCCAACCTCTCGAAAGAGAAAGTCATCGACCGCAACGGCGACGAAGTCGAGCAAGAGTCCTTCAACTCGATGTACATGATGGCTGACTCCGGTGCCCGGGGTTCGGCAGCTCAGATTCGTCAGCTGGCCGGTATGCGTGGTCTGATGGCCAAGCCGGACGGCTCGATCATCGAGACGCCGATCACCGCGAACTTCCGTGAAGGTCTGAGCGTACTCCAGTACTTCATCTCGACTCACGGTGCTCGTAAGGGTCTGGCGGATACCGCGTTGAAAACCGCGAACTCCGGTTACCTGACTCGTCGTCTGGTAGACGTTGCCCAGGATCTGGTGGTTACCGAGATCGACTGCGGCACCGAGCAAGGCCTGCTGATGACGCCGCACATTGAAGGCGGCGACGTTGTAGAGCCGCTGGGTGAGCGTGTACTGGGTCGTGTTATCGCCCGTGACGTGTTCAAGCCAGGCACCGACGACGTTATCGTTCCGGCCGGTACCCTGGTCGACGAGAAGTGGGTCGAATTCATCGAGCTGAACAGCATCGACGAAGTGATCGTGCGTTCGCCGATCAGCTGCGAAACCCGCTACGGCATCTGCGCCAAGTGCTACGGTCGCGACCTGGCTCGCGGTCACCAGGTGAACATCGGTGAAGCGGTCGGCGTTATCGCTGCCCAGTCGATCGGTGAGCCGGGTACCCAGCTGACCATGCGTACGTTCCACATCGGTGGTGCTGCAAGCCGGACCTCGGCTGCCGACAGCGTCCAGGTGAAGAACGGCGGTATGGTTCGCCTGCACAACCTGAAACAGGTTGAGCGTGCCGACGGTAACCTGGTTGCCGTATCGCGTTCCGGTGAGTTGGCGATTGCCGACGAATTCGGTCGTGAGCGTGAGCGTTACAAGCTGCCTTACGGTGCGGTCATTTCCGTGAAGGAAGGCGACAAGGTCGACGCTGGCGCAATCGTCGCCAAGTGGGACCCGCACACCCACCCGATCGTTACCGAAATGAAAGGTACCGTGACCTTCGTGGGCATGGAAGAAGGCATCACCATCAAGCGTCAGACTGACGAATTGACTGGTTTGACCAACATTGAGGTTCTGGACGTCAAAGACCGTCCGGCTGCAGGCAAGGAAATCCGTCCTGCAATCAAGATGGTCGACGCCAATGGCAAGGATCTGCTGCTGCCAGGTACCGACGTACCGGCTCAGTACTTCCTGCCGGCGAACGCCCTGGTTGGTGTGGCTGACGGTGCCCAGATCGGCGTCGGTGACGTTATCGCGCGTATCCCGCAAGAAACGTCGAAGACCCGTGACATCACCGGTGGTCTGCCACGGGTTGCCGACTTGTTCGAAGCCCGTCGTCCGAAAGAAGCCTCGATTCTGGCTGAAGTCAGCGGCACCATCGCCTTCGGTAAAGAGACCAAGGGCAAGCGCCGTCTGGTCATCACCCCGAACGATGGCAGCGATCCGTACGAAGAGCTGATTCCGAAGTGGCGTCACCTGAACGTCTTCGAAGGCGAACAGGTTAACCGCGGCGAAGTTATCTCCGACGGTCCAAGCGATCCGCACGACATCCTGCGTCTGCTGGGTGTAAGCGCGCTGGCCAAGTACATCGTCAACGAGATTCAGGACGTTTACCGTCTGCAAGGCGTGAAGATCAACGACAAGCACATCGAGACCATCCTGCGTCAGATGCTGCGTAAAGTTGAGATCACCGAGTCCGGCGATTCCAGCTTCATCAAGGGCGACCAGATGGAACTGACCCAGGTGCTGGTAGAGAACGAGCGTCTCGGCGCAGATGACAAGTTCATCTCCAAGTTCTCGCGCGTACTGCTGGGTATCACCAAGGCCTCGCTGTCCACCGAATCGTTCATCTCGGCGGCTTCCTTCCAGGAAACCACCCGCGTACTGACCGAAGCGGCGGTAACCGGCAAGCGCGATTACCTGCGCGGCCTGAAAGAAAACGTGGTCGTGGGTCGTCTGATCCCGGCCGGTACCGGTCTGGCCTACCACAGCGAGCGCAAGCGTCGCCGTGATGCCGACAAACCGCTGCGCGTAAGTGCCAGTGAGGTGGAAGCCGCACTGACCGAAGCGCTGAATTCCAGCGGTAACTGAAAGTAGGATAGGGCCCCGGCAAACCTGTTTTGGCCATCGGCGACATAATTTGTTGCCGATGACTGGAAGGGGAGGGCCGGGGCCTTGTCTTGACTGGGGGCAAGATCCTCTTTAGACTCTTGTACCCCTAAATTTGGTGGGACTCCGTCCTGCCAATTTTTGCTTTTCTTGCAAGACAATAGCGTCGCAAGACAACAGTGGAGCTAGTAGATGGCAACTATCAACCAGCTGGTACGTCAGCCGCGTAAGCGTATCGTCGAGAAATCCGACGTTCCTGCGCTGCAGAACTGCCCGCAACGTCGTGGCGTGTGCACCCGTGTGTACACCACCACGCCGAAAAAACCTAACTCGGCACTGCGTAAAGTTTGCCGTGTGCGTCTGACCAACGGTTTCGAGGTTTCCTCGTACATCGGCGGTGAAGGCCACAACCTGCAAGAGCACAGCGTCGTACTGATCCGTGGCGGTCGTGTAAAAGACTTGCCAGGTGTTCGTTACCACACCGTTCGCGGCTCCCTGGATACCTCCGGCGTCAAAGGTCGTAACCAAGGTCGTTCGAAGTACGGTACCAAGCGTCCGAAGTAATCGGCCGTTTGTCGCAGTTTGCAGTTATCAATTTTATTGAGTCGATAAGAGTAAGGTCGGGCACGCACCCTTAAGGGGCACTGTCCCGGGCTAACCTGAAGACCGTTTGAGGGCTTATCAATGCCAAGACGTCGTGTAGCAGCCAAGCGTGAGATTCTGGACGATCCAAAATACGGAAGCCAGATCCTCGCCAAGTTCATGAACCACGTAATGGAAAGCGGCAAAAAAGCCGTTGCCGAGCGTATCGTTTACGGTGCACTGGACAAGGTTAAAGAACGCAAGAACAGCGATCCCCTGGAAATCTTCGAGAAAGCTCTCGACGCCATCGCTCCGCTGGTCGAAGTTAAGTCGCGCCGTGTTGGCGGTGCCACTTACCAGGTTCCTGTTGAAGTTCGTCCATCCCGTCGTAACGCCCTGGCAATGCGCTGGTTGGTAGACTACGCCCGCAAGCGTGGCGAGAAGTCCATGGCTCTGCGCCTGGCTGGCGAGCTGCTGGATGCTGCTGAAGGCAAAGGTGCTGCAGTCAAGAAGCGTGAAGACGTACACCGTATGGCCGAAGCCAACAAAGCGTTCTCGCACTACCGCTTCTAATTCTGGCATCACTATTTTTGCGAGGGCTCTATGGCTCGTACTACACCAATCAACCGCTACCGTAACATCGGTATTTGCGCGCACGTTGACGCGGGCAAAACTACCACTACCGAGCGGATCCTGTTCTACACAGGCCTGAGCCACAAGATGGGCGAGGTGCATGACGGCGCCGCGACCACCGACTGGATGGTGCAGGAGCAGGAGCGGGGTATTACCATTACCTCCGCTGCTGTTACCACCTTCTGGCAGGGTTCCCGTGGCCAGTATGACAACTACCGCGTAAACGTCATCGATACCCCCGGCCACGTTGACTTCACCATTGAAGTAGAACGTTCGCTGCGCGTACTCGACGGCGCGGTCGTTGTGTTCTGCGGCACGTCCGGCGTTGAGCCACAGTCCGAAACCGTATGGCGTCAAGCCAACAAGTACGGCGTTCCACGTGTTGTTTACGTGAACAAGATGGACCGTGCCGGTGCCAACTTCCTGCGCGTCGTAGGTCAGATCAAGAACCGTCTGGGTCACACCCCGGTTCCTGTTCAGCTGGCCATCGGTTCGGAAGATAACTTCCAGGGTCAGGTCGACCTGATCAAGATGAAGGCTATCTACTGGAACGACGACGACAAAGGCACCACTTATCGCGAGGAAGAAATTCCTGCCGATATGCTGGAGCTGGCTGAAGAGTGGCGCGCCAATATGGTCGAAGCCGCTGCCGAAGCCAACGAAGAGCTGATGAACAAGTACCTTGAAGAAGGTGAGCTGACCGTCGAAGAAATCAAAGCCGGTCTGCGCGCGCGCACCCTGGCCAGCGAGATCGTCCCGGCTGTCTGCGGTTCGTCGTTCAAGAACAAGGGCGTTCCCCTGGTTCTCGACGCCGTTATCGACTTCCTGCCTGCTCCGACCGAAATCCCGGCGATCAAGGGTATCCACCCTGATCTGATCGAGAAGCCGAAAGAAGAGCTGGTTGACGCCGACTACGACGAGCGTCATGCCGACGACAACGAGCCGTTCTCGGCTCTGGCGTTCAAGATTGCCACCGACCCGTTCGTGGGTACTCTGACCTTCGTCCGCGTTTACTCGGGTATGCTGCAGTCCGGCGACTCCGTGATCAACTCGGTCAAGGGCAAGAAAGAGCGCGTTGGTCGTATGGTGCAGATGCACGCCAACCAGCGTGAAGAAATCAAAGAAGTACTGGCAGGCGACATCGCTGCTCTGATCGGCATGAAGGACGTCACCACCGGTGACACCCTGTGCAACGCCGACAAGCCGATCATCCTCGAGCGTATGGACTTCCCGGAGCCTGTGATCTCGGTAGCTGTTGAGCCGAAGACCAAGCAAGACCAGGAAAAGATGGGTATCGCACTGGGCAAGCTGGCTCAGGAAGACCCGTCGTTCCGCGTCAAAACCGACGAAGAAACCGGCCAGACCATCATCTCCGGTATGGGTGAGCTTCACCTGGACATCCTCGTTGACCGCATGAAGCGCGAGTTCAACGTCGAAGCCAACATTGGTAAGCCACAGGTTTCGTACCGCGAGCAGATCACCAAGGACAACGTCGAGATCGAAGGTAAGTTCGTTCGTCAGTCCGGTGGTCGCGGTCAGTTCGGTCACTGCTGGATTCGCTTCTCGCAGCCAACAGTGGACGCACAAGGCAACATCACCGAAGGCCTGGAATTCACCAACGAGGTTGTAGGTGGTGTGGTTCCTAAGGAATACATCCCGGCGATCCAGAAGGGTATCGAAGAGCAGATGAAGAACGGCATCGTTGCCGGCTATCCGCTGATCGGCCTGAAGGCTACCGTGTTTGATGGTTCCTACCACGACGTCGACTCCAACGAGATGGCGTTCAAGGTGGCGGCCTCCATGGCGACCAAGCAACTCGCAGCCAAAGGCGGCGGTAAAGTGCTTGAGCCGATCATGAAGGTAGAAGTTGTGACCCCTGAGGACTACATGGGTGACGTGATGGGTGACCTGAACCGTCGTCGTGGTCTGATCCAGGGTATGGAAGATTCGGTGTCCGGCAAGGTTGTCCGTGCTGAAGTTCCGCTCGGAGAAATGTTCGGTTATGCGACCGACGTTCGTTCCATGTCTCAGGGTCGCGCGAGCTACTCCATGGAATTCTCCAAATACGCCGAAGCTCCGTCGAATATCGTCGAAGCACTCGTTAAAAAACAAGGCTAATCCAGCCCTTTAGGCAAGAGGTTCACTGTCGTGGCTAAAGAAAAATTTGATCGTTCCCTTCCGCACGTCAACGTTGGCACCATCGGTCACGTTGACCACGGTAAAACCACTCTGACCGCAGCTCTGACTCGCGTCTGCTCCGAGGTTTTCGGTTCGGCCGTCGTCGAATTCGACAAGATCGACAGCGCTCCAGAAGAGAAAGCTCGCGGTATCACCATCAACACCGCACACGTCGAGTACA
>NZ_JYOF01000027.1:0-1234 GCF_000955865.1 Pseudomonas sp. 2(2015)
GTAGTGGTCTAATGAAACCGGACACCCATTTAGGCGAGAATGCTCGCCACAGAGAGGTGTCCGATGACCAAGCAACGTCGTTCCTTTACACCCGAATTCAAGCGAGAAGCAGCCAGTCTGGTGCTCGACCAGGGCTACAGCCATATCGAAGCAGCCCGTTCGCTTGGGCTGGCGGATTCGGCCCTGCGTCGATGGGTTAACCAGCTTCAGGAAGAGCGAAACGGTGTGACTCCGACCAGTAAAGCGCTGACGCCCGAACAGCAGAAAATCCAGGAGCTGGAAGCTCGGATCAATCGCCTGGAACGGGAAAAAAGTATATTAAAAAAGGCCACCGCGCTCTTGATGGCCGAGGAACACGAGCGTTCGCGTTAATTGATCAACTCCGTGCTCAAGAGCCTGTTGATCTGTTGTGCTCGGTATTTGAAGTCACCCGATCCTGCTATTACGCGCACTGTCGCAAGCACCGATCTCCAGACGTTAAGCGGCTGATTTTGCGCAGTCGAGTCAACGAACTGTTTACCCAAAGCCGCAGCGCGGCGGGCAGCCGAAGCATCATGTTCATGATGCGCGAGGACGGCATAGCAATTGGCCGATTCAAGGTACGCAAGCTGATGAATGAGATGAAGCTGATCAGCAAACAGCCTGGCTCACACGCCTACAAAAAGGCGACGGTGGAGCGGCCGGATATCCCGAACGTGCTGGATCGAGCGTTTACCGTTTCGGCGCCGAATGAAGTCTGGTGCGGGGACATCACGTATGTCTGGGCTCAAGGCCGCTGGCACTATGTGGCGGCCGTGATCGATCTTTTCGCTCGTCGTGTAGTGGGCTGGGCGTTTTCATCGAAGCCCGATTCTGACCTGGTCATCAAGGCTTTGGATATGGCCTATGAGCAGCGTGGCCGGCCTCAGAATGTACTGTTTCACAGCGACCAAGGAAGCCAATACAGCAGCCGAAGCTTCCGTCAGCGGCTGTGGCGTTATCGCTTCAAGCAGAGCATGAGTCGGCGTGGAAACTGCCACGATAATGCACCGATGGAACGGTTGTTTCGCAGCCTGAAAACGGAATGGGTACCGACCGTGGGCTATATGAGTGCTTCGCTAGCACAGCAGGATATTGGTCGGTTTCTGATGCAGCGCTACAACTGGCAGCGACCGCATCAGTTCAACAGCGGGCTAGCGCCCGCTGTTGCCGAAGAAAAACTTAACGCAGTGTCCGGGATTAGTTGACCACTACA
>NZ_JYOF01000028.1:0-148 GCF_000955865.1 Pseudomonas sp. 2(2015)
ATACCGACCACCGCGCCGAGCAAGAAGCAGCCGAGGCCGCCGGTGACCACGGTCAGCCCAAGCGCCGCAGTCACCGCCGCGGTGGCCAACATGCCAATGGCGACGTTGGCGGCCACTTCCAGCACACCGCCGACGATGTCGGCCATCA
>NZ_JYOF01000028.1:163-20495 GCF_000955865.1 Pseudomonas sp. 2(2015)
CATCGCCCTGGCGGGCGGCCCAAAGAGCGTCAGACATGCAAGGTGCTCATCAGGCCAGGGTGTCGAAGTTCAGTGATTGCTTGATCGCTGCCCAGTGCGCAGCCTCGGCATCACCCAGCGGTTGGGCTTTGACGTAACTCAGGGCGAACATCTTGCGCGTGCCGGGCAGTACCAGGGCCAGTTGGTACTGGAAGACCTTTTCGTTGCCCTTGCTGAACTGGCTGCGCAGCTCGATGCCTTCCACCGTCTGCTCGGCGCCCAGGCGCACGGCCTGGCGCGGCTGGAAGCGCAGGTCCTTGACCTGTTGTTGCAGGCGCTCGAGCTGGACGNNTTGCAGGGTTTCGCCGTCGGCCAGCAAGCTGCGGCTGATGATCAGCGAGGTGCCGAGCTTGGCAAAGCGCAGGATGTTGATGCTGGTGTCCTGCATTTCGGCATCGGGCAGGGCGAGCTGGAATTCGTTGAGGCGATAAGTCATGACGCACAAATCTCTTTATTGGCTGGCTTTGGGCTTGGGGAAGATCGCTTCCACGGCGCCATCGATGGTGCCTTTGACGCCTTGCCCGTCCGCAGTGGCGCCGGGGGCGCCGCCGATGTTCAGGTCCAGGGTGCCGCCGGTGTTGAACTGGGCATTGCCTTCGGCGTTGAAGTTGAACTGCACGCCGGTGAGGTTGATCTGGCCGCTGGCGTTGAGTTCGAGCACGCTCTTGCCGCACACCAGGCGCAGGTTTTCGCCAACCNNGGCTGATGCTGTCGGTCTTGGTCGAGCCCACCAGCAAAATGTCATCGCGCTTGACCGCGCGAATGCGGTCTTCGCCGATGGTCGCCACTTCGCTGAAGTCCACCACCTTGTTGCGGTTGTGGCCCACCCAGTGGCTCTCGTCGTTCTCGACTTCGATGTCCTGGTTGCGCTCGGCGTGGATGTACAGCTGCTCGGCGCCCTTCTTGTCCTCCATGCGGATTTCGTTGAAGTTCGCCGGCGTGCCGCCTTTGCTCGAACGGCTTTTCATCCCGCTCTGGGTCGCATTGGCCGGCAGGTCGTAGGGCACCGTCTGCTCGGCGTTGTAGACCCGGCCGGTGATGATCGGCCGGTCGGGGTCGCCTTCAAGAAAGCTGACGATCACTTCCTGACCGATCCGCGGGATCTGCATCGAACCCCAGTTCTTGCCGGCCCAGGCCTGGGACACGCGAATCCAGCACGAGCTGTTCTCGTTGGACTGGTCATGGCGGTCCCAGTAGAAGTGCACCTTGACCCGGCCATACTGGTCGGTCCAGATCTCTTCCCCGGCCGGGCCAACCACGATGGCGGTCTGCGGGCCCTTGACCTGCGGGCGCAGGGTGCTGGCCAGGGGGCGGAAGCTCTGCTGCGCATCGATGCNNAGGTTGCTTTCGAACTGTGCATTGCCGCCGCCGGCGCCGGTTTCCAGGCGCTCCTGGACGATGTAATAGCGGGCACCGACGATCAGGTATTCGCGATTCTGGTCCTGGCGGCTGAAGCCGCTCATGCTGAACAGGTTGCCTGCCGCCAGGCCGCGGGCATTGCCGCGCAGTTCGATGCGTTCATGCAGGCTTTGCAGCGCTTCGATACGGGTACGCCGTCCTCACTCTGCACATAGGTGCCGGGGTAGTCGTACAGCGGGTAGTCGCCGGCGCTGTGCGGGCGCGGCATTTGCGAGCGCACGTCGATGCGCGCGCTGGGGCGCTGGAAGTCGTAGTCGTTAAGCTCCAGCGAGCCGGACTGCACCTCCTGGGCCAGGTGCCAGTCGTTGAGGTGGTCACNNGCTGACCATCAGGTGGAAAGTACGGCACCGACTCGTAGCCCGGCACCACCTGGTGGGCGCCATAGGCATCGGCCAGCACCAGCACGTGGCGGTCCTTTTCGTGGCGGAAGTAGTAGTAGATACCTTCCTGTTCCATCAAGCGGCTGACGAAGTCGAAGCTGGTCTCGCGGTACTGCACGCAGTACTCCCACTCGCGATAGGGGCGGCTCAAGCTGTCTTCGAAGTCGGAAAACCCCAGGTCGCGAAATACCTGCTTGATGATCTGCGGGATGCTCTGGTTCTGGAAAATGCGGCAATCGGAGGTCTTGCTCAGCAGCCACAGCCAAGGCCGCAGGGTTACGCGGTAACTGGCGAACTGGCCGCGGTCGATGCTCTGGCTGCAGCGCGAAACAATGCCGTGAAAATACCGCGAGCGGCCCAGCTCCAGTTGCAGGCTGAGGCTCATGGGCTTGCCGAGCAACTGGTTGAGGTCGATGGCCGAGTTGTCCGAGGTCAGTTGCAACTCGTAGTCGAACAGCCGCCCCAGCTCTTCGCCTCCGCCCATTTCCGCCAGGATCAGCGCATCCGGGCCCAGCGGGCTGTTGATCTGCGCCAGTCGGGTGAATTGCTTGAATAGCATCGCTTATCTCGTCAAACGCGCCATCACGGCGCGTCGCTGAAGTGGTAGTGCAGGTCGTTGTCGCGGCGGCTGATGCGCACCCCGGCCAGGGCCTTGCCTTCGAGCATGCGGGTGAGGAACTCGCGGCTCATGTCCGGCAGCAGGCTGTTGGTCAGGATCGCGTCGATCATCCGCCCGCCGCTCTCGGTCTCGCTGCAGCGCGAAACGATCAAGTCGACCACTTCGTCGTCGTAGTCGAAGGCCACTTTGTGGGTGCCTTGCACGCGCTTGCGGATGCGCTCGAGCTGCAGGCGGGTGATGGCCTTGAGCATCTCGTCGCTGAGCGGGTAGTAGGGGATGGTCACCAGGCGGCCGAGCAGCGCCGGCGGGAAGATTTCCAGCAGCGGTTGGCGCAGGGCGCTGGCGATGGCCTCGGGTTCAGGGGTGTTCTGCGGGTCTTTGCACACCCGGGAAATCAGCTCGGTACCGGCGTTGGTGGTGAGCAGGATCAAGGTGTTCTTGAAGTCGATCACCCGGCCTTCGCCGTCTTCCATCACGCCCTTGTCGAACACCTGGAAGAAAATTTCGTGCACGTCCGGGTGGGCTTTTTCCACCTCGTCGAGCAGCACCACGCTGTAGGGCTTGCGCCGCACCGCTTCGGTCAGCACGCCGCCTTCGCCATAACCGACATAGCCGGGAGGGGCGCCCTTGAGGGTCGAGACGGTATGGGCTTCCTGGAACTCGCTCATGTTGATGGTGATGACGTTCTGCTCACCGCCGTACATGGCTTCGGCCAGGGCCAGGGCGGTTTCGGTCTTGCCTACCCCGGAGGTGCCGGCGAGCATGAACACGCCGATTGGTTTGTTGGGGTTGTCGAGGCCGGCGCGGGAGGTCTGGATACGCTTGGCGATCATCTGCAGCGCATGGTCCTGGCCAATGATGCGCTTGGCCAGGTGCTGGTCGAGCTTGAGCACGGTCTCGAGCTCGTTGCGGGCCATGCGTCCGACCGGGATGCCGGTCCAGTCGGCAACCACCGAGGCCACCGCCTGATAGTCGACGGTTGGCAGGATCAGCGGGGTTTCACCTTGCAGGGCGCTCAGGCGCTGCTGCAGGTCGATGATTTTTTCGCGCAGCTCATGGCTCTGTTCGCTGCCGGTGTCGCGGTCGACCACCCCAACGTTTTCGCGCAGCTGCGCGCGGGTGGCCAGCAGCTCGTCGACCAGGGCCTTCTCTTCGGCCCAGCGGCTTTCCAGTTCGGCCAGGCGCTCGCGCTCGGTGGCCAGCAAGGTTTCAGACTGTTGCTGGCGATTGCCGATGGCGATACCGATGGCCTGCTCGCGGGCGATGATCTGCAGCTCGGTTTGCAGTGCCTCGATGCGTCGACGGCTGTCGTCGACCTCGGCCGGTACCGCATGCAGGCTGATGGCGACGCGGGCGCAGGCGGTGTCGAGCNNGTCTGGCAACTGGCGCGCCGGGATGTAGCGGTGGGAGAGCTTGACCGAGGCTTCCAGGGCTTCATCGAGGATCTGCACCTGATGGTGCTGCTCCATGGTCGAGGCCACGCCGCGCATCATCAGCAGTGCCTTGTCTTCGCTCGGCTCGGCGACTTGCACCACCTGAAAACGCCGGGTCAGGGCCGGGTCTTTCTCGATGTGCTTCTTGTACTCGGCCCAGGTGGTGGCGGCCACGGTGCGCAAGCTGCCACGGGCCAGCGCGGGCTTGAGCAGGTTGGCAGCATCGCCGGTGCCGGCGGCACCACCGGCACCGACCAGGGTGTGGGCTTCGTCGATGAACAGGATGATCGGTCTGGGCGAGGCCTGAACGTCCTCGATGACCTGGCGCAGGCGCTGTTCGAACTCGCCTTTCATGCTCGCCCCGGCCTGTAGCAGGCCGACATCCAGGCTGCGCAATTCGACGTCCTTGAGCGATGGCGGAACATCGCCGGCAACGATGCGCAGGGCAAAGCCTTCAACCACCGCGGTTTTGCCCACCCCGGCTTCACCGGTGAGGATCGGGTTGTTCTGCCGGCGACGCATGAGGATATCCACCAGTTGGCGAATCTCTTCGTCGCGACCAACGATCGGGTCGAGCTTGCCGCTGCGCGCCTGCTCGGTGAGGTCGACGGTAAAGCGCTTGAGCGCTTCCTGCTTGCCCAGGGCGCTGGGGGCCATGGCGCCGCTGGCTTCGCCCGGCACGGCGCCGGCATTGAAACCGTCGCTGGCGCTCAGGGCGTTTTCCGGCGAGTCGCCGACGTACTCGTCAAAGCGCTCGCTGAGGGCTTCGACCTTGATCTTGGCAAACTCCGACGACAGGCCGAGCAGGGCATTGCGCAGGCTCGGAGTCTTGAGGATGCCGAGCACCAGGTAACCGGTGCGCACCTGGCTTTCGCCGAACATCAGGCTGCCATACACCCAGCCACGCTCCACCGCCTCTTCGACCTGGGACGACAGGTCGGTGATCGAGGTCGAGCCGCGCGGCAGGCGGTCCAGNNGGCCAGGCGCGCTGGCTCCAGGTTGAACTGGCGAATGATGCGGTGCAGGTCCGAGTCCTGCAGTTGCAGCAACTGATGAAACCAGTGAGCCAGTTCCACATAGGGGTTGCCCCGCAGTTTGCAGAACACCGTGGCGGCCTCGATGGCCTTGTAAGCGACGCTGTTGAGCTTGCCGAACAGCGCGGCGCGGCTGATTTCACCCATGTTCCGGACTCCTTGTGGATTGCGATGCGCGCGTCTCGGCGTAGTACCGAGCCAGTGTCAGGTCGCTGGCATCGTGTTGCGGGCGGCCNNCGGCCAGTGTTGAGTTGCAGGGCGGGTATTTCGTCCTGCTGCAGAATCAGTTGCAGGTCCCAGTCCAGCTCGTGCCCCTGGTGCTCGGCGACCCAGGCCACCAGCGCGGCGAAGGCACTGCCATCGGGCAATAGCGACAGGTATTGCTCCAGGCTCAGCGGCCCCAGGCAGATGCGGAACTTGTGCTGGCGGTCCCAGACATGGCTGCCCAGGCACACATCCATGCCCAGCTGATTGGCGCTCGCGCCCAGGCGGCTGCGTTCAGGCAGTTGCAGCCACTGGCCAACGTATTCCTCGATGCTTACCGGCACACCGAAGTAGGCCCCGAGAATGCCGCGCAGGCCATCCGGATAGCGGGTCTGGGCGGCGAGGTGGCCGCTGTAGTGCAACTTGGCGGTATCCGGCAACGGGCCCTGATCACGCAGCGCCGGGGTGCCGCGCCCGCTCAGGGCGGCCAGGCGGGCGGCCCAGTAGTCGTCATCGGGCCGGTCATGGCTGACCGTCGGCCGCGCTTCGGCCCAGGCCCGGTAGAACAGGCTCAACAGACGGTGATGAAAGACATCGAGAAAGCGCTTGCTGGTGCTGTCGGCATTGTTGCGCTGGCGCTCGCGCATGTACTCGGTCAGGTGTAGCGGCAAGGGGNNGCGCCGGGCCCTGATCACTGGCAGGCGTCAGCGCCGCCAGGGTGGCCGGCGCAAACGCACAGTCGAGCTGCTGGCCAAGGCGCACCGGATCATCGGCCAGGCGCAGCGAATGGCCGAAGCGTGGCAGCTGCGGCGACTCGCATTGCAGTCGGCGCAGGGCCTGGAAGAAATCGTAGTTCCAGGGTTCGGCCTGCATTTCGCTGAGGATGTTCACAGGGTCGGACGGCGTCCGGGCTTGGCTTTCCATCGCATGATCTCGCCGCGTTCGGTGGTACGGAGCACCGTCTCGGTAAAGCTGTTGATCGACACGTAACGTGCCAGGAAGCGCTCGAACACCGCACCGAGCAGGAACACGCCAGTGCCGCGAAAGGCGTTTTCGTCGAATTCCAGGGTGATCTCCAGGCCACGGCCAAAGACGATCGGCCCCGGCATCGGCAGGCGTCGCGTGCAGGCCTTGCTGCTGACCTCGCGCAGGCCGTCGATCTGCAGCTGCAGGGCGGCGTCGTGGCTGTCGCCGTACAGGCGCAGCAACTCGCGCAGGGCGGCGGCGCCCTGGCCTTGCTCGGTCAGCGACAGGTAGTTCAGCGACAACTGGCTGATCAGACGCCAGGCCTTGTTGTCATGGGCATGGCTGGCCCGTGGCCGGCTTGGCCCGGCCAGGCAGCGAATGGCGGCCACCGGCGCGCTGTCGGCCAGGGTGAAATCACTGCGGCCATCGCCGACGTTCATGAACAGCGCCAGGTCGCGGTTGGTGCACAGGGCACTGACCCCCAGTTGGCGCAGGTCGTGGCGGTAAGGCGCCTGTTGGCCATCGACCAGGCTGATGAAGGTTTCGCTGCCCATGTAGGTCGAGCGGGTGCCGTTGCGACGCTGCTCGCTGGAGAGCATGCGCGGCTCGCGGCGGACGATGTAATAGGCCTGGTCACGGCCGTAGCGCGACGGGTCGCGTACGGCATAGAAGGGCAGGAAGGCCTNNCGTGGCCGGTAACGCTGCTCAACGAGTGGATCTCGAAATCCGTTGGCCGGGTGCGGTCGGCAATCACATGATGTTCGTTGACCCGGTCATTGAGGTGGATACGGTCGACCCGGCGCGCAAACAGGTTGATCGCCGGGGTGCAGAAGGGCACGAACTGCTCGGCGCCGACGCTGCCTTCCAGGCTCTGGTCGTAGCGCTCGAACAGCACGATCAGCTCCAGCTCCTGACCATCGCAACGCTTTACTGCGCGACCCAGTTCGGCAAATTCTACGAACAGAAAACGCTGCGGCAGGGCGAAGTACTCCTGCAGCAGGCGGTAACCCTGGAATGCCTGCGGCACCACCGGTAGCGCCGCCTCNNGGCGCAGGGCCGAGGTCGGGATGCGCTCGACCCAGTCGCTGCCAGGCTGGCGCGCGAACACCGCACAGGCGTTGCCCAGCAGCTGCTCGTACAGGCGAAACGGCAGTTCGTCGGCGCCGTTCAGGTACAGCGGCAGGCTGCTGAGGTCGAGGGCGTTGAACGGCAGGTCGGCGCCGGTACGCAAGGTAATGCGCAAGCCGGCGCGGGCTTTCGGTTCGCTGGCGGCCAGGCGCCCGAGGCGGGCTGCCGGGTTGCCGAAGTATTCCGCCTGGGCGACTTGCAGCGGCCACAGGGTAACGGCATGGGCACTACGAAACTCGCAAGGCGTTTGCGAATCGCGACCAAGGGTGGCGCGCAGCACGCTGCCACGCGGCAGGGTGAAGCCGGCACTGAGCGAACCTTCATCTGGATCGGCCTGCATCTGCACCACCGTCATCGACGGCGTCGGCGCCAGGTAGTGCGGGTAGGCGATCTCCAGCAGGTTGTGGGTGAAGGTCGGGTACTCGGCATCGAGCTTGAGTTGCACCCGTGCGGTCAGGTAGGCAAAACCTTCAAGCAGGCGCTCGACATAGGGGTCGGCGCAGTCGATACCGGACAGGGTCAGGCGCCCGGCGATCTTCGGGTATTCCCTGGAAAATTCTGCCGCGCTTTCGCGGATGTGTTGCAGTTCCTGGTTGTACAGCTCGAGCAGGCGCGGGTTCATGGACGTCTCCGGCGCTCGGCGGGGGCCACCCGGACATGCCCGGATTCCAGGTCAAGGTCGGTACGCAGCAGCAACGGCAGTGCCGCCGGCTGGGCCCACAGGTCGCCTTCGATCTCGAAACTCAGGGCGTTGTTGTTCATCTCCCCCGGTGCGACCTGGGCGCGCACCCGCAGGCTGCTGCGCAGGATGCGTGGTTCGAAGGTGGCGATGGCCTGGTAAATGATGCTCTCCAGTGCGCTGATATCAATGTTCGNNCCGGCCAGTGCCGGCAGGCCGTAGTTGACCACCGAAGTGCCGGCCGGGGTGTTGAGGGTGGCGGCCGCATCGAGCAGTGAAGTGGTGTTGAGCAGCCAGGTGAGGTCGCGCAGTACCGAGGCCTTGAGCTGGCTCAGCGAAAGCACGCGCTTGTCGTTGGCTTCTTGCAGGTTGCCGGGCTCGTCGTCGGTCAGACGATCGAGCAGCGAAGGCTGCAGACGGTCACGTGCAGCGATTTCGGCTACCAAGGGGCGGCTCCGGTGGTGATATGCGTGAGTGCGTTATCCCTATCGCGGGGCAAGCCCGNNNTTGCCCCGCGAACAGGGCGAAACGCATCAGATCTTGACGTTCTGGCGCACGTTCCAGCCGTACTTGACCGGGCCGCCGTCTTTGGTGCCGTCAGCTTTCTGCGGCTGGTAATCGACCGTGACTTTGCCGAAGTTCAGGGTGACGTTTTCGGTCAGGCGGTCATCGCCGCCCGAGCCACCGGTGCTCAGCGAGCTGATCAGCACTTCTTCGAGGTTGATGATCAGGTACTCGACCTGGCTCTCGCCACCGGCCTTGCGCACGGTCAGCTTGACCTTGTCGATGTGCTTGCCGCTGGAGCAGTGCATCATCAGGTTGGGGCTGGATTTGTCGACGTACTTGGTCAGCGACAGGTCCTGGATGTTGACCTTGCCGGCGCCGCCGCCACCACCCATGTGCATGTTGCCGGACTGGGCCATGCCCCAGCTCCAGTTCAGCACATCGATTTCGTCCTTGTGGGCCTTGTCCATGGACTCGCCCTTGATGTCGCCGATCTTGATGAAAATATCAACTGCCATGTTGTCTCCAGAGTGTGGCATCTACCACATTATTTTTCAGTGCACACCCCGCAGCACGGGGCGTTCTAGCGAGCCTGGGCTCAGGCGCCCTTGGCCGACGGCAACTTCGATACCAGGCGCAGCGACACGGTCAGCCCTTCGAGCTGGTAGTGCGGGCGCAGGTAGAAACGCGAGTTGTAGTAACCCGGGTTGCCTTCGACTTCTTCGACCACCACTTCGGCAGCTGCCAGTGGGTGCTGGGCCTTGGTGGTTTCGGTGGAGTGGGCCGGATCGCCATCGACGTAGTTGAGGATCCAGTCCTGCAGCCAGCGCTGCATCTCGTCCTTCTCTTTGAACGAGCCGATCTTGTCGCGCACGATGCACTTCAGGTAGTGAGCGAAGCGGCAGGTGGCGAACAGGTACGGCAGGCGCGCGGCCAGGTTGGCGTTGGCGGTGGCGTCCGGGTCGTCGTACTCGGCAGGTTTTTGCAGCGACTGGGCGCCAATGAAGGCGGCGAAGTCGGTGTTCTTCTTGTGCAACAGCGGCATGAAACCGTTCTTCGCCAGTTCCGCTTCACGGCGGTCGGAGATGGCGATTTCAGTCGGGCACTTCATGTCCACGCCACCGTCATCGGTAGGGAAGGTGTGCGCCGGCAGGTTCTGCACTTCGCCACCGGACTCGACGCCGNNGCCGTAGTACTTGAACGAGCGGTTGATGTTCACCGCCATCGCGTAGGCGGCGTTGGCCCAGGTGTACTTGGCGCTGTCGGCGCCGTCGGTGTCTTCTTCGAAGGCGAAGGCTTCTACCGGGTCGGTCTTGGCGCCATACGGCAGGCGCGCCAGGAAGCGCGGCATGGTCAGGCCGATGTAGCGCGAGTCTTCCGATTCACGCAGCGAGCGCCAGCCGGCGTACTCGGGGGTGGTGAAGATTTTGGTCAGGTCGCGCGGGTTCGACAGCTCCTGCCACGAGCCCATGCCCATCACGGTCGGCGAGGCCGCAGCGATGAACGGCGAGTGCATGGCTGCACACACCTTGGACAGCTCGCCGAGCAGCTCGACGTCCGGTGGCGACTGGTCGAAGTAGTAGTCGCCGACCAGGCAACCATACGGCTCGCCGCCGAACTGGCCGTACTCTTCTTCGTACATCTTCTTGAACAGCGGGCTCTGGTCCCAGGCCGTGCCCTTGAATTTCTTCAGGGTCTTGTGCAGGTCGGGCTTGGAGATGTTGAGCACGCGGATTTTCAGCTGCTCGTCGCTTTCGGTGTTGTTGACCAGGTAGTGCAGGCCACGCCAGGCGCTTTCCAGCTTCTGGAACTCGGGGTGGTGGATCACCTGGTTGACCTGGGCGGTGAGCTTGGCGTCGATGGCGGCAATGATCGATTCGATCGACTTGATCGCGTCATTGGACACCAGGTCGGTTTGTGCCAGGGCCTGTTCGGCCAGGGTGCGCACCGCAGTTTCGACGGCCTCGCGGGCGCGCTCGGTCTTGGGTTTGAATTCTTGCAGCAGCAGCGAAGCGAACTCGCTGGCTTGCTCGGTGGCCGCTGGCTGGGCCTGGGTATCACGCATCGGATCGGTCATGAGGCTTTGTCCTGATTAAGCGTTCGGCTCGGCATCCTGGGGCTTTGGCGCGCTGGCCAAGGCCTGGAGCAGGGCCGGATCCTTGATGGCTTTCATGATGATTTCTTCGGCGCCGGTCTTGCCGTCCATGTAGGTCAGCAGGTTGGCCAGCTGGGTCCGCGCTTCGAGCAGCTGGTTCAGCGAATCGACCTTGCGCGCCACGGCGGCAGGGCTGAAGTCGTCCATGCTCTCGAAGGTGATATCCAGGCTCAGGTTGCCTTCGCCGGTCAGCTCGTTGGGTACGTGGAACGCCACCCGTGGCTGCATGGCCTTGAGGCGCGAGTCGAAGTTGTCGACGTCGATTTCCAGGAACTTGCGCTCGGCGACCGGGGCCAGCGGCTCGGCAGGCTTGCCCGCGAGGTCGGCCATGACGCCCATGACGAAAGGCAGTTGGACCTTCTTTTCGGCGCCGTAGAGCTCGACGTCATACTCGATCTGCACCCGCGGCGCGCGATTGCGCGCAATGAATTTCTGAGAACTGGGGTTCGCCACGTTGTTCCTCCTGGTCGCAGGTGCGACGGTATTGGCGTCATCGATCGTTGCCGGTAACGGTGTTGCGTATGTGCGTTGGGTCAGGCCCGCAGGCCTCAGTCAGCTTCGGGTCCGCGCAGGGTTTCGAACTGCGACAGCCCATCGGGGATCAAGTCGCGGACGATCGCGGCAAAATCGGCGTTGACCAGATTTTTCGCGCGGTTGAGCAGCACCGGCAGCGGGCTCGAGGGCTCGTGGCGGGCGTAGTACTTGAGAATTCGGTCAAGGCTGCGCAGCACTTCGTCGCGGCTGGCGATATCGGCCGAAGCGCGGGCGATGGCGGGCGCGGGGGCGGCCTCGGCAACCGGCGTCGAGCTGTCGGCAGCGCTGCTGGTTTCGCTGGCGTCGTTGGCGGCCTGCTCGCTGGCCGGCGCATGTTCGGCAAGAATCTGCGCGGCCTGGCGCAGTGGCTGCTTGAGCGCGCTCAGATCAACTCCGCTGGCCGATCCGACCTGCTCGTTGACGTATTGCTCGATTGCCTCGGCGGCCTCGCGGGCTTGCTGTAGCGCCTCGCGGGTGGCCTGCAGTTGCTCGCCATCGCTGTCGCGCAGGGCGCCGCCGAGTTCGTCGGCGTTGAGCGTCTCGCTGGCAAAGTGCTGCAAACCGCTGGCGTGCAGGGCTGCGCGCAGGCTGACCGGGCCGAAGGCGCGGGAGCGGGTCAGCAGGCTTTCGCGCAGCAGGGCGATGTTGGTCTCGCAGACCAGACCGGCGAGGGCGTTGATACGCACTGTCGGGTCGTTGTCATCATCGGCGTCGAGCTGCGGATGGACCTGCGGCCAGTACTGGCGCAACAGCTCGTTGATCAGTTGCAGAGTGCCGGCCAGCCCGGCAATGCCGTGCAGGGCGAGGGCACTTTGCAACAGGAAATGAGTGACGCGAAGGTCTTTGCTGCGTTGCAGCAGGGCGGTGCAGGACTGTTCGATCTGCCGCCACTGCGGAGCTTCGGCAGGCTGGATGGCATCGCCCATGACACGCTCGGGCCGGCCTTGGGCATCACGCTCCAATTGCAGGAAGTCCGGGTCGTATTCAAGGTCGTCGCCGCAAGGAAAGTTTTCCGAAACGGCAGCGAGCAAATGCGCTGAGTTCACCAGATATCGATCTCCGTATCGTCCCGTGGTGGGGTGGCTAATGTGTGCTAGTTGGTTTTGTGACATAGCGCACATAATTTGCTGAGTTGTCCTTAGTTGATATCAAAGTGATATCACGCCTGTTCAGCAAGTTGCGCATTTTTGGTTTATTTCCAATTGGCTGTCAAGGTAAGCTAGCGGCCCATCGTGACCTGCATACTGGGCCGTACAGGTTTATTGACTTGTTGGTCAGGGTAGCGGTGGATGTCATTTGAAACTGATAAGCATCAGCGAAAAGTGAACGAAATTCGGACATTCAGTAGACTTTTTCAGGGATTGGAAGCGAATCGTGGCAAGTGTGGCAGGCCTCCAGCGGGCCCACAGGCGATTCGGGATGTTGCTAAGGAGGCGTGATGTCGCTGAGTCTTACTATTACCAGTTATCACAAGATTACCCCTGGCCAATGTCCTGAAAAGTTCATCGAGTCAGGTGCCATCAGTATTGGTCGCGGCCCCGATAATGATTGGGTGCTGCCCGATCCGGAGCGTCTGGTTTCTTCGCAACATTGTGTAATTCAATATAAAGACGGCCGTTATTACCTGACCGATAACAGCACTAATGGTGTCGAATTAATTCACGCCGGTATTCGCTTGCGTCGCGGTAACAGTGAGCCGTTGATGGATGGCGAAGTCATCCGTATCGGCGAGTACGAAATCCAGGCACGGATCGATTCAAGCTTCAAGATTGCCGATGGCAACCCGCACGCTGCTGACGCCGCCAACAGTTTCGAGGCGCTGATGGCCAACCAGGCCGGTGCCGTTGCGACCCCCCAAAATGCTGTTGCGCCAGCGTTGATCCAGGGCGCGTCGAGCAATGCCACCTTGCCGGACCTGTTCGATTTTCTTGCACCGGCGAGCATTGCGCCGGTGACCCGCGCCGATCACGTGCCTGCCCAGCACGCCCGTAGCGTCGACGCCTGAGCCGGTACCGGCAAGCCCTGGAGTGATTCCCGAAGACTGGGACCTGTTCGCCGAACCGGTGCCGGCGGTACCCGCGCCTGTCGTTGTAGCTGTCGAACCAGCCATGCCCGCACCCATGCCCGCACCTGTCGAGGCCTCGGCGCAGGCTGGCGACTCCAGTGTGCTGGCCCAGGCGTTCCTGCGCGGTGCGGGGCTTGAACATCTGCGCATCGACAGCGCCCAGGTCGAGGCGCAGATGGAAGCCCTTGGCCGCAGTTATCGCTTGATGGTCGAGGGCCTGATCGATGTGTTGCGTGCGCGCAGCAGCCTCAAGGGCGAGTTCCGCATGCAGCAGACGATGATCCGCCCGGCAGAAAACAACCCGCTCAAGTTCGCGCCCAATGCCGATGAAGCGCTGCTGTTGCTGCTGCGCCATGGCAACCACGCGTTCATGGCGCCGGACCAGGCGGTACGCGACAGTTTCGACGACTTGCGCGCGCATCAGCTGGCAGTGATGGCCGGTGTTGAAGCGGCGATCAAGCACCTGCTCGGGCGCTTCGAGCCGGCGCAGCTGGAATCGCGGCTCGGCGAACCGGCAGGGCTGTCGAAGCTGTTCGCAGGTTCGCGCCAGGCGCAGTACTGGCAGCAGTTCACCGAGCTGTACAGCAAGATTTCCCGGGAAGCCGAAGACGACTTCCAGGACCTGTTCGGGCGCGAATTCAGTCGCGCCTACGAGGAGCACGGCGCGCGTCTGCAGCGCTCCTGAAACAAACGGAAAGTGCCACGTCATTGAGGACGCAGGATGATTCGAACAATGCTGATGGCAGCGGTAACCACACTGCTGCTCAGTGGTTGTAGCAAGGATGAAGTCGCAGCACCGGTCCAGCCCGAGGTGGCGGGGCCTACCAGCGTCACCTTGTATTTCAGTGCCGCCGCCGGGCTCAACCCGGGCGCCAACGGCCAGGCCGCGCCTGTGCGCGTGCGCATTCTCGAACTGAAGAACAGCGCAGGTTTCAGCCGCGCCGATTATTTTGCCCTGGCCGAACGCGGCCCGGCGACCCTGGGCGCCGACCTGCTCGATCAGGACGAAGTGCTGGTGCAACCCGGTGAGCAAGTGCGCATCGACCGGCCGTTGAACCCGCTGACGCGCCAGATCGGCCTGGTGGTCGGCTACCGCGAAATCGACCAGGCGCAATGGCGCAGCCTGCTGCCAGTGCCGCCGCTGGACTACCAGATCAGCCTCGATGTTCGCGCTGTGCGCAGCGCTGCCCATACTTCCCCAACCAGTACCGCCCAATAGGCGATCGGAGAAACCATGTCCTGGAACAATCGTGTGGTCTGGTCGGAAGGCATGTTCCTTGGAACCCAGCACTTTCAGCAGCATGACCGTTATCTCGAGAACCTTATCGATGCCCGCAGCCGGCCGCTGTCGGCGGGCGCCTNNCGACCAGGGCCTGCTGGCCCAGGGCAAGCTGGCCATCGTTTCTGCCCGCGGGCTGCTGCCCGATGGCACGCCGTTCAACATCCCCCACGATGACCTGGCGCCCAGCCCGCTGAACATCGACGACAACCTGCGTGATGGCCTGGTGTACCTGGCCTTGCCGCTCAAGCGCGCCGGTGCCCGCGATACCGTGGACGAAGGCGAAGCCGCAGGTGGCGCGCGTTATGTCAGCCGGGTGGCCGAAGTGCGTGACGACAACGCGCCGTTCGAGAACCGCGCCCCGGTCGCCCTTGGCTCCCGTGCGCTGCGCTTGATCACCGCCGAAGAAGGCCTGAGCGACTATGCCGCGCTGGGCCTGGTACGTATCAAGGAAAAACGCGCTGACCGCGCCCTGGTGCTGGATGACAGCTATATCGCGCCGGTGCTGGATGTATCGGCGAGCAAAAGCCTGTCGGCATTTCGCAGCGAACTGCTGGGCCTTTTGCATCAACGAGGTGAAGCACTGGCCGGGCGGGTGGTGGCCTCCGGTGCCGGTGGTGCTTCGGAGATCGCCGACTTCATGCTCCTGCAACTGGTCAATCGCGCGCAACCGCTGGTCGAGCACCTGAGCCAGTTGAGCCCGTTGCACCCGGAGCGGCTGTACAGCGAGCTGGTCAGCCTGGCCGGCGAGTTTGCCACCTTCTGTGCCAGCAACCGCCGCCCGGGTGAGTTCCCGGTGTACCAGCATGACGACCTGGCGGCGAGCTTTGCCCCGGTCATGCAGGCGCTGCGCGAAGCCCTGTCGATGCTGATCGACAGCAAGGCCACGCCGATCCCGATTGTCGAAAAGGCCTATGGCATTCATGTCGCCATGCTTGCCGACCGCAGCCTGCTCGACAATGCCAGCTTCATTCTCGTGGTGCGTGCCGACGTGCCGAGCGAAACCCTGCGCGGGCGCTTCGCCCAGCAAAGCAAGATCGGCGCGGTCGAGCACATCCGTGACCTGGTCAACCTGCAGCTGCTGCCATTGCCGGTGGCACCGCGGCAGATCCCGTTCCATGCAGGTTCCACCTACTACGAACTCGACCGCGGCAGCGAGCACTGGCAGCAACTGCAGAACGCCGGCGGCTTTGCCTTCTACGTCGCAGGCGAATTCCCGGGGCTGAACCTGGCCTTCTGGGCCATCCGAGGATAAGCCGCAATGCAGCCTAACGACCCGTCGGCGCCACCGGCCAACGACCGCACTCAGTTCATGCCGCGCCCCGGTGGCCGCGGCCCGCAGGCCGGTACGCCGGAGCCTGTGGCGGCGCCGTCGATGCCAGCGCAGCCGCTAGCCGCTGGCCAGGCGCTGGGCCTCAACCCGCTGGAAAGCGCCGCCGGGCCGTTGCTGGTCTTGCTGACCCGCTTGCGCAGCACCATCGCCCATCCGGCCCCGGCCAGCCTGCGTGCGCAGTTGCTGGCTTATCTGCGTCAGTTCGAAGAGCGCGCCGAAGCCGCCGGTGTGGCCCGTAACGAAGTCATGCTGGCCCGTTACGCGCTGTGCACTGCGCTCGATGAAGCGGTGCTCAGCACGCCGTGGGGCAGCAGCAGTGACTGGGGCAAGCAGAGCCTGCTGATCACTGTGCACAACGAAGCCTGGGGGGGCGAGAAGGTCTTCCAGCTGCTCGAGCACTGCCTGCAGAGCCCGCGCGAACGCCTGTACCTGCTGGAGTTGCTGTACCTGTGCATGTGCCTGGGCTTCGAGGGCCGTTACCGGGTTATCAACGGTGGCCGCGCCCAGCTCGAAGCCTTGCGCGAACGCACTGCTGCCGCTATCCGCAGCGCCCGGGGCGAGTTCGAGCGCGAACTGTCGCCGCACTGGCGTGGGGTCAGCGTCAGCCGGGATCGGCTGTCGCAGTTCATCCCGCCCTGGGTGGGCCTGGCCATCGCCCTGGCGTTGCTTGTGGCTCTGCTGTTTGCCCTGCGCATGATGCTCGCCGCCGACGCGGAGCCTGTGTTCAAGAACATTCATGCCCTGGGCGAAATCCCGGTGCAGGCCATCGACCGTCCGGTGACCCAGCCCAAGCCGGTGGAACGCCCACGCCTGGCGGGTTTTCTGGCCAGCGATATCAAGGCCGGGCGGGTCAGCGTCGAAGACGCCGTCGACCGTTCGGTGGTGACCATCCGTGGCGACGAATTGTTCGCCTCGGCCAGCACCAGCATCAACGACAGCCTGCAGCCACTGATGCTGCGCATTGCTGACGCCATCGGCCAGGTCAAGGGCCAGGTGCGCATCACCGGCCACAGCGACAACCGGCCGATCGCGACCTTGCGCTTTCCGTCCAACTGGGCGCTGTCCCAGGCCCGCGCCGAGCAGGTGCTGCAGATCCTGGCCGCCAAGACCGGCCAGCCCGCGCGCTTTACCGCGCAGGGCCTGAGCGACACCGAACCACTGGCAGCGAACAACACGGCCGAAGGCCGGGCAAAGAACCGCCGGGTTGAAATCACTGTATTGGCGGAGGGGGTCGAGTGAAGGCGTTTTTCGGATTTGTCATTCGCTGGGTCATTCCGCTGCTGGGCCTGATCGCCCTGAGCCTGATCATCTGGTTCGTCGGCCCGCTGTGGGACATGCTGATCCCGGCAGGGCGGCGCTGGGCGCTGATCGCCCTGCTGTTTGCAGTGTGGCTCGGCTATCGCCTGTGGCGCTTCATCGAGGCCCGCCGCCAGGCGGCAGAAGTCATGCGCAGCCTGGCTGCAGAAACAGCTCCTGACTCTGCCAGCGTGGCCACCGCCGAAGAACTGGCAACCCTGCGCCAGCGCNNGGCCCTGGCCCTGCTGAAAAAGGCGCGCCTGGGTGGCGATGAGCGGCGCAACCTGTACGAGCTGCCGTGGTACGTGATCATCGGCCCGCCGGGCTCGGGCAAGACCACGGCGCTGGTCAATTCCGGCCTGCACTTTCCGCTGGCGGCGCAGCTTGGCGCCGGGGCGATTCGCGGCGTCGGCGGCACGCGCAACTGCGACTGGTGGTTTACCGACCAGGCCGTGTTGCTCGACACCGCTGGCCGCTATACCACCCAGGACAGCCACGCCCAGGTCGACAAGGCGGCCTGGCTGGGCTTTCTCGATCTGCTGAAAAAGCAGCGCGCGCGCCGGCCGATCGATGGCGCTTTCATTGCCATCAGCCTGTCCGACCTGTTGCTGGGCAGCGACGCCGAACGTGCTGCCCATGCTGCGGCCATCCGCTCGCGTATCCAGGAGTTGTACAGCCAGCTGGGCGTGNNATGCTGACCAAGCTCGACCTGGTGCCGGGTTTCATGGAGTTCTTCGACACCCTGAGCAAGGAAGAGCGCGCTCAAGTGTGGGGTATGACCTTTGCCCTGGACGACGACAAGTCGGTCGAAGGGCCGCTGGCGCAGTTCCACAGCGAGTTCGCCGGCCTTGAGCAACGCCTCAACGAGCGCCTGGTCGAGCGCCTGCAGCAGGAGCGCGACCCGGCGCGGCGCGATCTGGTTTACGGCTTTGTCCAGCAGTTCGCTGCCTTGCGCTCCAACCTGCAGGGCTTTCTCGACGGCGTGTTCAAGCCCAATGCCTATGAAGAACGCGCCCTGTTGCGCGGCGTGTACTTCACCAGCGGCACCCAGGAAGGCAGCCCGATCGATCGCCTGATCGGCGCCATGGCCCAGAGCATGGGCCTGGACCGTCAGCATCTGGCACGCCAGAGCGGCACCGGGCGCAGCTACTTCATTGAAAAACTGTTCAGCGCCGTGGCGTTTGCCGAGCGCGGGCTGGTCGGGGTCAACCCGCAAGTCGAGCGCCGGCGCAAATGGCTGGCCCGTGCTGCACTTGCCGCCAGCGTTGCCCTGGTAGTGCTGGTCGGCAGCGTATGGGCGCTGAGCTATCGCGCAAACCAGGCTTACATCGCCCAGGTCGAGCGTAAGCTCGCGCCGCTGGGGCCAGTCCTGCAAACCTTGAGCCCGGCCCAGCGCGATGTACTGGCGGTACTGCCGTTGCTCAATGCCGTGCGCCATCTGGCCGAGGATCCGCCCAGTTGGGCCGAGGGGTTGGGGCTATACCAGGGCGACATGCTCGAAGCCGAGTCGGCCAGCGTCTACCGCAAGTTGCTGATTGCCGTGTTCGCCCCGCGCCTGGTCACCCGTATCGAAGAGCAACTGCACAGCGGCGGTGGTTCGGACTTTCTCTACGAAGGCCTCAAGGCCTACCTGATGCTGGCTGACGGCGAGCATTACGACCCGGACTTCATCAAGGCCTGGGTCAGCCTCGACTGGGAGCAGAGCCTGCCCCGCGACNNATCTGCAGGCGCTGTTTGAAAAGCGTCCGCCGAATGCGCGCCTGGATGCCAACCTGATCGAAGACCTGCGTCGCCAATTGCAGCAGTTGCCGGTGGCCCAGCGCGTCTATGACCGGGTCAAACGCCAGCAGTTGCCCAACGGCGTCAGCGATTTTCGCCTGAGCGAAGCGGCCGGCCGCGATGCCGCGCTGGTGTTCAGCCGCAAGAGCGGCAAGCCTTTGGGTGAACCCTTGAGCGGGCTGTTTACCCTTGATGGCTATCGCAAGGCGTTTCTTGCCACCAGCCTGCAACACAGCAATACCCTGGCTGAAGAGCGTTGGGTGCTGGGCCGCGAGCAAGCCGATGAAGGTGATGTGACTAGCCTGGCCGCCGACGTGCGCCGTTTGTATTTCGCCGACTACATCCGCCACTGGGACGCGCTGCTGGCCGATATCGACTTTGTGCCGATCACCAGCGTGGCCCAGGCCGCCGATGTTCTGCGGGTGATTTCCGGGCCGACCTCGCCGCTGAAAAAGCTGCTGAGCGCCGTGGCCAAGGAAACCAACCTGCAACAGCAGGACCCGCTTGCCGCGGCCCAGGCCAAAGCCAGCGAGGCTGGTGTCGACCAGCTCAAGCAGCGCCTGGGTAACTTGCTGGGCCAGGATGCTCCGGCCGATAGCCGCCAGGCGCAGCAAGACCAGGACCCGGTCACCGCGCACTTTGCCGACCTCGCCAGCCTGGTCAGCAAGGGCGAGGGCGAGCCGGCGGCCATCGACGGCCTGCTCACCGACATGAACGCCTTATACGTGCAGGTCAGTGCCATGGTCGGTGCCAGTGGCGACGCCCTGCTCGGCGAGGCCAAGAACCAGGCCACTGCCGCCGCCAACCGCGTCAGCCTCACTGCGCAGCGCCAGCCGCCGATGGTTCAGGGCCTGGTCAAGTCGGTGGTCAACTCGACCACCAACACCATGATGGGCGGCGTGCGCAATCAACTGAACGCCGCCTGGACCAGCGAAGTGGTCAACGTTTATCGCCAGTCGCTGAGCGGTCGTTATCCGCTGGCAGCGGGCAGCTCGCGGGATGCCACGCTGGACGATTTCGGCCAGTTCTTCGGCGTCGGCGGGGTGATGGACAGTTATTTTCGAAAGTACCTGCAGCCTTATGTCGATACCTCGGCCAACCCTTGGCGCTGGCAGCCGGGCGCGGCGCAGAAGCTCGGCATTGGCTCTGGCGTGTTGCACACCCACCTTTCAGCGTTCGGCGGCGATTCGCGATGCGTTCTTCCGCTCGGGCGGCATGCAGCCGACCGTGCGCTTCGAGCTCAAGCCGGTGGCCATGGACGCCTCGGTCACCCAGTTCTTGCTCGACCTCGATGGCCAGCAGATCAGCTATGACCACGGCCCGAGCCGCCCGGTTGCGATGCAGTGGCCAAACCCCAACAGCATCGGCGTGGTGCGCCTGTCGATCATGCCGCCATCGGCCAGCGGTCGCTCCGGCCTGACCCTGGAAGGGCCGTGGGCCTGGTTCCGCTTGCTCGATCAATCCGACCTGGTGGCCGGCAACGGCC